>JAJRSP010000045.1 GCA_024278775.1 Planctomycetota bacterium
GGTCCGACGGCCGCGTGGCGGATCATCAACAACACCTCATCAGACGGAATGTCAGCGAGGGACTGCTTCAACGCGACGAGTGAACCATCAACGTCGGCCTTGATAATAATGTTCAACTCGGGAACCACGCCGGTGTCCACGCGCTTGAACATCTCCTCCAACGACTTCACTTTGTGAGACTGAAGCCGCGCCGACTCGGTGCGTTTTTGCTTCGTCTCCGTGGCAATTTCTTTTGCACGCTGAAGCGCAGAGACCACGTACAGCATATCTCCCGACATGGGCACGTCGTCCAAACCCCATACTTCCACCGGCATAGACGGTCCGGCCGAATCCACCCGATCACCGCGATCGTTGAGAATCGCACGAACCCGGCCAAAAGCGTTGCCGCATACCACAAAATTGCCCAACTTCAGCGTCCCCTCTTGCACCAGCAAGCGCACGACAGGCCCCACGCCAGGCTTCGTTTCCGCCTCGATCACGGTCCCGCAAGCCGGCAACGAAGGATCGGCCTGTAACTCCAGAAGCCCACTCAGATCAGCCAGGTGTTCGACCAGTTCCGTGATACCCACGTTCGTGGTAGCGGACGTTTGGATTACATCGGTGTCTCCACCCCAGTCGCCGCTCGGCGTTAAGTTGTGTTCCGCGAGCTGCCCATAAATCTTCACCACGTTCTGATCGCCCAGATCGATCTTGTTCAGCGCCACCACCACCGGAACCTCGGCCGCCTGCGCGTGGCGAATGGCCTCGATCGTTTGGGGCATCAGACCGTCATCCGCAGCCACCACCAGCACCACCACATCCGTAATCTGTGCCCCGCGCGCACGCATGGCTGCAAAAGCCTCGTGCCCCGGCGTATCAATAAAAGTCACCGGTCCGTTTGCCGTCTCAATGTGATAAGAACTAATATGCTGCGTGATGCCGCCATCCTCACCGGCCGCTACATGCGTCGCGCGAATCGCGTCAAGCAGGCTCGTCTTACCATGATCGACGTGACCGAGCATGGCCACAACCGGAGGTCGCGGCTTAAGATTTTTTCTCTCACGCGCCTCGAACTCTTCCTTAAGCTCGTCCAGCTTGGTGCGCGCAGGAACCACCGTGAGATCAATGCCAAAATGCAGCGCCAGCAACTGAGCCGTGTCGGTGGGGATGGCCATGTTGATGTTCGCCACAATGTCATGTTCGGACTGAAGAACCCGGAACAACTGCATGAAGTTCAACCCGGTCTCGAAGCAAAACTCCTTCAAACGGACCGGCTCATGAACCGTAGCCTCGGTCTTCGGACCGCTATCCGCCGAAGGACCGCCGCCCCCATGCCGCGTGGAACGCTGACGGTGAATACGACGCCCCGTCGCACCAGCCAGACGCTGCCGCCGCTCCGCCAAGTCGCGATCTCGCCATTCGGCCAGCTTCTCCCCAGCCGTCGCGCGCCCCCCCCCACGACGACCGGAACCTGCGCGACCTCGTTTTTTTGCATCGCTCGGTCCGCCCGCCCCCGGCGGCGGCGTACGAGTCGGCGCAGGACCATCAGGAACATAACCGCCACCCGACGGAGGGGCACTCCGACGCGGGGTGAAGGTATCGTAATCCGGAGTCTCGTAGCGTACGACGCGCGGCCCTTGAAGCTTCGCCGCCTTGGGAACATTTTGAGGACCGGCCGGTACCACCGGCGGCTTCGGCGGCTCTACCACGGGCGCGGCGGCGGCCGTTCGCTCCGCACCACCGGCATCCGCCGGTAACGCGGGGGTACGCTGTGTCGTTGGGTCGGGGGTTTCCGGAGCAGGCGCATCGATCACAGGTGCTTGAGAAGGTGACGCGCCGGAGGATGGTTCGGCTGCAGGAGACGCGGCTGTGTCTGCACCACTTGCGTCCGCACCGTCCGAAACCAAGGTGCCCCCGTCCGCGGCTCCCGCATCGGCGTCCTTCGCCTTGGGCGGTGCCTCCGGGTCCGAAAGCGCGGGGGCCTCTACGGTAGCCGTTGTCGCCGCGTCACCGGTATCGGCCGGCGGCTTAGCCTGTTTCGGCTTGCGCACCGTGCGCACCTTCTTCACGTCGACACGCTTCGCCGTCTCGACAGTAGTGTTATGACTACCGTCGCTAAACCACTCTCGGATCGTCGCGTGCAGGCCGGCGCTGAGTGTCGACATGTGGTTCTTCACCACTTCGACACCTTCCGCCTTGCACTTCTCGATGATCGTCTTGCTGGGAACGTTCAGTTCCTTCGCCAGGACATGAACGCGCATCTTCTCAGCCAAGGCCGATCTCCATACAGAGTAAATCAATCGTCCGAGCTATCTAACTCGGACCGCGAACGCGACATGCTATGACGCCTCGTCCACCTCAACAGGTCCGCCATCCACGACGACGTCCTTCGCACCGGATTCGATAGACACCTCGGGAACCGACACATCACCCGGGAGAATACCGGCGTCAACTTCTTCACCGACACCGGCATCAGCCTGACCATCTGACGGAGCGTTCTCTTCGCCGTCGGCGGCCGGCCCCGTGGCGACAGACCCCGTGGCAACAGGCTCTACATCGACCGGTTCATCACCGGATTCAACCTGATCCGTCTCCAAAGTCTCACCACCAAGCTCACTACCGGGCTCACTATCGGGAGCGTCCTCGTCCAGGTCTCCGGCTTCCTTCTCGACCTCTGCAGCCTCCGCCGCCGCCTTCTTGGCCGCTTCCGCTTCTTCCGCGAGGATCTTCGCCTGTTTCTCGGCCACCTCGACGATGGTCTTAGCCAACGTCTCGTCCAGTTCAAGTTCCTTTGTCACCGGTTCGGGGCCGACTTCAACCAAATCTTCCAGCCGTACAATCCCAATCGCCAGCAGCTTATCGAGCAGCACATCCTCAACGCCCTCGACCGTCTTCAGCGCCTTATCCATGGCGCTCACATGCCTGTCATAATCGGCCGGGGTCATGATATCGATATCCCAACCGGTCAACCGGGCACCAAGCCGGACGTTCTGCCCGCGCTTTCCAATCGCCAGAGACAACTGCTCCTCATCGACGATCACCGTCGCTCGCCCCAATTCGAAACAGAGAAATGTTTCTTTCACCTCGGCCGGCTTAAGCGCGTTGGTAATCAACACCTGAGACGACTCATTCCAGCGGACAATATCAATTTTCTCTCCGCCGAGTTCATCTACAATGTTGCGGATACGGCTGCCGCGAACGCCCACGCAAGCCCCCACCGGATCGACCTTGGCGTCGATGGATGTCACCGCCAGTTTCGTCCGGTACCCGGCCTCGCGAGCCAACGCCCGAATCTCGATGATACGCTCGTTGACCTCGGGAACCTCCAGCTCGAACAGTTTACGAATGTAGTCCGGATGAGTCTGGGTTAGCACGATGCGCACCTGGCTCAAATCCTCGCGAACGTCGAGAATCATGCCGCGGATTCGCTCACCAGCCTGATGCGAACCACCGGGGATCTGCTCGCTACGAGGCATGAACGCCTCGGCCCGCCCCAGATTAACCACAATGCCACCACCGTCGTAGCGCGAGACCGTGCCTGTGACGACCGTACCCACACGCTTGGAATACTCTTCAAAGATCGAGTCCCGCTCGTCCTCACGAATCTTCTGGATCATCACCTGCTTGCCGGTCTGTGCGGCAATGCGACCCAGGGTCTTCATGTCAACCGGCTCCCCGTTGACGGTGGCACTGATATCTCCGGTCACCCGGTCTATCGTGCACTCGACGTCCTCGATCTCACCATGCGCCTTGCGTATCGCAGAGACGATCGCCGTCTCCAGGTCCACAAAAACACTACCCTTGTCGATGGCCTTGTCCCGGCTAATCGAATCGATGAATCGTATCAAGTCGGCATTCATTGCTTACCGTTTGTTCCTATGACCTTCGCTGCCCACACCGCTCGACACGGAAAGGCTCCGGCATCCGCGCTCCGCCCGGAACGCCGGAATCCACCAAAAACGCCCCGAACACCCGATCAGAACCAACCGATCAAAAAAAAACGCGGGCGCATACAGCGATCCCACGAGGTAGCAAAACACGGCACCAAATTTGGGGGTTTCAGCTTATCGCATCATTCCGCCCCAAAACGCCCCGAACCGCAAACCGGCTCATAAGGACCACACACGTTTACAAGACCCACCCGCATGAGCCATGCTACCACGAGAAACCAATGACCAGAGACAGACCTACCACCTGCTCCCCACGGAGCTGCACCTGAGCCACACCGAAGAACCGGGCGCGCTCAACGCAATGCCGGCACCACTCTGGACGACAATAGCGAGCGCGATTATAAATGTCCCGTGCTGACTGTCAATCGACCTGTGGGCAAAAGATATGGGACCTGCGACCGTCAAATAGCCGTCTAGCGGCCGGACAAATGGCCGATACGACCTCCGAGAGGGTTTCGAAACGGACAGGACTCACCGCCTTGAGACCCCAGAACAAGGCATCAAATAAACTGGCACTGAAAGGCCATGTTATGTCCAAGACTCGCTCGAAGGACGCTAGAAACACGCGGTTCGTCGGAGTGGTCGCCTTTTCGCTCCTGACCACCTTTTTGGCTCTGAGCATGGGGCCCGCGGGATGCGGGCTTGATATGTCCCGGGACATGTCCCTGGGGCCGGGGGATGCCGCAACCCAACCCGCCGATGAACTCGCACAGAGTCCTGACCCGAGCATCACGACGGTGACGATCCGGTTCCGCAACTTCGCCGTGACGGAAGCGGTGAACGTCGAGTTTTACGCTTCCAACAATCCGCTCGCCGAGATCCCCGACGACCTCTTCGTGGAAGAGAACCTCGTCACGTCGAGCATCGGCGTGGCCGGTACGGGAATCCTTGAACCACTCAGCGAAGATACGCTAGACTTCTTATGCACGGGCGACCTCGTGCTCGGTTCGCTCGGGGGTTCCTTCCTTGACAACGAAACCGGTGATCAACTGGGCGAAGGTGAACCGCGTTGGGCACAAGATAGTGCATTGGAACTGTGTGGCCGCGAAGTATTGTTTGAGTTTTCCAGCGTAGCGGGAGAGTTCAGTGTTCGCATCTCGATTAGTGACTAGGTAGGATGTACCTCATGTGGTTCAGAAACGGTAAGCATCGCGTGGCTCGATTGGGCCGACTCATTCTGGTAGGGTTCGTGCTGGCGACACCTGTCATGGCCGGAGTGTCGGCGTCACCACCTGCATCGCAGGTCAAGGTCTCACCAAAGGTCGCAGAACTGGTCCACGCCTATTTCACCACTCCCCAAATCAGCGAACGCAAGGCCATCGCGCCACTCATCGAGAAGGCCGCGTTCGGCGACGCCCGCGTAGTTGCGAAGGCGCTGCGCGAGGTGGATCTGTGGTCGGCCGGACCGGAAGGCGCTACAAACATCTTCTTCCCCGGAGCGGGCCGCCCTACAATGGCCGGCGTCTTCGAAGTGCCGCTCGGCTATACTTCCGAACAACGCTACCCCCTCTTGGTGTCCATTCCGGACGCCGGGCTGGCACCGGAGGTGACGCTGGCGCGGGCGCGTCTGTTCTTGAAGGAACACATCAACGAGTTTGTAGTTCTCGGTACGACGCCCGAGTTGGTCGGCGCATTTCACCAAGACCAGGCCAACGCCAGTAAACTTCGAGGTCTCATCAAAAAAGTGAGCAAGATCATTCGAATCGACACCAATCGCATTTATGTGTTGGGCGTCGGAACCGGCGCGAACGCCGCGTGGCTGGCCGGAATCACTCACCCCGATCTTTTCGCCGGTGTGATCGCTATCAACGGATACCCCGAACTACCCTACCCGGAACAATCGTACCCGTTGCTCCTTGAAAACCTGCGAAACACTCCCGTGTTGTCCGTGTGGAACAAGCCACCCGCCGTCTCCTCTGCGACGCCTTCTGTGGTCGACATCATCGCAAACCGAAACCGGATGATTGCCAAGCTCGCCAAGGAGAAGTCCCTGCCATTCCGTCCTATCGAACTCCCCACTTCGGATCACCCCGATCGGCAACCGCCGGTCGACGAAATCTCAAACATCGTAGCGGTGGACCGCGTGGCGTTACCGAAAAAGATCAGTCATTGGTTCCGATACCCCGCCCACGGCTCGACACC
>JAJRSP010000046.1 GCA_024278775.1 Planctomycetota bacterium
CATGATCGCCCCCAACGGGGGCTTCACGACGCGCTCGGCCCGCTCGGGCGGGCCTTCCTAAAGCCACGCCCTTTGGGCGTGGTCGATTACTTCAGAGGAGATGATTATGCGAAGGAAAGATCGTTTTGGGTTTTGGTTCTCTCTGTTGCTCCTGGCTTCCGCTGGGTGCCATCACTCGATCTCCTTTCACGAGATTGGGTACGCCATTGAAACAGAGTCGTATGATACGTCCCTCGTCGTCGTGATAGACCCGAAGACTCTCAACCAAACCGTTTCCATCCGTTCCTTTATGACAGGTATTGCTCATAGCTGGGATGCCAAGCCGGGGATGATGTTGAAACAAGTCGCCGACGTGGAGTTTCCCCAAATGTTCAAGCATTATGAGGTAGCCGGCATTGATAACGAGAATAGCGAGGGTGACAGACATTTGACTCTAAAATTGACTGTGCCTCAGTATGTATTTGCCGACTTTAGAGCTACGGTTACCGTTCAAGCCGCTGCCTATGGTCCAGGCAAGAACGTCCTTTTCGAGAGAACTTATACCGAGGAGGGCATGACCCAGGGAAGCAAGATGTTTAACGCCGGTGCATTCGGGATGAAATCTGCAGTACGGCAATCATCTTTCGACGCGTATATGAAGATCTTTTCATTGCTACGGAATGATCTTATCGAAGCACTTTCGGGCTAGCCAAATTCCCCTTTGGGGTGCGTCTCGCGTGGCATGGACCGCGCTTGCGTGGCCATGTAGAACGCCATTGCGGTCGGCATAGTTAGACGAATCAATGTGGTGCGGACCTCCCCCACCCTGATATCCTCCCCGACGTTAGTCATAGACGAGTGGCGCAGCCCGAAGGTAGCCAGTAGATAGGTCGGGCAGAGCCCGACCTACGGTGGTTCGAGTGTCAATCCTCTTCGGTTTCGGGATTGTCGATCAACACCAACCCACGATGTTCGGGCTTGAGGAGGCGGAATCCCACATCAAGATAATACGGGCGCTTCTGCCGGATCGCCACCTGGCCGCCGTCGTCCACGAGATCGCCGCCGACGGAATAGATGACGATGCCCTTTTCTGTGGAAGCGAACCGCATCGCGTCGCTGTTGAACGGGTCGATGGGCACTGCGTCCAGAAAATCGGGAACCAATTCACTCAGTGAAGCCGGAAGGTGGACGGATTTCATCCGGAACCCTTCAGCGGCCAGTGCCGCGACGGCGCACCGGAGCTCAGCCCGGATGCGCGCGTCGAGAGTCATCGCGCGTGGGACGCTCGGTAGCATGATTTTAACCAAGAACTGCGTGAACGGCAGCTTGGCTACCTCGTTGTCGATTCTTTCGGTCGCCTGGATCAGTGCTTCCGGGTCGTTCGCGGCGTCGATCAGCCATGAATACATTTCGACGCCGAGGGCTTGGCTCCGCCGTACAAGCACAACCGGTACGAAGGGCAAACCGGACACACCACCGCTGCCAGTACCGTCCGACGAGATTAGCTGCGCCGTGGATATTTTGGCGCTGGCGATGCCGTCGCACAATTCCACGAAGAAGGCGCGCTCACCCCACAGTGCCCACTTGATTGAGCTTGAGTCCAGCGACGCAGTTACCGTGGCGGTCAGACGGCCCAGCGTGGCGGTATCCCATTCGCCCACGCGCAGCGCGTCCTCCACTGTCTGGATGGCCAAAGCCTGAACCGCCATTTGAACCAGCCGTCCGATGAGTGTGGGATGCTCGTTCAGCGCCGCGCCAATGGCGAACTGGAGACGCGCAGCCTCCGCCGCACCCGCGACATCTTCATCGATCAGACGAAGCATGCCGTCCAGGTGCGCCAGTTTCCCGGCACCGCGTACATGACCAAGTTGGGGAAAGATGGCGGAAAACACGTCGTCCCCGTCCGGTCCGTAATCCAGGTCGAATCGTCCGCTGGGCATTTCGCGAAGCGTGAGAAGTTCGGCGAGTAAATCACGGTGTCGATCCAGGAACCGGCGCGAAGTATCGATCAGCTCGCGCGGGACGCCCTCGAAGAAACTTACCCTTGTCGAACGACCTGAGAAAACGAACACTTTGCCTTCCTGGTGGGGGATGCCGAGCTTGTTCAGGCGGTCGGCCAGACGGTTGATGACCAACGCACTGTTCCGGTCGGCGGGAAGAGTGGTGCGCTTCGCTTCGATTTCGGCGAAGGTGAGTGGGCACCCGGCGGCTCGAAGTTCTTCCGCGTAGCGCGTCCAACGTGTGTGGGCCACCCAGCCCAGCACATATACCACGCCACAAGCAAGAAGGATGAGTGAAACGAAAACGAGTAAAACTTTGACACTCACAGGCCAGGAACGCTTTGACGTTTCGGATGAGGTTGTCACCTTCGGACCTCCCACAAGGTGCATCGGAGACTCGCACCAGTCTTCCATCGGACGCTGCCGGATCTACGCACTACGTTTTCTTTCCAGCTACGAGTGCAGACCGAGACCGCATTGAACACTGTTTCGGGATCAGTCGCAACGCGGGCTCGTTACGCATCAACGGCGGTGGCGAGTGACGGCGGGAGGACTTCGCGAAGTTTTTGCAGGGCTCTTTTTTCCAACTGTCGGATGCGCTCTTTGGTGACGCCGAAGCGCTGGCCCAACTGTTCCAGGGTCATGTGGGTGCCGTCGCCGGTGAGTCCGAAGTGATGGCTTACGATTTCACGTTCGCGGTCAGGTAGCTGGCTGATACCCTCGTCGATCATCTCACGCACGCGCTCGCGATCGCCGGTGCACAGGCCTTCTTCCTCGGTGTCCCGCGTGGCCTGTTCGAGCAGCTCGTCCTGACCGGTGACGTATCGGCTGTAGCGGTAATGTTCTTCCGGGATCGAGCGGGCGTAGTTCTTGGCGATCGCCCAGGTGGCGTAGGTGCTGAACTTGTTGCCGCGACTGTAATCGAATTTCTCCACGGCACGCATGAGCGATACGTTGCCGTCACTGATGATTTCAAAGAACTGGGGCGTCCAGCCCACGTGTTTCTTGGCGATGCTGATCACCAGCCGCAGGTTTGCCTTGATGATCCGCTGCTTCAGCTCGTTGGCCTGTGTCAGAAGTGCCTTGACGCGAACCAGCGCCGCTTCCGAGACATCCCCAGCGTGGATGACCCTCGCCGCTTTGTACTTGGTGTAGTTGTACCGGCGAAACAGATCCTGCTCCTGATCGCGCGTGAGCAGCGGCGTCACGTAGAGCGAGCGGAGGTAGGCCGGGAGATCACGAGGGATACGTGGCTTGTGGCCTTGCTGGCCTTTGGGTTCGTCGACGTCGAGAATCAGCTCGTCGGCGTTCGGCGCGGCGAACAGCTCATTGTCCATATACTCAATCGGCTGTTGCCGCCAGAGATCAAACTGTGCCTCGCGAAGCATCTGCTCCACGTCGGCAATGGCGCAGTCGAAACCGCTCGCGATCGACGCGACTGATTCACCGGCCTGGCGGCAACGCCACATCGCCGTCCGCTGTTCGCACAGAATCGGTTCACCCTGTCTGGTAAACAGTGCGGTGTCGGAGGTTTCGTCGTGTCGGCGGAGCGTGTACCGAACCGTCTCCACCGCGCGCCCGGTTTCTTCGGCGATCAGGCAGGCGGCCGCGTGTAGCTTCAATGGTTGCGATAAGAGTAGCTCGCGAGCCCGCTCGACCATCGCGGATCGCTCGGCCGCAGACATCTGCTTGAAAGACGCGCCACGTTCGACGAGCTCTTTGTGTTGAGCGATGAAACGATCGACGGTGCTCTTGCAGAAGGCCAGTCGATTGACGCCGTCATCAAAAGTGACGCGGAGCCCCATCAGCCCGCGATCGCGCCAGCGGCGAATGGTCTTGGTGCTGACTTTGAGCCGTTCGGCCAACTGTTGGTGCGTCTGGAAGTCTTGGCCAAGCTCGGAGGCGCGTAGCTTTGCGGCCCGGCTGCACGTTTCAGCCATGGTGACCAGATCGCGGATGAGCGCCTCACCGGGGATGGACGGTCCCGTTTCCGAAGCCCGTTTGCGGTATTCGGTGATCCGATAACAGACGAAATCAAAGGGATAGGCCTTGTCCGGCTGGAGATCACCCAGCAGGCCGTCGATGCGCCGCATCTGTCCGACCCGAAGTCGGCGTGGGGAGAGCGTGAGCTGATGGGCCAGCTCGCCCATGTCTTTGTTGAAGAACTTTGGCACCGAACGACCTCGATCGACCCACCCGTTTTCGCCGTATGGGAATCCCACCCGCAGCGGCCCCCACCACCCGGCCGACCCATCAAAGCCAACCGGGAACGGCTCAGTTTTCTTAGCAGGGTCCAAAAAACGTCTGCGTGGGAGGCTAGGCCCGTTCGGGGCACCCAAGCAGACGGGCTACCCCGACCTCTGCTACCTATTATCGCCCTCGCTGTGGCCAGGGTCAAACCGCACGCCCGGTAGTTTGTGCGTTCTTATGCTACAAACGCCAGGGTCTGCGGTGGAACTACTTATCGGACATAGGCGGGTGTGGTCTGGATTAACGCGATTCCAGCAGTCTTAGTCGGGAGGCCAGCCGCTGCACGTAGGGCTCGGTCTCACGGCCTTTGAGCGCCTCGCGGTAGCCGTCGATCGCGTCTGCGGCGTAGGATTCGTCACCGAGCAATGCCAGGATGTAGGTTGCTCCGGCCGCCTGTGCCACCATGGTCCAGTGCCGGTCGGCGTCGCGGTGGGCACGCTCCAGAATGGCGTGAACGGCGGCTATGGCCTCTGCGGCATTATCGCGAGCCTCGAGGGCCGCTTCCGATTCCGTTTCCGCGTCGGCCTCGGTCAGACCCAATTCCGGCGGCAACCAGGAAAAAAGCGCGGCATTTTGAGAGGCTGCGAGATATTGATCATAATAAATCCAAGCCTTGGAGAGCTCTGCGTCTGCGCCCTGCGCGGCGATGTGACCACCCATCCAGGCGGCTTTGGTTCTCGCATAAATGCCCGACGACTCCTGCTTCTCCGAAGGGAGCGACTGCGTACGTCCTCGCGCGTCGGAAACCCACGATCCGATCAGTGAGGCGGCGTTTCGTGAGGTTCGTGCCGAGGCGGTAAACTTGGCTATGGCGTCGGCTTCCAGCGCGGCTGCCTCGTCTTCGGTGGCGGTGAGATCATCCAAAATCTCAGCGGATTCCGGTTGGATGGCCACGATGCGCTCCCGCGATTCTTTCTGCCGTCGTGCAATCGTCTCACGCATGTTGTTCAAAGAAGCGATACCGGCTTGGAGGCTATCGATGTCGTCGCGTGCGTTTTTGAGCTCGGCGGCCGCGATATCGCGAGCCCCCTGGTAATGCGTCAAACCCGGTTCGATCGTCAGGTTCGAGGGCGAGCCGTTTTCGAGGTAGCGACCGTGGACATAGTCTCCGGTGGCATCAATCTGGGCGTAGGGATAGCTGCCGGCCCGAAGCGACTCCATCTCCCGAATGGCTTCTCGATAGACGCGGTCTTGTTCGGTGATCTGCGTGGCGAAAGCGGCCGAGCCTTGCGGGTCTGAGAAATCGATGCCTTTGGCGCGAATCTTATCCAGGGTCCGTCGTGCCTTGTCTCGGCGTGCTTCGGCCGAGGCAATTCGACGCTCCAAATCTGCGATCTTTTTGTCCAAGGCTTTGAGGGCGGATTCCTGCTCGCGTAGTGTGGTTGTTTTTTCCTCCACCTTGGCGGTGAGTGCATCGAGCTGTGTGTCGATGCCACTGTCCTCAAGCACCGTTTGAGATATGTTCAGCGCCTCGACGAGTCCGGCCACACCGGCCAATTCCCGCCGGTAGGCCATCGCCTCATTTCGCATCAGTCCGGCACGGAGCCGCAACGACAGCCCTTGATAGTATTCGATGATCGCCTTGAGACGAGTGGCTTCCGCCTGAGAACGACCGTCCACGCCGCCGGCGGTGACCGCCAGCGCGGCGTCTACCTCGAAGGCCGCATCCTTCAACAGGGCGTCGTTGTCAGCAATCAACTGAGTACGAGCGCGAACGCCGGAACCGATCTGGCCGTTGATATTGCCGTAGTTCGTGCGTGCTTGACGCGGGGAATCGGACCAATCCATAGGCGTGTAAGATTCCCACAGTTCGGTGTGGGCCTCTTGATAGACGTCGGTGGCGTCCTCTGAAAGTTCTTCCGGAGCCGTGGCGTCCACGCCCAAGTCGCGAAGCGTTTCGACCAGCAGCGCCTGGTACCCCAGGTTGGCGTTGTACTGATGAAAGAGCCTGCGGGCCCGCTCGATATGGACACCAGCCTCACGCTCGACACGTTGGGGGGCCGCTTCCAAAGATGGCAGCACGACCCACACCACGGCCGAAAGCGCCATGGCGGCTGCCAAGGAGACGCCGATCACACCTTCTTGTTTCACAACCAACTCTCCGGATTCCGATTCTGCGGCGTGGTCACACCAATTCGCCCCTTCCACCCCGCCGGTATTATTTCACGAAAACTATGACTAACCAAAAAACATCCGCTGGTATCACGTTTCACAACCATGGCGACTATGATAGCTCTCTCCGAGTCGCATGTGTTCGCCTACGCGGGGCTGGAACGCCGAGTCTCGCACGAATCCTCGAACCCGCGGCTGAAGCCCGCGGTTCAGGTAGTCGTAGGACTTATGAAACGCGGCACTTGCATCATTCTACGCACGTAGTTACGCCGATTTCCGCCATGCGAAGTTTTCGGTTTTTTTCCAGGGCCAGCTCGGGTCGTCGACCCGGCTTTGCCCCAGCCACAGCCTCCCCGTCGAACTCACGGGTGTACTGTAACTTACTACTTAAACAATGTTTACGTCAATTACGCCGCGCGGGATTCGAACCTGCAACCTTCGGTTCCGTAGACCGATGCTCTATCCAATTGAGCTAGCGGCGCTTCGAGTCGGGCGGGCCAATCATATGTCCACCGCGTTGAGCTTTGCGTGCTGGACAGACCCCGCCGACCACTCTGCGGATCTCAACTCCGCTTGGAAAGTATGTTACCGGAATCGGCCGGTCCGACAAGGGCCGCCCAGGACCTGACGCTGACGATGCGGACGATTCGAACCGTGGCTATCCGGGGGCCGGCACGTCCGGGTCGATCCGGAGGGGCAGGTTCCGGAAAGTACAGGGTTTTTCGAACAGGTGCTCTCCGTCCCGTATCGTTGAAGTTGGTGGCTATTTGGGGATTTCCAGACGCAGCATCACGAAGGCGATCATCAGGATTACGTCCATCGTGACCACGGCCCCCCCCACGAAAAAGCCGATCCAGGACCGACTGGGCTTGTCATTTTGACGTTGTCCGACGCTGTTCCATCCGAGTAGGAAGCTCACCGACGCCGGCAGGAGGGATACCAACACGCATACGAGGAACACGGGCACGACCTTGCCGGCCGCACCGTACACGATTTGTCCGAGCGTTGCATCATACTTCCACACCAGCACAGCGGCGGCACCCACACACGGGATTACCGAGGCTGAGGCCAGCACCGCGGCATAACGCGCTTGCACGTCAAATCTTCGTAAACGAGATAGCGCCATGACGCTCTCCTTCTATCCTTCGGGTGCAACCCACTTTGGGCGGCATCAGGGCGGGGCAAGTGGTTCGCCCGTCTATACCGGGTGGTTTACCTACCTCGCCACATGCCAGGTCAACTTTTTGCCTGGGGGCGAAAGAACGACCGGCCCTACATTTTCTCACGACCGCCGATTCGGTCATGCACGCCACTCCTCGCATCGCTCTGGTTCGATGGTTACGGGCCCGTCCGTTCGTTATCGGCTCTGCCAAAACCGTGGCGTAAACAGCACGATGATCGTAAACATCTCCAGCCGGCCCAGCACCATGAGCATCGTCATGACCACCTTACTACCATCGGAAAACCAAGCGTAATTATGCGTCGCACCCACTCGGGCCAATCCGGGACCGATATTGTTCAACGTGGCAGCCGATGCGGTGGCGGCCGTCGTAATATCGACTCCCTGGTGAGATTCCAACATCATCAGCAAGACCGTGCCGCCCGCGAACAGCAAGCCGATCCCCAGCGCATATACGAGCGTAGTGAGCTTGAGGTCGGAATCTATGGTTGATTTTCCGATCTTCAGGGTTCGCACGACCTTCGGTCGATAGACGTGCTCGAGCGCGGCCACCATGACCTTGAAGATGATCATGATTCTCACGACTTTGATGCCGCCGCCGGTGGATCCGGCCGACGCTCCGATGAACATGAGCACGAGTAGCGTCGCCTTGGCCACAAAACCCCACTGGTCAAAATCAACGCTACAAAACCCCGTTGTCGTTTGAATTGATGTCACCTGAAACATCGCGTCGCGTAGGTGGGTGCTCAGGCTCGGAGCGGCCCCACCTGTTTCCGGCGGCGGTGCGTGGCGCGCCACACTGATGGTGACGATGACCGTGGCTGCCGCGATAATGACGAGGTACACGCGCAGCTCGCGATCCTCATAGACACTCCGCCAACGGCGATGCAGCAGTTGGTGGTACAGGCTGAAGTTTACACCGGCCAGCACCATGAACACGATGATTACGATTTGTGTCGCGACGGAAGGGAAGCCGGCGATGCTGGTGTCGAGCGTACTGAAACCGCCGGTTGCCAAGGTGGCGAAGGTGTGGCACACCGACTCGAACCAATCCATACCGCAGATGCGCAGCGCGATCACTTCGATGAGCGTGAGCGCCACATAAATCAGCCAGAGCACGCGGGCGGTATCGCGCATGCGTGGGGTGACGCCTTCGGGAGACGGACCCGGTGCCTCAATACGATAGAGTCTGCGACTTCCCACGCCGAGCATCGGCAGCACGGCCACGAACAGCACGACAATGCCCAGTCCCCCGAGCCAGTGCGTCAGGGCACGCCACAGGAGTATCGCCTTGGGAAGCGTGGAGATGGCCTGCACGACCGTCGCCCCCGTGGTGGTCAGCCCGCTCATCGCCTCGAAATAGCAACTGACGAAGCCATCGAAATCGTGCGACACGCTACTTTGATCGTGTCGTAGCTGTGCCCAAATCCAATAAGGCATCGCTGCCACGGCCGCGCCGAGAAGCCAGCTTAGCGCCACGAGCACCAACGCCTCTCGCTGTCCGATGAGCTGTTGGCCCTGCTTTCCGAGAACAAACAGAATCAGACCAAGCATCGCCGCGGCACCGGCTGAAAGAAACATCACCTCACATTCCAGCGCCGCCCCTTCGTTGCCGGCCACGTGCTCCACGGCGGCAAACGCCCCGACCGCCACGATGAGCGAACTCATCACGAACATCAGGAGCCCGAGGTAGCGACTAACGACGCGGGTTTCGAGAATCATTTGGTCACAAAAAGGTTGCGAAGTTTCCCGCCGACATCTCGCGGGCCGATGACCAAAATGCGATCACCGGGTTGGATCTGATCCTCCGCACCGGGAAGATGAACGTTTTCGTCTCGTTGGATCGCTGCGATCATAGCGGATGCCGGCAGTTGGATATTTCTGAGATCTTGTCCGATGATCTTGGCGCGCTTGGACGGTCTGATTTCATACACCTCGGCGACGTTGTCGGCAAAGGTCGCCAACGAGCGAACCGGGTCGGTCTCGATCAGCGAGCGCAACGCCTTAACCGCGTCACCACGCGGACTAAACGCGTGATCAATTCCGACATGCTCCATGAGATGAAGGTATTTGCTCTGCTGCACCACCGCGATGGCCGTCGCCACTCCGTTGCGTTTGGCCTGAGCACAGGCGAGGATGTTGTGTTCGTCCTCATCGGTCGCTGCGATAAACGTGCCCACGCGTTCCATGTGTTCGTCGACAAAGGTGGTGGCATCGGTCGGATCCGCCTCCAAGATCGTCACATAGGGGAGCTTTTCGGCGAGTTCTTCCGCCCGTTCGCGCGACTGAACAAATACACGCACCGAAAAGATGCGACTTTTGAGCGCACGGCAAATCCACACGGCCGTTGCCGTCTGGCCCATAATGGCAAGAGTGATCCGCCTCTCTTTTCCTTTCGTAAAGATTTTGCGCGCCGCGTCAAAAGAATCCGAGCTTCCGAAAAGGGTCACGAAATCACCCGCGCGAATGATGGTCTCGGCGTCGGCCAACGTGGTAGTACCGTGTTGCTCTACCGTCGCCACGCGCACGCCGGAGGGCAGCAAGAGTTCTGCCAGTGATTGTCCCACCGCCGGTGTGCCTTGCCCCACCTCCACACGCTGCATCATCAACCGCCCCCGCGCGAACTCCTCCAGAGCAATCGACCCGGGGTTTCGTACGGCTCGCGCAATCGCCAGCGAAGTCAGGTATTCGGGACAGATGAGTTCGTCGATACCCAGACGTGTCGCGTATGACGTGCCGCGGAGTGAAAAGTTGGCCGTGTGGTGAACTCGAACGATGGTCTTCTTGGTGCCGCTCGCCTTTGCCACCGAGGCGGCGAGCATGTTGACCTCATCGTTCTGCGTGGCCGCGAGCATGAGATCACATCGCTCGGCACCGGCGTCCTGCAACACATCAAAATGCGCGCAGTGACCGGCTAAGGTACGTACGTCCAGCCGATCATTCAGCGACTGAAGCCGCCCCGCGCTGAGATCAATAACCGTGACATGGTGACCGGCGTCTGACAGCACCTCGGCCGCGTGACCCCCGACCTCACCTGCCCCCGCGATGATTACCTGCATCGATTCGTTCTCGCGTCACCAACCGTGTGGGCCGTCATCCACGACAGCGCCAGGCTTCTTTTCCTCTCGCCATCAGCGGTATCGGGAACGCGACCGTCTGCGGCATCGAACGGGCGTTCACCGGCCGCCACCGCGGTTCACAGCGATGCGGGCATGATACCCACTTCAGCAGTTCCGCACCAGAAAATCAATCCGCCGATGGGTCGACACGCAAACGAACGATATACGCCAGCCACGATCGCTGAAACGACGCATCCACCGGACCGAACGTGTCCGTGAACAGTGCCAATTCTTCTTCCGGTGTTACAGTCCGGCCACTCGGCCTGCCGGACAGCACACTGAGGTATTGCGAGAACTTCGGCCCATGCTCACGAGCCAGGTAAAACACCAGCGCCCAAGATTGGGCGTAGATCGTTGGGACGCGTGTACCGTGTGCCGCCATCACACCATCATCGGCGATCAACTCCACCAGCGGTATCAGCCCCCCATCTCGAAATGCCTTCACATACAACGCATCAGAAAGTTTTTTCACTCCCAGATCCACGCCGATCGTATGGCGAAGGTCAGCCAGACGCCTCTGATTCGTACGGCGCAACTTGCCGTCAGGATTGGTCTGCGAGGTTTCAAACTGTGTCGCCAGACCTTCCACCAACCAGGTGGGGTTGTCCGCGCCCCATGCATGAATGCCTAGGTTGAACAATATCTGATGAGCCGCTTCATGCTGAATCACTACCCGGTTGAACTCTTTTACGATCGCGGCGCGTTGCGTGACCAGGGTCAGCAGCTCACGTTCCGCGCCCTTTGGCCATGACGTGCCGGCACGGTGCCTTCTATCTTGAAGTTGCGCAATTCTCTCTGTGACCGTGCGCAACGAAGGTCCGTTGAGGATGTTGCCAAAGATCGCGACGTTGCGGTTTGGCTCGTAGAAACCTGCGGCACCGAGCGGATCCACCCGGGCGGTCCGCGCGATGTCAGCGTAGTCCTTGTGCTGATCGATCAGCACGATCGGCATCGGCTCAGCGGGGGCGTCCATCGCAAACCCCCACGCCCGGCCGGCGCGTACGATCGAGCGGTAGGTGCCCTCCAGGCGGCCTACCAGCGGTCGAAGCATCACATAGTTGGTGTCGTACCAGATGAGAAAATGGTCGGTCGCACGTGTTCGGAACGCCTCACGGTGCGGCAGCGCCACCGGCGGCTTTCGATCCGGTACACGGCCGACACCCAGAACCGACGCCGGGAGCGCTCCGCCGCCGATCATGAGGCACGCAAGCAGTCTCCCCGCCGAATGCCGACGCCCGTGCCGCTGATGCCGAATGTGCATCATCACCTCTTAGAGAAAGCCCGTGATCAGTTTCCCTCTGCGGCGACATCTTCGATCAGTTGCGTCGGCACGCCAATATCAGCCACCTCCACACGACCAAGAATCGCCGGGGCGCCGCCGGCCGCATACCCCTGTTTGAGGGCCACGAAGGTAATCGTCAGATCGGCACGGACGGTGGCTTCGGACGGCTGCCCGCTATCACAATCGAATCCGGATGGTACGTCGATCGACACGATCGCACGCTTGGGCGCGCGGTTCATCGCCTGGAGCAAACCCGCCACCGGATGGCGGACCTCTCCATGAAAACCCGTGCCGAGTATCGCATCCACGAGAACATCTTTTTCGCCCATTGCCGCCAAGGCCCGCATCTGTGAGGGGGCGTCAAGCGCCGAGACCAGGTGCAGCCCCATTGCCGTGATGACCCGGTAGTTGGCGGCCGTGTCGGGTGTCATCTTTTCCGCATCGGCGATCATGACGAGACGAACGGACCACCCGCGATTGGAAAGGTGCCTCGCGATGACACAACCGTCACCGCCGTTGTTGCCTCCGCCGCAGAAGAGCACGGCGCTGCCGGCCGGACCGTATACGCTCTCGATGATCTCGGCCGCGTTACGCCCGGCGTTTTCCATCAGCACGAGACCCGACATGCCGTACTGTTCGAGCGCAAGGCGATCCACACGGCGTATCTGATCTCGGCTGAGAATCGTTGGCATGGTTTGACCGGTTATGGGGACATCGGCCTGCTATTGAAGCGGTGTGCTTGCCAGGCGGACCGACGCCGCTTCTTCGGTATCCGTTACGTGAGAGGGGTCATCCTGCAGCGTCTGATGCCACACATGGACCGCGGCTTTTGCTTCCTTGGCCAGGTAGATCGGCCGGGCGAACACGACAAGCATCAACAGACTGCACACGGCCAGGCTCAGTCGAACCGCACCGGAGCGGCTCGTGCGAACCACCTCTCCCACGGCAACACCCATATACGCGGCGCTGACGATACGCAGATAATACGCGGCAGCGATCGCCGCGTTGACCACGCCGACCACCGCCAGCACGATCATCGGACCGTGAAACGGGTGATGCTCCGGCATGGAAAACGCACTGCTGAAGATATAGAGCTTACCGAGAAAGCCAGCCGTCGGTGGGAAGCCCATCAGACTGAACACACAGATGGCGAGCCCCAGCGCCGCGGCTGGCGCGCGCGATGCGAAACCGGAGAGATCATCCAGCGTCTCCAGCTCTCGATCATCGTGGCGGTAGGCGCTAAGCACGGCGAACACACCGAGGTTCATCACACCGTACACGGCGATATAGAAGAACATGGCGGCCACGCCGTCCTGCATGTAATCGACACCACCGGCAGAACCGGGGCCCACGAGCAAGCCGATCAGCATGTATCCGGTGTGGGCGATGCTCGAATAGGCGAGCATACGCTTGACGTTCTTTTGCAATAGCGCGAGCACATTACCGGCCGTCATCGTGACCGCCGCGACGATCCACACGAGCCACATCAGATCGTTCGGAAGCGTCCAGTTGAAAGCGACGAACAGCTTGACCATCGCGATCATGCCCGCGAACTTCGGCACGAAACCGAGCAACCCCGTCACAGGCGACGCCGCACCCTCGTAGACGTCCGGCGCGTACACATGGAAGGGCACGGCCGCCACCTTGAACGCCAATCCGCAAAACGCCAGCAGAAAGCCAATCTTCGCCGCCGAACCCATCGTGCCCATGGTGAGGTGGGACACCACGCCGGTCGCCGTGTCGCTGTGGATCAGCGTCGTACCGGCCGCGCCGTACAAAAAGCTAAACCCATAGGCGAGCACCGCGGCGGCCATCGCGCCAAGGAAGAAATACTTCACGCATGACTCCGAGGCCCGGGAATCTTCGCGGCTGAGCGCGATGAGCACATACGTCGGAACCGAAACCAGTTCGATCGCGAAGAACAGCACGATCCAATCGTTGGCCGAAGCCGTAAGCAACACGCCGAGGAGCGAAAACAGGATCATGGCCATGTATTCGCCGCGCTCGTGGCTGAGCCCCCGAGACCAGTTGACCAGCAGGATCAGCACACCCACGCCAAGCCCGATGATTCGGACGTAGTAGGTCATCGAGGTGAGCCATAGGCCCAGCGCGAACTCATCCCCGGCCGGTCGACCCGATCGAAGCGACACGAACAGTGCGGCCAGGAGGGTCAACAGCGCAACAGGGGACGCCCAGAAGCCGCCGCCCTTTTCGCGGGAGCCGCCGGCCAGCAGCGCAGCGCAGGCACCAAAGAGGAGGATCAACTCCGGACCAAACATGGACATCACGGTACTAATCGTCATGGCGCGTCCCTCGTGTTACGAAGTTCGCGGCGAGGAAGTCAACGCTGCCGCCCGATGAAACGCCACCCACTTCAAGGTCACCCCGTTCAGGCCGGGTGGGCCATGGCTTCAGCCGTGGGGGACGCGAATCAGAGACCGATCGAGTTCCCCACGTCGAAAGATTCGACTCCCCCACCTCTACAGAGGTGGGCCACCCATCCTCGCGATGTTCCACAACCCCGCCATCCACCACCGATTCGTAGCCCGCTACGGTTTCAATAAGAATATGTTGGCGCGTGGCGATCTCAAATGTTTGAAGAAGCGGTTTGGGGTAGACGCCGAGCACCACGCAACAGATGGCCAGTGGCACGAGAATCCCCTTTTCCCGACGTGTGAGGTCTTGTGTCAGCCCGGCCGATAGATCGGGCGTGTTCGGTGGTTCATTCAGCGGGCCGAACAGCACTCGTTGACACATCCAGAGCATGTACACGGCACCGAGAATGATGCCCAGCGCCGCCGGTATGGCGTATCCGTAACCGAGCGGCCCCACGACAAGCCGATCGGTTGTCTGGCCCGAGGTGGCCGTTCCCACCAGCACGAGGAACTCACTCACAAAACCGTTCAGTCCCGGCAGTCCAATACTCGACAGCGTGAAGAACACCAAAAAGAATGCGAGCCACGGCATGCGCCGTGCCAACCCGCCGATCTTGTGAATGTCTCGTGTATGATACCGCTCATAGATAAACCCGACGATCAGAAACAGCGCTCCGGTCGAGAGGCCGTGGTTAATCATATAGAGTACGCCGCCCGTCGCGCCGGCGACCTTCATGCTGAACAAACCGAGCATGCAAAAGCCGAGGTGCGACACGGATGAATAGGCCACCAGTTTTTTCACATCCGTCTGCACCCACGCGGCCAGCGCTGCGTAGATGATCCCGATGATAGCCAGCACCGCGAAGATCGGTCCGAGCTTGACGGCCGCGATCGGAAGGATCGGCAGGCTCACACGACAGAACCCGTAGGTTCCCAGTTTGAGCAACACGCCCGCGAGGATCACGCTGCCGGCCGTCGGTGCCTCCGTGTGGGCCAGCGGCAACCACGTATGCACGGGAAAAAGCGGCACCTTCACGGCAAAGCCGGCCGCAAATGCCAGGAACACCCACATCTGTACCGATGTGGGGATGTACCCACGCTGACCAAGTCGCACGAGCTCCTGGATGTTGAGCGTGACATATCCCGCGTGCTTGCCCGACCAATAGGCGAGGAACACCACCCCGGCAAAAGTCAGCACGCTTCCCGCGAGGGTAAAGATGAACAGCTTGTTGGCGGCCTTGCGCCGATTCGGACCGCCCCATATCCCCACAATGAAAAACAGCGGGATCAGTGTGAACTCAAAGAACACATAGAAGAGGAGCAGATCGAGCGAGCAGAACACGCCCATCAGTCCGGTCTGGAGCAACAACAACAGCGCATAGTACTCACGACGGCGCTCACGTATTCCGGTAAAGCTCGACAAAATCGCGATCGGCATCAACAACGCCGATAGCATGAGCAGCCAGATGCTGATACCGTCCACCCCCACACGGTAGGCGATATCGATTGTCGGATAACTGGTGCCATCAAGCACCACGGTCTCACCCGTCGTGATCCACGGTATGTAGTGCCGCAGGAGGTAGTCGGTGCTGCCGAACTCATCGGCCGGGGCGTGAGCATAATAGGCCGTCATCGCGATACACGTCAGGAGGAACGTTACGGTCGAGCACAAAAGCGCGGTAGCGCCGGCCGAACGATCCGCCGAGCGCGACGGCAGCATAATCATCAGTGCGCCGACTGTAGGCAGGAAAATAACCAGCGTGAGGATCCAACTGTCCCCGCGAATATAGTCAGCGATAAAGTCGATCATAGCAGCGAACTTAAGCTGAATTCCACAACACCAAGAGCACAATTACCGTGATTCCGAGCACCATCGTCACACCATATCCCTGCAGTGCGCCGCCCTGAGCCGTACGAAGCAGATAGCCGAGCGCACGCGGAATCGCCGTAACCATCCAGACGAGCCCGTCGATCAGATAGTCATCCAAGCCGACACAGGTGCGACCGGCCTTCTTCGCCGGCTCGACGATGCCGGCGTCATACGCCTCATCCACGTACCACTTGTTGCCGGCCGCCCGGTGCAGCCCAGGCCACGACGCCTTAGCCAAACCCGCGATCCAAGGCTGCGCGACATACAACAGGTACGCCGCCAGAATACCCAGCGCCGCGAGCGCACCCGACAGCACCATCAAACCGTACGTCTGCCAAAAACTCGCGTGTTCTGCGCCGTGCCCTTCGAGCACGGGGTTGGCTGTCATAAACGTGTGTTCGAAAACCGGTTCCAGGAAATGGTGAAAGGGCTTCGCGCCGGTGCCGAGATATCCGGCCCCGATCGCCCCGACGCTCAACACAAGCAACGGAAAGAGCATCCAAGCGCCCGACTCGTGCGCATGAACCCCCTCAGGGATTTGCTTCTCACCGGCAAAGGCGAGAAAGACCATGCGAAATGTGTAAAACGCCGTGAGCAGCGCCGTCACCAAACCCACCACGCCGTATACCGGATGGGCCGTGAGCGCGTGATGAATGATCTCGTCTTTGCTGAAGAAGCCGCTCAGCCCCGGCACACCCGCCAGCGCCAGCGAGCCTATGAGAAACGTCGCAAAGGTCCACGGCAGCACCTTACGCAACCCGCCGAAGCGACGCACATCAATCACGCCGCCCATCGCGTGCATCACACTACCCGCTCCCAGGAAGAGCAGCGCCTTGAAAAACGCATGCGTAAACAGGTGGAAGATGGCCGCATCCGCCGCGTAGACCCCGATGCCCAACACCATGTAGCCGAGCTGGCTGATTGTGGAATAGGCCAGAATCCGCTTCATATCCGTCTGGACGAGGGCGATACTGGCCGCGAACAGCGCGGTGGCCGCACCGACGATCGCCACGACCGTCATCGCGGTGGGGGAGGCCGTAAAGATCGCCCCGCACCGCGCGATCATATAAATGCCGGCTGTGACCATGGTGGCTGCGTGAATCAACGCCGACACGGGCGACGGTCCCTCCATCGCGTCGGGCAGCCACACATGCAAAGGCAACTGGGCGCTCTTGCCACACGCCCCGCAAAAGAGCAGCAGCGCGATGGCCGTGATCGTCCCCTGGGCAAGTTCATGCCCACCCGCGTCGAGCCCTTGGCGGACCATATCGAAGACGACTCTGTACTCGATCGAGCCGAAGGTGAGGTAAATCAACAGGATCGCCAGCCCAAACCCGAAGTCACCCACCCGGTTCACCAGGAAGGCCTTCTTAGCAGCCGCGGCTGCGGCGGGTCTATCGTAGTAAAAGCCAATCAGCAGGTAGCTGCACAACCCAACCGCCTCCCAGCCGAGATAAAGCAGCAGGAAGTTTCCGCCGAGCACCAGCGCACACATGGCAAACACAAACAGGGCGAGATAGGCGAAAAACCGCTCGTAGCCGCGCTCGCATTCCCCGTGATCCCTCATGTAGTCGCGTGAGTAGATCACTACAAGCAGCGCGACCCCGGTGACCGTCATCAGCATGACCGCGGTCAGCGGATCAACCAGAAACTCCACCCGGAACGCCTTACCCGCACCGGCCAAGATCCAATCGTAGAGGGGGATCAGAACCGGGAACCCCTCTCCGTGCCCCGCGCGAACCTGCAGGAACAACATCACCGCAGAGGCAAACGCAGTGCCCACACCGGCGATAGAAACCCAGTGCGTACGCCCTTTCAGCTTCGGACCGAGCGCGCCGGCCAGCATGGCCGCGCACAACGGAGCCAGCAATATGACCACCGCACAGGTTTTCAGCGTATCAAATTCCATCGATTACCATCATATCCGCACTAACCGTGCATCGTTGACCACGCCTGAGCATCGAGCGTATGCCGACGCCGATAGAGCCACATCACCATGCCCAGCGCCAGACCCGCCTCAACGGCCGCGATCACCAATAGAAAAATCGCAAAAGCCTGGCCATCCAACTGGTGGTGCAGCTTCGCAAACGCCACCATGTTGATGACCACGCCCTGAAACATGATCTCGGTCGACAGGAACATCACGATCAGATTGCGACGAGACAAAAAGCCCACCAACCCAATCGCGAACAGGACCGCCGCGAGCACCATGTATTCCGTCACACCCGGCATCAAAACGGCTCCACGTTCTTACCGATTTCACCCAGCGGGGCCGGTGTCGGTTGATCCGGATCAACCGGAACCTCCTTGCGCGATAACGCAATCGCCCCGACCATCGACACCAACAGCAAGACGCCCGAAAGCTCGAGCACAACGACGTACCGGGTCATCAGGATGCGGGCGATCGACATGGTGTTGCTTTCCATCTCTGCGCCGACGGGAACCGGCTCGGTCTGGGTCTGCGTTACGGAAATCGTGGTCGGTCGCTTCGCCTCGGGCAGATCACCTGCTCGCCCGGCAATCGCCGCCATCAGCACGAAACCCATCACCACGGCCGCAAACGGCTCGCGCGCCCGAACGTCATAATCCGGTGCCCCGCTCGGCTGAGCCAGCATCATTACAAAGAGATAGGTTACCAGAATGGCCCCGGCGTAGATGATGACCAGCGCAATCGCCAGGAACTCCGCCTGCTGCAAGACCATTAGCGCGGCTACCGCAATCACGGAGACTACAAAGTAGAGCGCGCTGAACACCGGCTTGCGATGCGTCACCACGCGACCGGCCGCCACCACCGCGATACCTGCGAACAGATAAAAATAGCCACTTCCCTCGCCGCCGTCGTCCCCCACTGCCTTCTGAGAGAGAAACACGAGCAGCGCACCCACGGCTGCCAGCCCCAGTGCGGCACCGACACCCGCGGACCTCCGATCGGGGCGAGGCAGTAGGAAATACAAACCCACCGCGCCCAACGCGAACACGACATACAAAATGTAAGCGGTCTCGCTTGTCACGCGGAGGGCTCTCCTGTCGCCGGCGCTTCCGGCTGGTCACGATCACCGGTGTTCATATAGCCCGTGATGCGCGGGTTCTTGCGAGGCTTCTGGGCTTTCGTCTCATCAAAGATCGCCAGAAGCTCTTCCTTGCCCAAGATCATCTCCTGGCGCGACCGACCCACCAGGTCGTAGTGCGGCGTCAGCTCGATTGCGTCCACCGGGCACGCCTCCTCGCACATGCCGCAGTAGATACAACGCAGCTCGTCGATGTCGAACTTGACCGGGTACTTCTCCCGATCATCCCAGGGAGATTCGCCCCCTTCGATGTGGATGCAGTTTGCCGGACAAGCCGTCGCGCACATGAAACAGGAGACACAAGCCACCCGGCCTTTCTCATCCCGATTGAGCCGATGGACACCGCGGTATGTCTCCACACGAAGGTCGCGCTTCTGCTCCGGGTATTCCACCGTACGCACGCCATCGCCCAGAAGAGCGCGGAACAGGTGTACCAGGGTGGTCTTCATCCCACCGAGAATCTGCGGCAGGTAGAGTCGCTCGGCCGCGGAAAGCGACGGCTCGCGAATCTCGATAATATCTTCATCGCGGATCATGCAGACACCCCCGTTTGCACCCGTGTCTCACCAAGCCCGCGTTCCGAAATCGCCGGCATATTCGCCTGACGTCCGGTGATCTTCTTGCTGGATAGGGCCGTGTACGCCAACGACGCGATCAAAATCACGGCGTCGCCACCCAACGCCCACGCCGGCGAACGTTGCTTATCGAAGTACAACAACCCGACCGTCAGCAGAAACAGCGCCAGCGTCATCGGGATCAGCCCCAGCCATGCCAAACGCATGAGCTGATCAAATCGGAACCGCAGCAGCGTCCACCGCAGCCAGATCATCACAAACAAAAATCCGCAGATCTTGGCACCCAGCACGAGCATCTTACACACCACCGCATACCACTGCGTTGCCTCGGGCAGGGCCCAGGGGACAAACGGCAGATGCCAGCCGCCAAGAAATAACACCGCGATAAACGCACTCGCCGTGATCATGTGGGCGTATTCGCCGAGGAAGAACATCCCAAACTTCAGCGCGCCGTATTCCGTGTGAAAACCGCCGACCAATTCCTGTTCGGCCTCAGCCAGATCAAACGGCGTACGATTCGCTTCCGCGAGTATGGTGATAAAGAGAATGACAAACGCCAGCGGATGCAGAAAAACGTTCCACTGCGGGATTAGTCCGTTTGCCCAATAGCCCGTCTGGGCCAACGCGATGTTCTCCAGCCGTAGGGAGCCCGTCGTCAGCACGACCACCAAAATGCAAAACCCCATCGGGATTTCGTAGCTAATCATCTGAGCCGTTGCGCGAATGCCGCCGTAAAACGAATACTTGTTGTTGCTTGCCCAGCCACCGAGTACCACGCCGTATACGCTCATCGATCCGACGCCGAGCAGATAGAGCAGCCCGATATCCGGATTGGCCACTTGCACGTTGAGCAGCCGTTCGCCGATTTTCAACTGGCCGCCCCACGGAATCACCGCGAACCCGATAAACGCCACAATAAATGCCACCGTCGGCGCGAACACAAAGAGCACCTTGTCCACGTGGCTGGGGAGAATATCCTCCTTGAAGACGAACTTCAGCCCGTCAGCGATCGGCTGGAACAGCCCCAGCGGCCCCGTACGGTTCGGCCCGCGCCGGTCCTGCATCCATGCCGCGATCTTGCGCTCAAAGTAGATGGAATAGGAGACCACGCCCTGCATCACGCCGAACACCACGGCTGCCAGAATCACACTGACGCCGAACTGACTCGTCGCGAAGTCAACCAACCAGGATGTCACCGAATCCCACATAGCAAAACAACTTCAAAATGACAGCAACAACACACCAGGCTACCGCTAATGCGCGTGCGCCGGTTTGGGCGGTGCGCTCATCACATTCTCAAACGCCGGCATCGTTGCGGCCATCAGCTCGCGCACGCGACCCACATGGTACAGCCCCTCAAAACCGGCCAGGGCATGCAGATACTGGCCGTCATGCCAACCACCGTCCGGCGACCGAATCGCACGATGGAACGGTTGCACCTTACCGCCGGCGTTCACAAAACAACCCTCGCGCTCGACCCACGCCCGCGCGGGGAGCACGACGGTCGCACTGGCCACAAACGCATTTTCGAACAAGTCCTGTGCCACCAGCAGCGAAAACTTTGTCGCGAGCTTGGCTACGTCTTTCTCCACCCACGGTTTCGGATAACCGCCCGCCACCCAGGCGGCTGAAAAATCACCAGTCCCCGCACGCTCGACGAACGCCTCAAACGAGATCACCTCACCACCGGCCGCTCCGAGAATCATCTCGACCCCCCGGCGGTTCGGGCATTTCTCCGGAGAAATCGTGAACTTCGCCTCCGCCTCTTCCGCACCGGCCGGGAAACGCTGCACGTCACCCTCCGTCGGGACAGGCCCCATCACCAGCGTCGATTCCGGCGCGACCTCTCGCACAAACCGTGCCAGCAGCCACGCTTCTTCGCACGACATAAACGGCGATAACACCGCCACCACCGACGCCCCGCCATGTTCGCGCACATGCTCCGTGAAGCGGAACCGAGCAATCTCAGCCAGCTCGTTCCACTCCAGCGGGCGCTGATCCTTACCGCGTCGCACCAGCGGAGTCGTCACGCGCTGGGCATCGTGAACATAATCAAAGCCGAACCGACCCTCGTCGCACATCCACCAATCGTTGACGCCGGGATTGAACCGCGGTTTGAGCCGGTACACCTTCTCATCCGCATGATCCACGCGAACGGCACAGCCCGTCGCGCAGCCCGGACAGATCGAATCCGCACCCGACAGCTCCCACACGCGACGTTGAAAGAGAAAGTTTTTGTCCAGCAAGCAGCCGACGGGGCACAAATCCACCACATTGCCCTGCAACGGATTATCGAGCGGCACGCCGGGGAACACATCAATCTCGTTGCGAGAACCGCGGTTCACCAAACACAACTCACTCGTGCCCGTGATCTCCTCCGTAAACCGGATGCATCGCGTACACAATACGCAGCGGTCGGCATACAGCAGCGTATTGGGTCCGATGTCTTTCTTCGGGTTTTTCGTTTTTTGATCCACCATGCGTGATTCGGACCGGCCATGCGCATAACTGTAGTCCTGCAGATGGCACTCGCCGGCCTGGTCACACACGGGGCAATCGAGCGGGTGGTTCAGCAGGAAGAATTCCATGCAGTCCTTTTGGTTCTCCTCCACCTTTTCGGTGTTGAACCGAACCTCCATCCCATCGCGCACGGGTGTCTGGCAAGACGGCATCAGCTTCGGTGCCCAACCCATCTCCCGCGTTTTGGGATGGGGCATCTTCATTTCCATCAGGCAGAGCCGGCACGACGCCACCACCGACAGGCCCGGGTGATAGCAGTAATGCGGCACTTCTTTGCCCGCTTCCAGGGCGGCCTGCAACACGGGAATACCGTCCCGGCATTCAATCTCTTCGTTGTCGATGATGATTTTCGCCATCGTCGCTCGCTTCACTTACCGGTTTCGCCGCACTAATTCAGCACGCTCAACACCATGTCGCTTCGCCCCTGGGGCTGCGACGAAATCGCCTCTTCCAACTCGCCCCGGAACTTCTTCACGATCGTCTCGATCGGATAGGTCGCCCCGTCCGGCAGACCGCAAATGCTAAGCCCCGGCATCATGCCCATGTTGCGGGCCGTTTCAAGCAGAATATCAAGGTCTTCCATGCGCCCCGCATCCTCCGCGATGCGCGTCGCGATCTTGTGCATCCACGCGGTACCCTCGCGGCACTGCGTACACTGCCCACAAGACTCCGTACCATAAAACCGCGCCAGGTTTCGCAGCACCAGCCGCATGTCGGTATCCTGATCGATCACAACGGCGGCGGCTGTACCCAGCCCGAGCAGGCCATAGTTGCGCGGGTCATCGAAATCCAGTTTCATATCCAGCTCGTCGGCCGTCAGCACACCCATCGAGATACCGCCGGGGAACACGGCCTTGACCTTCTTGCCCGAGATCATTCCGCCGCCGAGGTCATCGCGCTCGATCAGTTCACGAACGGTGATGTCCATCGCACCCTCGTAGCAACCGGGCTTGTTCACCGGGCCGCTCACGCTGAACAGCTTAGGCCCCACGCTGCTCGGCGGACCGATGCTCTTAAACCAATCCGCGCCGCGCTCGATAATGTGCGGCAAGTTACTCAGTGTTTCGACGTTGTTCACGACGGTCGGCATGTGAAACAAACCCTCGATCGCGGGGAACGGCGGTTTGATTCGTGGCTGACCGCGCTTGCCCTCGATGGACTCGATGAGCCCCGTCTCCTCGCCGCAGACATACGCCCCGGCCCCACGATGAAGATAAATGTCCAGCTTGTAGCCGTTGCCAATATCCTTACCCAGATAACCGGCCGCGTACGCCTCGTCGACGGCCTTTTGGAGGATATGGAACTGCTCATGAAACTCGACCCGTAGGTAGATGTAGGCAGTCTGGGCCTGCGTGGCGTAGCCCGCGATGATCGTGCCTTCAATAAGCTGGTGCGGATCATGCTCCATCAACACCCGGTTGCAAAATGTCGGCGGCTCCGACTCATCCGCGTTGACGCACAACAGGGTGCGTTTGCGATCCTTCGGCAGAAAACCCCACTTCACACCGCAAGGGAAACCCGCACCGCCCCGACCGCGCAGACCGGCGTTCTTGACCTCCTCGATCAACTCATCGGGTGTCATCGTGACGGCTTTCTTGAACGATTGGTAGCCGCCGCGCGATTCATACACCTTCAGCAACGTCGATCCCTCGACCCCACGATTCCTTAGCAATACCGGTTCAAACGCCGCCATAAAATCAAACCACCGTCACTCGCTCGAACTCGCCGAATCCTCTTTCGGCGCGTCGAACAGATCACTCCGAGGCATCGACAGCTTATCGTTATCCGGATCCGCCAACAGCTTCGGCACATCCGACGCCTTCACGCATTTGTGCATCTTCTCGTTGATTAACATACAGGGCGCGTGATCGCAGCCGGCCAGACACTCCTCGGTCACCAAACTGTACTTGCCGTCCGGCGTGGTCTGATGCTCTTCGATGCCAAGCTGGAGCTTCACCGCGTCGAGCACCTCCCGACCGCCCATCACCTCACAGCTAATACTCCGACACACCGTCACGACCTTTTCACCCTTGGGATGGGTCCAAAAGTGTGTATAAAACGATAGCGTATCCATCACGGCCGACGGCGGAATCTCCAACACCTCCGCGATTTCCTTCATCGCCGGAAAGGAAATATGCCCGAGCGTGTTCTGAACCACGTGCAACGCCGGAAGCAACACCGCCCGCTTCGTGTCGTATCGAGGGAAAAACGATTTGATCTTCTCGCGCACCGCCTCCGACAACACCGGCGCAGCGTCCGGCTCGGTCACCGGCACGTTTCGATCTATCGTCTTCCAACCCATCCGCTCTACCTCTGTCGTCTCTACCGTAGGTCGGGCACCGCCCGACCTTCATTACCTCTTTTCCTCAACCGCGTCACCGCCACCGCATGGCACAACTGGGTGCCCCATTCTTCGCCCCAAGGCGAAGGGTGGGGGACGGACCCACGGCCAATCACCTTACCGATCCAGCTCGGCCGCGATGATGTTCATGCTCGACAACACCGCGATCACGTCGCTCACCTGATGGCCGACCACCAGGTGCGGGAAACATTGATAATTGATAAAGCTCGGTGGTCGACACCGCGCACGATACGCGCTGTTCCCGCCGTCACTCACCAAATGAAAACCCAACTCGCCGTTGGCCGTTTCGTTCGCGCCGTAACTCTCGCCCACCGGCGGCTCGAAGCCGCGATTGGTCATCACCTGCTCGAAGTGGTGAATCAAGCCCTCGATACTGAAATACACCTCGCTCTTGTCGGGGAGCGTTTTCTTCTCATCCGGCAGCACGTTGATCGGGCCGTCCGGTACGCGATCCACCATTTGCAACAAAATCTTCACCGACTCTTGCAGCTCGGCCAGCCGCACCTGATAGCGGGCCAAGCAGTCACCACCCGTCGCGAGCGGCACCTTGAACGATACGGCCTGGCCGCCCTGACCATCCCAATCATCCGCGTAGCAGAGATACGGCTCATCCTTTCGCAGATCTCGCCGTACGCCCGACGCCCGCGCCAGCGGTCCCGTGACGCTCCAGCTAATCGCATCGTCGTGACTAAGGTATCCGATGCCCTGAGTGCGTTCGAGAAAGATCCGGTTGCGGGTGAGCAGTTTGTTAAAATCTTCCATCGCCGGTGGGAGTTCTTCCTCGCAATACCGTCGGACCTTCTGCGTCCAACCGGGGGTGATGTCCTTCATCAGCCCGCCGACGCGCGTGTAGCTCGTCGTAAACCGAGCCCCGCAGATTTCTTCAAAGAGATCGTTGATCGTCTCGCGCGCGTTGAACGGATACATGAACGCCGTAAACGCCCCGAGGTCCAGACCGGCCGCCCCCAGGCATAGCAGGTGATCCTGAATCCTCGCCAGCTCCGCGATGATCGTCCGGATCGCCTTGCAACGCGGCGTGATCTCCAAACCAAACAGCTTCTCGCAGGCGTGGTGCCACGCGATGTTGTTGGCCATCGGAGAGACGTAGTTCATCCGATCCGTCACCACGACGTACTGGTTGTAGTTCAGCTTCTCGCCGAGCTTTTCGAAGCCGCTGTGCAGATAGCCGATGTGTACCGTACAACTCAGCACGCGCTCGCCTTCCAGTTCGAGCACATGACGCAGCGTGGTGTGTGTGGCCGGGTGCTGCGGACCCAAGTTGAGCACCCACACGTCGCCGCCCGACTCTTCCCGCGCGTACGTGGCCGGGCCGATGTCATACGAAAGCTGTGATGGATCCGTCAGTGTCGCCATGACCTACGCACTATCTCTCCCAATGCGCGTAAAGCTTTCGCGCTCGCCGCGACCCTCCAGCGGATAGTCCTTGCGAAGCGGGTGTGCCTCAAACCCGTCCCACGTCAGAATGCGCCGAAGGTCATAGTGCCCGGCAAACTTCACGCCGAACATGTCCCAGACCTCGCGTTCCTGCCAGTCGGCCCCTTTCCAGATACACGTTACGGAGGGCACCTCCGGGGTCGGGTCATTCGCAAAACACTTCACCCAGAGGCGGTGCTCCTTCGTCAACGAAAGCAGCCCATACGTCACACCGTACCGATCCGTCGCGTCGGGAAACTCCAGGTAATCCACGCAGGTCAGATCCACGAGTTGCTCAAAAAGACACCGCGGATCGTCACGCAGAAACGTCATCACCTCGATCAACCGGTCCGGCGGCACGTGCAGGCCCATCTGCTGCTGGGTTATGTCATCGTGTGGCATCAGCGGACACGGTGAAAAATCAATATCCGAAAACTGTGCCGAGAGGGCGTCGATCGCGGGCTGCACAGGATGGGTGGGCACGTCAGACACGAGGGGTTACGACTCCTTCTCAACTTCAATCTGCACCGTGTCCTGCACCACCAGCCCCAGGCCCTTCTTACGCTCACGGCTACCCCGGAGGCCTTCCATCTCGACGATCTGTTGAATGGCCATCACACCTTCGAGCAGCGTCTCGGGGCGGGGCGGACAACCCGGCACGTACACATCCACCGGCAGGAACTGATCCACCCCCTGCACCACGGCATACGTATCAAACACACCGCCCGTGCTGGCGCAAGCCCCCATACTAATCACCCACTTGGGCTCGGCCATCTGCTGATAAATCCGCTGAAGCACCGGCATCGTCTTGATCGCCACGCGACCCGCACAGATCATCAGATCGCATTGCCGCGGCGTGAACCTCATCACCTCCGCGCCGAAGCGGGCGATGTCATACCGGCTCGCCCCGGTCGCCATCAGCTCGATCCCGCAACACGCCGTGGCAAACGGCATGGGCCAGAGCGAACACTTGCGCGACCAATTGACCCCCTTCTCCCGAAGCAGGTCCACGAGGTAGCTGAGCTTCGTGCTGAGAAACTCCTCCTTGCTGGCTGTAAACGGGGCAATATCCGTGCCTAATCCCATCGGAACGCCCCCTTCTTCCACTCATACACGAGCCCGAACAGAAGCAGCGCCACAAAGAAACCCATACCCACCAACAGAAAGCCCTTGCCGGCCACGCCGCCGCTTTGCAACGGGATTGTCATGCCGTTGACAGCAGCCGCATGATATGCCGTCGCCCAAGGCCATAGAAAAATGACCTCGACGTCGAAAAGAAGAAACAGCAGGGCGACCACATAAAATCGGATGTGCAACCGGCGATCAGCGCCCGCAATGATCGGCATACCCGACTCATACGCGCTGTCCTTGACCGGGCCGTGGCGTTTGGGGCCGATGACATGCGCCACCACGAGCATGCCGATCGCAGTCACCACGACCAACGCGATCAGTACGCCGATTGCCGCATAGGGTTCGAGAAAGCTGTCTTGCATATCAACAGGGCACCTATAACTTCGTACTCGTATCGACCATGCCAGCCCCGCGCGACCACGCGGTTTCCATCCGAGGCATCGAGCCAAACCGTTCGCGGGGAGTCTAGAGCGCAACACCCCTGGACGTCGAGGGGCAAAAGAAATTTTTCACAATGTTCTGGGAAATGGCGCCGGCAGGCCCGTTGGAAAATCACACCGCGCACCGACGGGAACACGTGTCAATATCACTGCGCCAACCGAGAACGAACAAACCGGCCTTGTTCATTCCCAACAGCGAGATGAGCCAACGTGCGTCAGGCATTGCGAACCGCAGCGGCCAGCCGCACCGCATGAACCGTCTCGGCCACGGCGTGCGTCCGAATGATGGCGGCACCATCACACGTGACCAATGCGGCACAAACGGCTGACGCGGCGTCCCGATCAGATGGGGCAGAATGTCCTAAAGTATTGTTTATAAATAGTTTACGCGATGCTCCGATTAGGACGGGAAGTCCAATCGTATTAAACCGGGCCACACTGTTGAGGATCTTTAGATTGTGCTCGACTCGCTTCCCAAACCCGATACCCGGATCCACGATGATCCGCCCTCGGTCGATGCCATGGTCCTCCGACCATGCCACCCGCTCCTCCAAGAACTCAATAATCTCCCAGACGACATCATCATACTGCGGACCACCCCCATCCTGCATCGTCGCCGATGTACCGCGCCGGTGCATCAGCACCACGAACGCGCCCGCCCGCGACACCACATCCACCATGGCCGGATCATCGCGTAACGCCGAGACATCGTTGACGACAGTCGCCCCGGATTCGATCGCGGCACTCGCCACCTCGGCCGATCGCGTGTCTATCGAAATGTCGATCGTCGGGTGGGCCGACCGAATACCCCGGATCACGGGAATTGCTCGCGAAAGCTGCTCCTGGCTGGGGACGGGGAAAGAACCGGGACGCGTGGATTCAGGGCCAACATCTATGATATCGGCACCTTCCTCGATCATCGCGTCGGCTCGCGCTACGGCCGACTCCACGGAGGCGTACGCCCCGCCGTCGCTAAAGGAATCCGGCGTGACGTTTAGAATCCCCATCACAATCGGGATTCGCTCGTCCCTGGTCAGTAAGCTTTTTAGTCGTTCCGGCATGGCCCGCCTACACTTTACGAACACAGCAATCCGTACCGACGTATCCCCGCGAGGATGCCGACCATACCGCACAGGGATATCAGAAGGGGCTAACGACGGTAGGTGATGCGGCCGCGGGTCAGGTCGTAGGGTGATACTTCCACCGTGACGCGGTCACCGGGAAGGATTCGGATGTAGTACTTGCGCATTTTCCCGGAGATGGTGGCCAGGATGTAATGCTTTTCGTCTCCGCCATCGACTTCGACGCGGAACATTGCGTTCGGTAGCGCAGCGACCACTGTGCCTTCCGTCTCAATCGCATTCGCTTTTGCCATACGAGCCAACCATCCAAACAAGTACCCGCAACTCAACCCATACCCGGGCCACAGTGGTGATACCCGAAGTCCACTGACGGCGGGTTTACCGTGCGAAGAGGGCACAAAACTACACACCGAACCGACCATTGTACGACTATCCGATGCTATAGCAAGCCTTTTCACGTCCCAGATCACAGATCACCGATTTTTGCCTGGACGGCCAACTCCAAGCCCTCACGAGCCACGGTCAGGGCCGCGTCGCGAAAGGCCATTTCGCTGGCCTCGATCCAATGACCGTCGGCCGCACCCTCCAACGCATCCAGGGCCTTGCAAAACTCTTCTCGAAAACGTTCTTCCATCTGATGCATCAGCACGTCGTGGTCCATGGGTAGGCCTCCCATGAAGTAAGCCGTGTCAAGGCCGTAACTCGTTGTGGTCGTGAGACTTGACCAACCTCCCATTCGCGCTGGCGCTAAACGCCGCACACTAAGCTGGTCCTGTCAAGCGGAGACGCCCATTCTCC
>JAJRSP010000047.1 GCA_024278775.1 Planctomycetota bacterium
TCAACCCGCTCACCTATGGATTAGCGGCGTTGCGTCGGGCCTTGTATCCTGGCGGCGGCGGCGCGACGGAATTGGTACCCTCGATGGGTGTTTCGCTTCTCGTGACACTGGTTTTTGGTGTGGTGATGATCGTGCTAGCATCGCGCGTCGTTCATCGGCGCGGGTAGTCCCGTGCCGGGCTACCGCGTTCCTCCCCGTGTGGATTGCAGTCACTATGTCCGACCCTTCTGATTCGGCCCATAAGATCACGCGATCCACGGGTTTACCCACGCCGCTTATTTTTGCTGCGGTGATGCTGGGGTTGCTGGTGGTATGGGGGGCTGCTATGCAGGCGGGGGGGCCGAAGCTCGACGAGGCACCATTGCGGGTATTTGCGGAGGTGCCGGCTTTTTCACTTACGGAACGCAGTGGTGCGACAGTCACACGCGACGATCTTCTCGGCAAGGTGTGGGTGGTTGACTTCGTGTTCACGTCGTGCGCCGGGCCCTGCCCGGAAATGTCCATGCGAATGCGCAGCCTGCAAAAAACCTTGATTGATACGAACCGCGATGTCACGCTCGTCACTATCACGGTAGACCCCGAGACGGACACGCCGAAGGTCCTTGCGCGCTACGCCAACAAGTATCGCGCGGATGAGAACCGGTGGCTCTTTTTAACCGGGGACAACGAACCTGAAATTCGCGATCTCGTGCTAAAGGGATTCCTGCAGGCGATTTCACCAGCGACCAAGAACAGCCCGATCATCCACAGCACCCGGTTTGTGCTTATCGACCGGCGCGGGCGCATCCGCGGCTTTCATGACGGCCTCGATGTCAGCGAGCGTGAGCAGTTGCTTCACGATCTCGATAAGCTGCTTAAGGAGAGCGCTGCGGATGATTAGCCTGTCGGACTTGCCCCTGGTCAACGCAACGCTGAACAGTATCGCACTGGTCCTGCTGCTTACGGGGTTGGTTATGATCCGGAACGGATGCCGCGTCGCGCACCGGCGTTGCATGATCGCTGCGTTCGGAGTGTCTACGCTTTTTCTAGTCAGCTATGTGACGTATCGTTTTTTCGGGGATGAGAAAAAGTTCACCGGTACGGGTTGGATCAGGCCGGTCTATTTCTTCATCCTCATCACGCACGTTGTTCTGGCGGCGACGGTGCCCTTCTTGGCCGCTCGGACGCTGTATCTGGGGCTGCGGGGACGGTGGAAGCCGCATCGGCGAATCGCCCGGATCACCTTCCCGATCTGGGTCTACGTCTCAATCACCGGGGTTACCGTCTACGTCCTACTGTTCCGTATCTACGGCCCTGTTCTTGCCCCGGCGGGCTAACGGAGGGGTCGGGCACCGCTTAGGCTCAAGGATTTCGGCATGGCCGACGATGATGGAGTAAGCACGAGAGGTGTTTGCCGTCCGGGCGAGTGGCCCGGGTGTGGGGAATACCGCTGTCGTGGTGAAGCGAGGACGCTATGTTCAACAAGTTCCTGGTCTTTCTGTCGGTGCTCGGGGCGGTCATGTTTGGTCTGCTCGATTTTCTGGTGCAGACCAATTGATTCGGTGCTCGGGCTGGTAGGGGCCGGGCCCCATCTGGATGAAATCGGGACCGATGGGTTGCCACGGAACCTGTTCTGAGGTAGAAGCCCCGTTCGTCGTGGATGTTCTGGTGGCGGGACTCGTTTCCGGACTAATGCGGCGGGCGTGTGCCCGAGTGGCTAAAGGGGACGGGCTGTAAACCCGTTGGCGTATGCCTACGCAGGTTCGAATCCTGCCGCGCCCAATCTTCCTTCCGGTGACCCATGCGAATTGACGATCAACTCCGTTCCAAAATACCGACGCTTTCGTTCGAGTTCTTTCCCCCCAAGGATGACGTCGGGTTCTGGGATCTCTACCGGACGATCGAATCACTCAAACCGCTCGAACCGACCTACGTGTCGGTGACATACGGGGCGGGCGGGTCGACACGTCGCAAGACGGTCGAGCTGGTGCAGCGAATCAAGCGTGATCTTGCCATGGAAGTGGTAGCGCACATTACGTGCGTGGAAGCCGATCGTCAGGAAATCGCCAGAGTGCTCGACGACTACAAACAAGTCGGTATCGCGAATGTGTTGGCCTTGCGGGGAGATCCACAGGCGGGAAACACCACGTTTCAGGCGACGACGGGTGGTTTTCGATATGCCAACGAGCTGATTTCTTTTGTGCGCGACCGCGGTGACATGTTTTGTATCGGAGCGGCCTGCTATCCCGAATCGCATCCCGAGTCGAGCAGCGCCCAGTCTGACATGGACAACCTGAAGCGTAAGGTCGATGCCGGTGTCGATTTCCTGATTACCCAGCTATTTTTCGACAATGATGACTTTCTCCGGTTTCGTGATCGGGCCGTGGCGGCCGGTATCGATGTGCCGATTGTCGCGGGGATCATGCCGATTTTAAGTGTGAACCAGGTGAAGCGTTTTACGCAGATGTGTGGTGCGGCTATCCCGGACCCGTTGCTACACCGAATTGAAGCGGTCGAAGATGACGCGGAAGCGGTCCGTCACATCGGCATGTATCACTCCACCCAGCAGTGCCTCGCGCTGCTCGAACACGATGTCGCCGGCATTCATTTCTACACGTTGAACCGCTCGACGGCGACCCGTGCCATTTTTCAACTCATCAACGCCAGTCTTCCCCTGAGGGTCTCGGTCTAAGACCACAGGCCCGGTACGGTGTGACGGGGTTCTTCTGTTTCTTTCTTCGTTGCTGTGAGTTGTGGGGATAATTTCCCCTTGAGATAACATGCAGGTATTTCCGAAGATTACGCTGAAACCGTTTACACGCATGAGCAGTCTGTGAATTCCCGCGTGACGGTTTTTGATGTCCTGCAACCTCGTCGGCTTGTGATACGTTGCAGGCGTGTGGTCGATAAAAATGTTTGGTACGCCCCCTGTACAATGGCGTTTCTTTTGGCAGAATTGCGAGCGAAGGGTGCGTGCGGTGTGAGGCGTCGCACCGGGTAAGATTTGGCCGCGACACATGGCGGTGCCACAGCGTCGCTCTGATGGAGAATCAAGACCATGAAGCGAAAACACGTTGGTACGGTGTTTGGTGCAGTGTTGGTGTTGTTGATGGCCGGTGCTTCGGCGGTGGCTCAAGCGCCCACGGCACGTGAGCGCGAACTCGAGGATCTGGTGCGCCGCCTCAGCGATCGTATCGACACACTCGAGAAGCGTCTGGATCAGGTGGAGGGTGCGGGGCATGCCGGTACCGCTCAGTCCCGGATCGAGGCGCTGGAACAGGTCAACTCCATCAAATCGAGTCGTCCCCCTTCCGTCGACTCGGCAGAATGGAAGAAAATCCGTGAGTGGGTCAATGATCCTGCGACGATGAGACCCTACTGGAAGGATGCGCTTAACTTCGAATCGATGGATGGTGCCTTCAAGCTGAAGATCGGTGGTCGCATTCATTATGACTGGTCCTTCTATGAGGAGGATGGGAGTCTCGAACGTACCATTGGTAGCAGCTTTATGAACGATTCGGAGTTCCGGCGGGCGCGAATCTATATCGCCGGAAACCTGTATGACGACATCAATTTCAAGGCGCAGTATGACTTCGCAGGTGGTGATGCTGATTTCAAGGATGTGTATGTCGGCTTAAAACACGTTCCCTACCTCGGCAACCTGCGCTTTGGACAGTTCAAAGAGCCGTTCAGTATCGAGGAGCTTACGAGCAGCAACTACATCACGTTCATGGAGCGAAGCCTGGTCAACACGTTCGCGCCGGGTCGTAATTCCGGTATCATGGCCTTCAATTCTATGGGCGATGGAAACATGACCTGGGCGGCGGGGGTTTTTCGCCAGAGCAACAGTTACGGCGATGGCATGGGAGGCCGTGACTACAACCTCACCGCTCGTGTGACGGGCGTGCCCGTGTATGAGGATGGCGGCACTGACGTGCTACACCTCGGACTGAGCGTGACCCATCAGAACTACGAGAACGATACACTTCGCTTCCGGGCTCGTCCGGAAACGCATCTTTCCCCGCGCGTCGTCGATACGGGCGCGTTCAGTGCGGAATATGGAGACCTGCTCGGTGCTGAAGTTGCCTGGGTGCATGGTCCGTTTTCGTTGCAAAGCGAATATGTGCACGCGTTTATCGAGGGTCGCTCGCGTCTCGTTGGGGATCCCGAGTTCTGGGCGGCATCGCTTCAGGCGAGTTACTTTCTGACGGGTGAGCATCGACCCTATAAAAAGTCGGCCGGGGCGTTTGGTCGCGTCAAGCCGCTGCACAACTACGATCGCGACGGCAGCGGCATCGGTGCCTGGGAGCTGGCTGCTCGTTACTCGTACCTCAACCTGAACGACAGTCGCGTTCGCGGTGGGAGACTCGACACGGTGTCGCTCGGCTTGAATTGGTATCTCAATCCGAGCATGCGGATGATGTGGAACTATGTCTACGCTGACGCGAGCCCACGCGGCGATGTGAGTGTCTTCCAGTGGCGTGTGCAGTTGGCATTCTGATCTGTCCGGAAGTAGTAACCGGTTACTGGTTGGTGATTGGCGTCGGTCTTGACACAGTGATGTCCTCTGGTCTTACGGTTCCCCGGTGGGGTAGGTGTAGGTCTCGAGCGGGAGTCAGTGGAATAGAACGTCGCTGTGGTTGTTTGAGTTGTATGTGAACACGGAGAAAGCCATGAAGAATCGAGTATTTCGTGTGGTGAGTTTGTTGGGGTGTGGGTACGCGCTACAGTTTCTGGGCTGCAACAACCAGAACCTGGCGGATATCGTGAGGGATGATGTCCGAGCGACCACTGTAGACGTGACCACGTTCGCAGTGGAAGCCGCCTTCGATAACGTTTTTGGCCTTAATCAGTAGAGGCTTCGTGATGGAACGGCGTCTACAATTATCGTAGGCGTCGCGTGGGCAACGAACACCTTCGGCATGGCTTTGCTCGGCCGAAGTGTGTACGTTGCCGTTGCGCGGTGTGTGGAGCCGTAGGCGTGGGTGTCAGGTGGAGAGGGGCATGACCGACAAACTGGAAGACATGTTCGAGCGGCAAGCCGTCTTGAACAAGCGGATCGGGTACGACACCAAGGCGCTGCGGGACCATTTTGATCCGGCCTTAGCGGGGAAATGGCTGAATGATTACATCAGCGCCGCCAGCAATGAACTGGAAGAGCTTCGTGACAGTACGTTTTGGAAGCATTGGTGCAGTGAAGCCCAGCGCGGACAGCGGTTTGAGATTCACGACCTCCAAAACGCTCGTGTAGAAGTCATCGATCTGCTCTTCTTTTGGATCAGTATGGCCCAGTGTGTCGGGCTCACCGCGGAGGACGCTCATAACCTCTACCTTCAGAAACTCAACGTGAATCATGAGCGTCAATCCAGCGACTACTCCATGAAGACCAAGGACGAGTCGGACAATAAGTCACTAGGCGTATGAATGCCGGCCGGGGCCGATCGAGATAGCCACGGCGGTTGTTCAGCTTGACGGGAACCGTTCGACATTGGTTTTCCGACATGCCGGTGGGGCGGTAGCGGGGGCCCGCGTGTGCGGGCTTTGCGACATTTGAGTGAGTGGACCTATGGGGTATGTCGTTCTCATAGCGTCGGTAGTCGTCCAAATCCTGGCCGCATTGGCCGCGACCTTTATCGTTTTCACCCGCCCGCCTCGCACGGCGTACCTTCTCGCCTCGGCCGTCGGCCTGCTGGCTGTTCAACGTGTGTATGCGTTAGCGTCTGCGCTGTATGAACATCGCGATGTGAACACCAGTTCAGAGGTGCTGCCACTTGTGATCGCGGTCTTCATGCTCAGCGGTTTGTTGGGCGTGGCCCAGCGGTTTCGCCTGCAACGGGTGAACACCGTGACGGAATCCACCGGCGTGGATTCGAACCGGTTGCGTTCGTTGGCCATCACCTTTGGGCTTCTTGGGTTGGTGACTTCTGTGGTGGTGGCCATGTATGCCTACCAGGCAAGCCGGACAGCCGTTTTCGAGAGCGTCAAGTTAAACATGTTGAGTGTGGCCCGTTCCTTTCGTGATCTGGCGGTGGCCGGAGTGCGCGACGAGGAAGATCCCATTCTGGCGCTGGAAGAGCTAAGCGAGCGGTGGAAGGCGCTCGGTCGCGGCGAATCTTCCGGCCATCTCCTGCTGCTTCGAATGAACGGTGTCGTGGCGTTACACACGGCGTCTCCCGAGGTCAGAGGACAGGACCTGGCTGACCGAAGAATTGTTGTCACCGAGAATCGTCAGGTCACCTTCGGAGAACTCGGGAAAAAACCGGAAGATCTCGTGGGTATGTCCCACAATCCTGATGGATTACGTGAGCTTACCGCGGTAGTGCCCGCACCGCGGCTGGATGCGCTGATTTGCTGGCAGGTGTCCGCCGACGACGTGGACGCCAGGGTCGTCGCGGCCTCTCTTCCGTGGGCAGCGGGGATGGGGTTGGCGACGTTGGTGCTCTTGCCGCTTTCACTGCTTATGTTTCATCGAGCCTATTCCGCTTCTCAGGAAGAACTGGCCGCGAGCCATATCGAGTTGGCTACGCGGGAGAACCGTCTTCAACAGATCATCCAGAATATGCCGGTCATGATGTGGGCGCTTGGTGATGACGGAAACGTGGTGGCCTGGAATCGCGAATGCGAGCGGGTGACGGGCTATGGTGTGGATGAGATCGCCCACAACCCTATGGTGTGGGAAAAACTATTCCCGAACGAAGATGACCGTTCGCGTGTGATTCAGGGCTGGCGTGACCGCTGCGAAGATTACCGTGACTGGGAGTGGGAGCTGATGTGTAAGGATGGGACGCTCCGGACGATCGCCTGGTCGAGCTGTTCAATTGAGTTCCCCATCCGTGGTTGGTCCAACTGGACTATCGGTGTGGACGTCACCGATCGAAAACGCCTCGAATTGAAAGCCCGGCAGACCCTGGCTCAATTATCTCGTGTCGCGAGAGCCCGCAGTCTGGGTGCGATGGCCACCGGGATCGCCCACGAGCTGAACCAGCCGCTCACAGCGATTGTCAACTATGCACAGGGTGGACTGATCCGAATCAGGGGCGGGAGCTACGAGGCAACGGAGATAGAATCCGCGATGGACCGAATTGCGGTTCAGGCGCACCGGGCCGGTGATATCATCAAGCGCATACGGGGATTCGTGTCCAAGGGAGAGTATCAGCCGGCACTGGCTGATATCAATGAGATCGTTCGAAGCGTGACCAAGCTTCTTGAACCAGAAACGATTACTCGAAATATTGAAATTGTTCTTGACCTGGAAGACTCATTGCCGAAACTATCTGCGGATTATGTCCAGATTCAGCAGGTGCTGGTCAATCTCGTTCAAAATGGGATTGAGGCATTCGTGGACGAGATCGCGGAGCCGCGACGCGTCGAAGTGGCTACGTCGTTAACGGAGGACGGACGGGTTCGAACCACGGTCCGCGACTATGGATGTGGGCTTTCGGAAGAGTCGTTGCGGTTTGCGTTGGATCCGTTTTTCACTACGAAAGTGGATGGCCTCGGAATGGGGCTGTCAATTAGCCGCTCCATTATAGAAGCTCATCAGGGTGTGTTGGCGGTGGATTCGGGATGTACGCCCGGCGCGAGGTTTCAGTTTACGCTTCCGGTGGCGGGAGGGATGGAGGAAGATGGACCAGGAACCGACGGTATTTCTTGTTGATGACGATCCGGCCATGCTGGACTCACTTCGCTGGTTGGTGGAGTCGGCGGGACTTACGGTGGAGTTCTTCACCTCGGCTTCCGCTTTTCTGGCGGCCTATACGACAGATCGTCTCGGGTGCCTTGTCGTGGATGTGCGCATGCCCGGCATGAGTGGTCTCGAACTACAGGAAAAGCTACTTGACTCGGAAATCACGATTCCCGTGATTGTCATTTCCGGCCACGGAGATGTTCCCATGGCAGTTCGTGCCATGCGAGCGGGGGCCGTGGATTTCCTTGAAAAGCCGTTCAGCGACCATGAGATTCTCAATCGAATTCAAACGGCCGTGGACCGGGACCGCGAACTGAGACAATACCGTCTCAGGCGTATGGAGCTGGACGACCTGTTCAGCGCGCTAACCCCACGTGAGCAGGAAGTCATGGGTTATGTGGTGCAAGGCAAGCCGAACAAAGAGGTGGCCGCCATCTTGAGTCGAAGTGAGAAAACCGTGGAGTACCACCGAGCCCAGGTGATGCGTAAAATGGATGTGAATTCTTTTGCGGAACTCGTCCAGTTGGTACACGAATACAACGGATTTCTGAAGAAGCAGGCGTGACCGGCGACCGGTCACTGCGAGACATGTACGCCTGCATACGCTGGAGGTGTTATCGCGTCGTGTGTGCCATGTAGGCGTTATCGAGAACGGGGAGCGTCACGAGAACGGGGCCTGCCGGCTGCGCCCCGTGTCCATCGAGTGTCGTGCCGAGCGTCCGTGTGGGAGTGACCCGGTTCACCCGAACGGTGGTGACGTCGCCGACTTCGATGTCGGCGAGGCTGGCTGCATCCGGTACCACATGGATGTCGAAGTAGCGGTCGCTGCGGCCGTAGCACATCGGCTCGGACATGTCCGAGCCGTGCAGCAGCCAAGATTCCACGATGATACGTTCCCGGTGCCCCACAAACTGCCGGCGAAGCTTGTGGATAGCTCGCCTTCCAACTCCCTCAGCCGGTGCATCCGTTCTTGTGTCACGGGGGCGGGCACGAAGTCCTTCTGCCTCCGAGCGGCGGCCGTACGCTCTCGAGGGCTAAAGGGGAACGCGTGAATCTTAGAGAATCCCGCGTGTCGTGCGATTTCACAGGTCGCATCGAAGTCAGCCTCGGATTCGCCGGGAAAGCCCACGATAATGTCGGTCGTGATTGCCGGTCGGTCGAGCCTCCGGCGGACACGATCTACCATCTCCACGAAGTCGTCGCGGGTGTATTGTCGATTCATGCGGCGAAGGACATCGGGGCTCCCGGATTGGAGCGGCAGGTGCATGTGTGGCACGCACGTGTCGGCTGACGAAAGCACGTCCAACAGATCGTCGGTGACATCGCCGGGTTCCAAACTCGATAGTCGTAGTCGGTGCAATCCATCGACTCTCGACAAAGCCCGAACCAAAGCCGCCAGCGGTGCTTCACCGCTCTGGAATCGACGCCGGATTGCGGTTTCACGGCCGTATGCACCCAGAAAGATGCCGGTGACGATGATCTCCTTGTGCCCATCCCGTACCAGCGCCTCGGCCTCACGAACAGCTACCTCGACCGGCTTGCTTTTCAGGGTGGGTCGAAGACGTGGGATGATGCAATAGCTGCAGAAGGCGTCACAACCGTCCTGCACCTTCAGGAACGCACGTTGGTGTCCATCGAAAGCGCGTATGTGAGAAGTCAACTCGTGGGTCGTCTTGACTACCGGTAATGTGAGGGGAATAATCCGAGCAGGGTCGGCGTTATCGGCGGTGGAAACCGGCGAATCTTGGCTCTGGCGGATCAGAAGCTTAGGGATCGTCCCAGCTCGTTTGTGGAGGGTGTTCGGTGGCCGTGAGACGGCTACCGGAGGGGCGTGCTTCCCACGCGGGTGTTCCGCAGGCGGCAGAGGATCGGAGGACTGGTCGAACCAGCGGCTAAGCAGCGAGGCGATGGCGGTGCGCGTGTCGGTGTCGTGACCCAAAACGGCCCGTACGCCGTGGATCCGTTCTAGCTGGGCGGCATCAGCGCTTGCGCCGCATCCCACGACGATGACAGGGGTTTTTCCTCCGTCGTTGAGACGGCGGATGGCCTGGCGGTTTTTCCGCGAGGCGGATCCTGTGACGGCGCAGGTGTTGACGATGGCGACGTCGGCGGGGTCGCCTTGTCGCGCAGGTTGCCAAGCAAGCGACGACAGAACCTCGCGAATCTCCTGTGATTCGTACTGATTGACTTTACAGCCCAGGGTTGTGAGCCGATACTTCCGAGCCATCATGGCCGGAAAGTACAGTAAAACCGGCCGCAGTAAAAGTATGGCGATGTTTCCACGATGGAACCCGCGGCCCTGAGGCGAGCTGACTGGCTCGTTGAACGGAGAACTGGATCTTGGCAAGCACACAAGCCGTCTGGGGTATTGATCTTGGGCGATGCGCCCTGAAAGCCGTCAAACTTCGGCCAGGCAGTGATGGTAAGGTCGATGTTCTCGACGTGGAATACATCGAGCACGAGGTTATCCTGTCTCAGCCGGATGCCGATCGCAATGCGTTGATCTCCGCCTCGCTCGAGAAGTTTCTGTCGCGCCATGACATCACCAAGGATCAAGTCGTCGTTAGCGTGCCGGGGCAACACACTCTAGCTCGGTTTACGAAGTTGCCGCCTGTGGCTCCGAAACGCGTTCCGGATATCGTTCGCTACGAGGCTGACCAACAGATTCCGTTCGACCTGGACGAGGTGATCTGGGATTACCAGACGTTTCAGCAGGAGGGGATGCCCGATCTGGAGGTCGGTATTTTCGCGATGAAACGAGAGTTGATTCGTGAACACCTGCTTCACTTCGAGCAGGCGTCGATCGAACCGATGATCGTGCAATCATCCCCGCTTGCGGTGTACAACGGAGCCAACTTCGATGGCATGCTCGGCGGCGATACCACGATTGTGTTGGACATAGGCGCCGACAATACCGATTTGATCATCGCCACGCCGGATAGCTTGTGGACGAGAACCGTGCAGATCGGCGGTAACAGTTTCACTGAAGCGCTTGTGAAATCGTTCAAACTGTCGTTTGCCAAGGCGGAGTCGCTCAAGCGGACCGCGGCGACCAGCAAATACGCCAGACAAGTCTTCCAGGCGATGCGCCCTGTCTTCGCGGATTTGGTCCAGGAATTGCAGCGGTCGATCGGTTTTTACTCGTCCACCCACCGTGATGCGGAAATCACGAAAGTGGTGGGGCTTGGTAATGCGTTCCAGTTGCCCGGGCTGCAAAAGTACTTGCATCAAAACCTCGGTATCGACGTGGCACGCCCCGATGCGTTTTTGAACGCCACCGCGGACCAGGTCGGCGATCAAGACACCCTGCGCGACCAGTTCCCCAGTTTGGCCGCGGCCTACGGTCTTGCCATTCAGGGGCTTGATCTGGCCAAAGTGAACAGCAACTTGTTGCCCACGGAGATTGCCAAGCAGGTTGTTTGGCGCAAGAAGAAGCCGGCTTTTGCCGCGACCGCCGCTTGTTTGGCGTTGGCCGGCGCACTGATTTGGTTTCGGCAGATGACCGATATGTCCGCTCTGGCGGCTGCCAATGACGCGCCTCCGCCTGTTGCCGATGTGGAGGACGCTGCCAACGTGATTGATGCCGGTCCGTCGCCCTCATGCTCGCCCTGTGCCAGCGCGAAGTCGGTCATTGCTGCGGGTAAGATGCTGAAGAAAGAATTGGGACGCTTGAGTGGGCAGGGCGATACGGAACGCGCCGACACGGAGCAGTTCATCGTCTTACAGAGAAACAAAACTGTCGTGCCGAGGATCATGGATGTGGTGCATCGCTCGGTGCCGGTGCCGGACGGGGCGTTGGCGGGCTTGACCGATCCGGTGGCCGTTCGCAAGGCCATCGAGGCGGGCGCCACGCCGCGTGCAAAGCGAAAGGTGGTATACATCCAAGGGGTGGATTCGCACTTTGAGCCGAACCTGGCCCAATATGATTTTACGAGTCTCGTCAAGGTACCGCCGCCTCTCAATGACTATGACATCGACTCCGGATCCGACGTGCCGGGGATCCTTATCAAGATCAAGTGCACCAGCGGCAATGAGGGCACGATCGAGTTCATAGGCAAAGAGTTTCTTGATCCCCTTCGCAAGAACGGTCGTAAGCCGGATACCGGTTTTTATTTCGATCAGGTCGTACTCATCAGCGGTGAGAAGGTCGGGTCCGCGCGTGGCTCGTCGAATCGTCGCGGGGGAAGGGCCACCACACGTCCGGGATTAGTTGATCCGGTGACTTTCGAACCCATTGCAAGCGATTGGCGCTATGAAGTGTGGGTCTCGGTCATTTTGGAAGATTTCCCCGGCGTGGATGAGGACGAAGCCGGTGACGACGCGGGTGATGACGGCTAACCACACAGACGGATGGAATTGACCAGTCGTGCCCACGAAGAGCGTGGGGGGGCAGCAGGAGGTAGTGACAGTGGATTTTCTTCGACGACAGATGTTCGTCATTATCTGTGTGCTTGTGGCTGCGGGCGGTATCGCCGCCGGTGTTATGGGGCATCAGTCGATGAGCAAAGTCAAGGATGCGCTGGCCAGTACGGCCGGTCTTGACCGGGAGCTGTCCGGTCTCAAGTCCAGGCCCGTCAACTACCGTCAGATCGAGTCGGCCAAAAAGCGCATCGACACCATCGTGGCTGATTACGACAAGGTCATCGAGCGTGCGAAAAAGCTGTACCGCTATACACCGTTGGTTGCCGGTGCGCTCCCCTACGGGGATCCGCAGGTGTTGTTTCAGTTTCGCCAGAGCTATCACGACGCCATGAATGCGCTGTTTGATTCGCTTTCTGCAGGGACTCCGCCCAGCTCGGCGGAAGTCAGCACCATGAAAGACATCATTGATGACGAGGAAGCCGAGCGTAAGGCGTTGGCTCTAGAACAGGGCCTTAAGAAGCCACCGGATCCCGGACCACTGCGTAATGCGGCCGGCGTTCTGACGCGTGAGGGCGTGCGGCGTAAGCCGAAGGCGCGGGCGGCTTTGGCGGCTGCGCAGCGGCTCTATTGCTACGGCGTCGGCTTCGGAAAGAAGCGGACACGCGGTGTGAAGCGGGGGGTCGTGAGTTTGGATTTCAATGAGAACATGCAAGACCTTACGGTGGCTGACCCGCCGTGGCCTGAGGACGTGTGGCGCGCTCAGATGGGGTACTGGATTCAGAAAGATGTGGTGGATCTGATCTCCGCCATGAACAACGAAGCTGCCGAGGAGGTCAAGAAGAGCGGCGGCACGCCGTGGGTCGGTGTCATGCCGATCAAGGAGGTGATCTCCATTCGCGTGCCTACGGATTTCGTTCCGCTTGACTCCGACGAAGAGGTTTACGGCGGCAGTCCGACAGGTTACGGGGAAGCATTGCCGCCGGGCACGCCGCGTACGGTGTTTACGCATTCGGGTTCCGGAGAAGCGTATGAGGTGCTTCAGTTTTCCGTCAAACTGGTGATGGATCAGAGAGATATTCCTACGTTCATAGATCGGTTTTGTAACAACAGTTTTTACACGCTGCTGCGCGTGGCCTATGAGGCGGTTCCTCCGAATCCCGACATGGAGGGTAAGATTTACGGAAGCGAACCGGCCGTGATCGTCGTCATGGACTATGAGCTGATTCTCCTTGGTGACGTGTTTCGTCGCCTGATGCCCAGTGAGATCCGCGAGCAGTTTGGTATCATCTGTCGCGGTGAGTCGGATGCGTGCGTAGACGCCGAGTAACGTAGCGGCCGTAGTGTGAGCGTGAATGAAGTGGGGTGGGCCGAACCACGTACCTTTGCAGGTATAGCGGGCCACGCAGAGGCGAGATGAATGGCGAAGCAACTTGTTAGTCCGGTAGAACGTCACATAGAGAAGGTGGTGTTTGGAGTGGCGCTGCTGGTGCTGTTGGGAGCGGTGGTTCAGTACCTTATTTCCTCCCCCAATCAGATCGAGCTGGATGGTCAACGTATCACCCCGCAAACGGTGGAAACGTACGTGTTCTCCAAGGCGGATCGAATACGCAAACGCATCCGCGACGCCAGTTCCGAAATCGAGACCCCAGAGCCGTTGGTTGATGAGTTTACGGCTTCATTGAGCCCGCTCCCGCCGAACGCGAAATGGCCTCTGGTGGCGGCGGTTCGCCCTGAGGTTCCGTTGGTCGACAAAGCGGGGCAGGTGGCCGGGCAGTATGAGCTGGTCGAGGTGATGCCATTGCCCAAGCCCGCCGTGACCCACGGTCGAAGCACCTACATCATCGAACGCCCTTCCGGGACAGCTTACATTCCGGCCAACTGGGTCACCATATCCTCCGTCGTGGATGTTCGAGAACAAACCAGCCGCCAGCGTCTTGCCTACGGTGCGACCCGCGCCGACTTGATTTACGGGCCGGTGGAAGGTCAGCGACGTGAGCAACGTCCCGATGGTAGTTGGTCCGACGATGATTGGGAGCCGGTACGTTCGTGGCGCATCGGAGAGCCTCTTCCGGAGCCACCTGTAATCAAACTGCGGGAAGTCGACGGGCGCGCGGAAGTAGTACCTGGAGTGCTTAACAAGTTGAATGATTTCGTCACCGAGGTGAGGAAGGAGGTTCCTCAGTTGGAGCTACTCCGTCCCCTCATCCCGGAAATTGAAAACGGGGCACCATGGTCGTTTCCGATCATCACTTCCTGCTACGATGTATTGAAACAGGACGACGAAGTGTTGTATCCCAACGATCCTCCTGCAACCGACCCCGATGACCGGTACGGTATTTGTGGGGTGGGTGGTGAAGAGGGGGCGGCAGCCAACGCGGCGGCCCGCTCGCGTCAAATCTTCGATAACGCGGAAGCCTTGTTGAAGCTCGCCAAGCGAACCGGCAGCGCCAACGATGCGATGACCGCGAGGAACTCCTACAACGAAGTCATACGGGACCCACAGGCCAGTGCCGCTGACAAGCAAAAGGCGAAAGTGCTTCAACTGAAAGCGGAGCAGGTTGCCAAGGATATTGAGCGGGAAAATCGCCTGAGGACAAGTTTGTCCCTGCAGGAGACGGATGATGATTCGGAGGTTGATCTTCCCGCTCGGGAGAAGCTCCCCATCCAGCAAGTTTGGGTGAATGACGCGAGACCCAACCGGGTGGAGAGTGGCAAAACCTATCAATATCGGATCCGCTTGAACCTCTTCAACCGGCTTGCCGGTGACCCCGCCAAGTTTCGAGACCCTGAAGACGCCAAGCGGATATACGTGGCTGGGGCGTGGTCGGAACCCTCCGATCCGGTGCCCGTGATGCGTGATGTGGAGTACTACGTGGTGAGTCAGGATGCTCGTGACGGCCAGGTCGGCGTCCGGATCAACCGCTGGTATGAGGGGGTCTGGGTGGAATCTCGAAAATTTCAACTATCCGTTGGTGATTCGGTGTCCGGTCACGTTCGCGCGGAGGTTCCTGATCTGGAAGATCCGAAAAAAGCGGATCGGGCCTTGGTGTACTTTGATGGCGGTGCCGTCATCATGGATCTTGATTTTGACCGTATGCTCAGAGAGCGGAAGCGGGCGGCGGACGTGAGGGAGTTCGTTTTGCGGATCGGACCAAAGGTGTTTGTGCGGTCGCCTTTGTGAATTCCAGCGGGGTGCTGACGGAGCGGTTCCTACCCATTGACAAAGAGGATCCAAGTTTGCGCGCGGCACAGAGTCGAAAATGGAAGCCGAGCAAGTAGGCCGGAGACACGATGGGCACCAGTGTGGACTGCATCCAGGAAAGGGGCTCTGAGGGCTTGCGAGTGCCACCTCTCAGCCCTAGAATCCACCGTTCCAGGGTCCGGGTTGGTTCCGGATGTACCGGCTGAAGGGATTCTGCTTTTGTCGAGGCGCTCGGTCGGTGCCGCTGGGCGTGGTGCGCGTTGGGAAGTTAGCGACAGTCTGAGCCGGTTTCGGGTATATGTGGGCGTTACGGAGGGGTTCTGTGGCGTACGGCTCGAAGTGGCAGGTAGGCGGTCATCGAGGAGGAGTATCCGTTGAATAGCTTCAAGATAACTGTGGGCGTAGCGATTGTGACTGCGATGCTCATGGTGATGATGCCGGCTGCCGTCGTGCGTGCCGACGAGGGCGAAACGCTTCGTCAGTCTGTCGCACTTTTTGAGGCCGGGGAGTACCTCGCCGCGCAAGAGCTGCTGGTGGGTATCGATCGTTCACAATTGTCCGAGTCTGATCAGACGCGTCGCGACGACTACCTCAACCGGGTCCAGGTGGCGATCACCATGCAGGAAAAGGGCATGCGTGATCTTGAAGATGCTGAAACGGCGTTGGCTTCTAACGACCAGACCGCTGCGCGACGTCTGCTCCGGGCGGTTCTGGCTAACGAGTATGTATCGCCAAAGGTCCGTGTGGCGAGCGAAACGCTTCTGGGAAACATGCGCAGCGGTGACGGTGGTGGCGGTAATGACAGTGGTAACGGTGGTGACAGTGCGGTGTTGGCAGCCCAAACCAACGAACCGGATGACTCACCTCCCATGACGACGCCTGACGTGGATCGCGCTCGCACGTTGTCTGCGGAGGCGAACGACGCGCTGGATGCCGGTCGCTACGCGGAGGCCGAGCGTCTGTTCTCCGAGGCCTTGACCTTGGTGGCTGGTTTTCCGGAGGCGGTGGATGGTTTGTCGCGCGTGCGGGATGCACAGATCAACGCAGCGGGTTCGCGTGCCGAATCGCTGATCGACCAAATCCGCAGAGAGGATCGCATCAACTGGCAGCGTACCGTTGCAGAGTATCGTGATGTAGAGAAGGCGATTCACGCCGAGGTGGAAGCGGAGCGGTTTGACCAGGCCCGGCAACTCAGGGTGCGCGCAGGCCAAGTCGTGGAGTCTGGAAAGCAGTTCGCCGATCCGCTATCCAAGTACGAAAGCTTGCGGGATGAGTATGAGACGCTCTCGGCGGAGCTGGAACGGCGTTTCCGTGAATACAACGAGCGGGTGGTGGCCGAAACCCGCCGTGCGGTGGAGGAGGAACGGCGACAGCGCTTGGCGCAGGATGCGGAGACGCGGGCCCGTCAGGTGGCCAGTCTTATGGATCAAGCCATACAGCACCGCAAGGACGGTGATCTGGATGCGGCCATCAACGTGCTTCATCAGGTGAGCGTGATTGATCCGCACAACCAAAGTGCCCGGTGGCTCACGGATGAGCTGGTGGAACGCCGCGATATGCGACGCAGCCGAGAGCTACGGGAGGAATTGTATGAGAAAACTCAGAGGGTATTGCAGCAGGTGGAAGAGGCGAAGATCCCCTGGCATGAGGAGATTCGCTATCCCGATAACTGGCCCGAGTTGATTTCTCAACCCGAGCGACAGGGGCCGGGTGCGCCCCGGAACCGACGACTCATCTCGGCGTTGAACCAGAAGGTGTCCGTGCATTTTGCCGACGCGACCTTCGGAGACGTGATGGAGCAAATCGCGACGACTCATCGTTTGCCGATCGTCGTCAACTGGCACGATTTAAAACGCGGTGGCGTGGATGTTGACGCGCCGATCGATCTGCGCATCCCCACAGAGATCACCTTGAAAAAAGTGTTGACAGAGGTTCTGGAGCAAGCCGGTGGCGGCATGGTGGATGTGGGTTTTTCGCTTGCCGACGGTATCATCAAGGTCGCCACTCAGGACACATTGGACCACGAGACGTACTCGGCCATCTATGACATTTCGGATTTGCTCATGGAGATTCCGGTCTTCAATGACGCGCCCATGATGGATCTTCGTGATGCGAGCCGCAATGCAAAGGTTTCTCCACGTGCACAGGCGCAGGAGCGTCCCTGGCTCTACGGCGACGATGACGATGACGTGAACGAGGAAGACCCAGGCCGCCGAAGTCGCGTTCGCCAAATCATTAGTATTCTTCAGGACAATGTATTTCCGGATAGTTGGAAGGACCGCGGCGGTACTATCGGCACGATTGACGAGTTCAACGGTCAACTCGTGATCACTCAGAACTCCGCAGGTCAGCAGAAAATCAGCAGTCTATTGGGCAAGCTTCGCGAGCAGCGAGCGGTTCAGATAGCCGTGGATGCCCGTTTCATCACGGTGTCCAGCCACTACCTGGAAGAGATGGGTATAGACCTCAATATCGTACTGAATTCGGGTAGTGCCGGTTTCGATTTTGTGCCGGGTACCGGCGGTGGCACCGTGACGGATCCCGTGTTGGGTAACAACCTGCTCCTGCCACGTTCGTTCTCTCGTCTTGGTTTTGTCCCCAACACCCCGGGTTTGGGCAACGCGTTGGCGACACCAGGTGGAGACATCAATCAGCCGTTCACGCAGCCCTTTCTCACGCCGCCCGTTTCTGGTGGAAGTGGCAGTCGGGGGACTCCGGTTCCAGTGATTGGCAACGTGCTCGGTTTTACCGACCCTGCGAATCTGGGTAGCGACGTCCCGGGAACTTTTGCCGGAAATACCGTGGGCCCGGCGCTGAGCATTTTTGGGAGCTTTCTCGATAACATCCAGGTTGATTTCCTGATTCGAGCGACGCAGGCCGACTCGCGCACGACGGTGCTCACGGCACCGCGGTTGGTTCTCTTCAACGGGCAGCGATCGTGGGTGGCGGTGACCATCCAGCAGAACTTTGTGAGTACGCTCAACCCGGTGGTGGCGACCGGGGCGGTGGCTCAGGAACCACAGACTGGAACGATTGACTCGGGGGCCGTACTCGATGTGAACGCGACAGTCACGGCCGACAAGCGATATGTCACGATCACGGTTCGTCCCGGTATCACGCGACTGCTCGACTTGCAGACCATTCCATTTAGTGGCGGTGGTGCCGGCGGCGGATTTGGAGGCGGGACGGCGCTGGCCGCATTTATTCAGTTGCCGACCCTCTCAAGTCAGCGGGTGCAAACGACGGTCTCTATCCCCGATGGTGGCACACTGTTAATCGGTGGACAAAAGCTCGCTAGCGAAACCGAGGTGGAGGCGGGGGTGCCGGTCCTCTCCAAGATTCCGTTGCTTAAGCGGGCCTATTCCGCGCGTTCGATGGTTAAGGATGAGCAGACGCTTCTCATCTTAATCAAGCCGAAAATCCTCATCCAATCCGAGCAAGAGGAGCTGGCGTTTCCGTCCTTCTCCCGCGGATAACATCGGGCAGTGCCGTACGCCGTACGCCGTACGCCGTGCGGGGTGCCGTTGACGGCTTGGTGGTGCGTGATTCCCAGGGTGTGACCTGTGCGTGGTATCGTGTGCTCAACTTTCTTAGCGCTGGCTCTGGCGGTGTCCGCACAAGCGGGGCCGGTCTCTCGCCAGAACGGGGCCGTTACGAATCACGCTGCTCGAACCGTAGAGTTTGCACCTGGGGTTCGCATCGACTGGGCGTCGCGCACCGTGGAGGTTCGTGCCAAGGTGACGCTTCGCCGCGGTCCCCTGGAGCTTCTCGCCTGTTCTCCTCAAACGCGAGAGTATGAAAGTGTGTTGGTTGTAGCCGCGCGGCCGCTGCATATTTATCAGGCGTTGGGGTTGTTGGGAGCCAAGGCCGGGCATCCGCCGACCTATGACGAAAAAACGCAGGCCGTGATACCTCCCACCGGAGAGGCTGTGACGGTTTCCGTTCGGTTTGGTGAGGGGCCTGCGGCGAGAGTAGTTCCCGCTCGAGAGTTACTTCGAGTGGCTGATAGTGGTGAACCGACACGGCTTCGATGGGTGTACAGCGGATCGCGCAGGCTCGCCGGCGGTGAGTTCTCGGCCGACATCGAGGGGACCGTCGCCTGCGTGGTCGATTTCGATAGTGCCGTCCTTTCCTTGGATCGCTCCCACAGTGCCAACAACGACCAGCTCTGGCTTTCGGCTAACACCCCCAACATTCCTCCCGTAGGAACGGCATGTGTCCTTCTGATTGGCGTGGGTGATGGCGGGACGATCCTCATATCGCTTGATGGGAAAGGTGTGCTTCGGCGCGGTTCGTCCGTGACGACACCCGGCCGGGTGGCTGCGGAATTAGCCACGAAGAGCCCGAGAACCGTGATTCGTCTGGTGGCGTTCCGAGATCCACCGACGGAATCGGGCGTTGGCGCTGCCATACGGGCTTTGGTGGCGGCTGGCGTTGATCGAGCCCGCATAAAGACAGCCCTCAAGGTGTCCGAGAGGTCGTGATTTCTACGAGATCGGTTCTGTGGTTGAGGAAGATCGCTGTTCAGGGGATAATGCGGGGCCTATGACTTCTGCCCATGCAAACAGCCCAACCAGCGTACCGGATGCGGTGGACGACGCGTCGATTCTCGCAAAGGGACGTGCCGTTCTGGTTGCCGAATCAAACGCAATCGGTGACGCCGCCTCACGTTTGGGCGAATCCTTCGTGGATGCTGTCCGGTTGATTCTCGGTTGTCGGGGGCGCGTCTGTTTGACCGGCGTTGGCAAGGCGGGGCTCATCGGCCACAAAATCCAGGCGACGCTCGCGAGCACCGGGACGTTGGCTTACAGCATTCATCCCGTCGAGGCGTTGCACGGTGATCTGGGCATGCTCCACCCGGATGATGTCATCGTGGCCTTGAGTAAGAGCGGCGGTTCTGAGCTGGTGCGTCTACTGCCGCGTTTGCGAAAGATCGGGTGCCGCGTCATTTTGCTGACGGCTCACCCGGAATCACCCGCGGCCGAATATGCGGATATTGTGCTACACATCGGCGACACCCCGGAGGCGTGCCCGTTGGGGTTGGCACCGAGCAGCTCTACGGCGGCTATGCTGGCGTTGGGGGACGCTCTCGCGTTGAGTGTGATGGAATTGAAAGCCGTTCAGCCGGAGCAGTATGCGAGTTACCATCCCGGCGGGGCACTCGGCCGTTTTCTGATGAAGGCCTCCGACGTCATGCGTACGGACGCCGATTGCCCAACCGTGACGCTCGGCGATACGATCGAGTCTTGTTACGCCGCCATGCTCGCCGCACCGCGTCGATCCGGGGCCGCGGCGGTGGTGGATGAGATGGGCCGGCTCGTGGGTTTTGTGACCCACGGGGATTTTTTCCGGTTGATGTCTGGTGGGAAGGGTTGGCGACAAACGGATTCGGTGGCGGATATGATGACCCGCGATCCGAAAAGCGTTCGTGTGGATGCACGAGCGACCGAGGCGTTGGATCTCATGAAATGTTTTGCGATTGATGAGCTTCCCGTGGTCGATGAAAGCAATCGACTCGTGGGGATGATCGACATTCAGGACCTCGTGGCCCGTGGTTTCTCCGTAGAGGAAGAGGCGTAGGGCGGCTTGGCCGTCTTGCTCGGTGGTTGCGCTCGCGTGGCCAGCGCCCTTCGCCATCACAACACTCCTTCACCATCACAACACCGATGTCTGACTTGGCTCAAGGGCAGGGCGTGGGGCCGTCGAGCGCGTAGGGGGTTCCGAGGAAAGCTTGGACGGCCGCCGAAATGTCTTTGAAATTCACGAGGTGGTTTGGGGTCTCCGGTACAATGTCTGCCTGCGTTTTCAGCGGAGCCGTTGGGGCGTCGAGGAAGCTGAGTACCTCGGCATTGATGTCACGAAAATCTGGCTGAATGAGTGACCCGTCCTCCGTGAACGGGGCCACTATGTCTCCCCATGTCTGAGTGGTACTTGCGAAAAAAGAGTCGGAGAAGTAGCTCGGAAAATCGCTCGTGCGGGCAAAGCATGGTTCAAGAACGGTTTCCGTTCGATAGAGTCCGCCGGGCATGATGTCAGGCCCGAAGATTTGCAGCACATCGGTGTCGGACCAGTCCCGAAACAGGGGGGTGCATTGTAACTGCGCACCGAAAAACTCCGTGGGGGGGGCGGTTGTCACCGAGAAGGTCGAGGGGGCACCCACCCAACGCTGTGTACCGTTAAAAACGTCGTGCGGCGGGGGAAGGTTCTGGAGTGTCACCCGAATGGCCGCGCGCCGCCCGTCTTGTGGCGGAACGATAGAAAGGTAGCGGTTCTTGGTCACCGGCACAGGTTCTGCCGCTGTGGGTATGGCATAGGCGCACGTGGAATCCCACTGAAGGGCCCGGTATGCATTGACAAGACCGTATCCGGTGACGATGTCATATCCGGCATCGCCGAGATCGATGCTGCTTTCTCGCATCACGGTTTCTACCAGATCGGGAGTGATAGTGGGGTTGGCCGCGATCAACAAGGCGGCGATCCCCGCAGCGTAGGGCGAGGCGTATGACGTGCCCTGCACAAACGTGTAGTCACCGGACGTGAACCCATCGTTCCCCGACCGGTCGGTCGTGATGATATCCACACCGGGGGCGACAAAGGCCAACGCATCGCCAATGTTGCTGAAGCTGGCGCGGAGCCCGGAAGCGTTGATCGCGCCGATGGCGTTGACGCTCGGCAAAGAAGACGGATAGCCCAATTGGGCTGCGCCGTCGTTGCAGGAACTGGCAAAGTGAACCATGCCGTTGGCTTTCGTGCTCGCGTATTGGGAGGCGATGGCGGCCGATTCGATGGCGTAGCAGTTGCTGTTGTTTGTGACGCGAGCACCGATGGATTCCGCCCAGGCGAGTGTGTTCACGGTCCAGGCCGATTCGCTCGTCCACTGGCCTCCGGAGTTGATGTGAATGAAGGTTCGTGCAGAGGTCGTCAGGCAATCCGGGGCAATTCCCGCGGCCCCGATGCCATTGTTGAGAATGCCCGATATGCAGCCGGCTACGGTGGTGCCGTGGCCATCGAATGAGGTGACTGGTCCACCGTCGGTGGAGGGATCGCTCGTGGTGTCGGTACCCGGGGTCAGTTGGTTTAGATCGGGGTGCAACTGATCCACGCCGGAATCGATGACGACCACGATCACAGAGGGATCCCCCGTCGTGATATTCCACGCATCCAACGCGGACATATCCGTGCCCGGCGTGCCTCCGAACTGGCCCGTGTTGTCGAGCCCCCAGGCGTCAGAGAAAAGGGGGTCTGTCGGGGCTGCGGCGCTGTGGCCGGTGAACACCATGTTGGGTTCTGCGAAACGAACTTCGGGCAACTCGGCCAGTGCGTTGGCGACAGCCAAAACCTCAAAACCGTTACGCCGTCCACTCGATAACCGGTAGGTGCCGGACATCCCGCCAAAGCGGCTTTCGGCAATGCCGCCGGAGCCGGTACTGAGAAGGATCTGCTCGGCACGCTTCACGTTAACACCGTCTTCGAAGCCGACGAGGATATCCGGCGTGATGATGAGCGGCCCACCGAACCGGTCGACAAAGACCGGCGAGGCATAGGTGTAGGCTTGTGCCATCGTGGCGATGCGAGTGTCGATGTTGGTCGAGGCCACGCCGCCCGCAGAACGCACGAGTGCCCATCCTCCGACGGATTCGGCACCGACCAACTCTGAGGCTACGCCGCCGTCAGCCTTTCGTACGGCCACCCGCGTCGGATCGAGCGTTAGTGGTCGGGGCTGGTCAAAGTAGTAGTAATGCCACTGGGCCTCCACACGGGTAGCCGTGAACGCAAAGATCGCGCACAAGAAAACCGCCCAGGGTGTTGCTGTCCGTACCCCCCGCAAACCGAAACCCTCCAGTGATCCGCGGCACGCTGTTTGTGCCTGAACGAGACCTCCATGCTATCATACCCCCAATCGGTTCAAATTCCTATGGTGTAATACGAATATCGAGTTGTTGAGGCCTCGCTCGACGCCAATTGGGGAGGGATTATGGGCCCGTCCGTGACGCTTGCGGCATCGATTGGACCGGCTGATAATGGGCATATGACTGCTAACGTACGGGTTGTCGTGCCCGCCCAACGCGAGGAGTCCTCTGACACTGGGGTCGATGATAAGTTCCTGGCTGCGTCGGTTGTAGGTGGAGATCCAGCCGCGCTGCGACAACTACTGTCCAGGTACGACCGGCTCGTTCGATACACCGTTTTTCACGCTTCCCGCCAACGCTGCCATGACGATCCGCAGTGGCTTGATTCTGTGGCGTCTGCCACGTGGACCGGGTTTGTGCAATCGCTCAATCGAGCACCAGATCAGCTTCCCAACTCGATTCCGGCCTATTTAGCTCGGATCGCAAAAAACCAGACCGTAAGTGCCCTGCGTAAGAGGGGTGTGGATGTGGAGTCACTGGATGCTCGTGACGACGAGGTCATCTACGATGTCGATTCTGAGGCCGCCGATCCGCTGGAGGTGTTGTCCAAAGCGGATGATTTGGAGGCTCTAAGGGCCTGTTTGGACGCTGTCGTGGCCGATGATCGACCGATGTTGGGACAGTTGGAGGCGATCACGAGCCGGCAGTGGAAGGACGCCGCCACCGTGCTGGGGATCGCAGAATCCACGCTACGATCGCGCTGGAGCCGATTATTGGACCGTCTGAGGACCTGTATGAAGGCGAAACGACAAAAACATCTCGCGCCTCCGGGTGGTGGCTGCGACTGATAGTGTGGAGATGCGGTATGGAGATGCGGTGTGGACGGAGTGTCGGACTGCGAGGAGATGTCGCTCCTGTGGGAAGTGACAAAGGAGAAGTGGAGTCTTGATGGCACCAAGCGGTGATGATCTCAATGCGACCGATCCCATCGGTCCGATCGAAAAGCTCCTTCGGGAGTCTTCGGCTGCCGAGTCGGCCGGGGTCTTCCATCGAACGCCTATCGACGCCGGGCGTTTGCTTCGGGAATCGTCCCAGGTGCCGGTTCCTCTTTCTGTCTCGATCGGGCGAAAATGGATGCCCGTCGCGGCGGCGGTTGGGATGGCAGCCGTCGTGTGGTCTGCCATGTTTTATGTGAAGCTCTCTGAGATCGGCGAGCAATCACGGCTTGTCACTAAAAGGATTCTCGACGGCACCACTCCCGATGATGATGCCGGTTCCGTGCCCATTTCGGTTTGCGTGGGCGGTCCGGCTAAGCACGGTGAACCGAATTGCAAGGACAGCCGTTATGACTTCGACACCGACGGCGACATCGACTTGGCCGACTTCAGCCGCTACCAGTTGGCCTTTGCCCACCCGGGTCAGTAAGACCTCAGTAGACAAGACCCCGGCAGACCCGCTTCACTTTGCACGTGCCGCTCCGCACGTGATCATGACTCGTACTCTGCGGAATAGGCCAGGCTCGCCTTGGCCGGTCGTCCCACGACAAAGATGAACAAGAACAAGAACACGGCTCCGGCACCAAGCCCGTAGTACCAGGGTTGGTGGTAAACGCTGCACATCACATCGCCCAGCCCCATGGCGGCGATAGCGGTGACGATAGCGTAGGGCATCTGCGTCCACACATGTTCTTCGTGGGGGCAGCCGGACGCCATGGACGAAAGCACGGTCGTGTCGCTAATGGGTGAGCAATGATCGCCGAAGATGGAGCCGGCCAGCACGCTACCGATGGCCGCGAAGAAAAGGTTTTGCGCAGCCGCAGGGTCCATCCCGGTATCTTTACCGGATAGGCCGATCATGATTTGTACCGTCGCGGGGCAGAGAATGCCCATTGTGCTCCAGCTTGATCCCGTCGCGAAGGAAATCACCGCCGCGCTGGTGAACACCGCCAGCGGTGCCCACACGATCGGAAAATGCATCGCTTGCAAACGCGCCGTGATGATTTCCCCCAGCATGAGGTCTTTCTGCACGCTCGAGAGGGACCAGGCCAGCACCAGGATGACGACGGCCGGGAACATCCGGGCCATACCGTCCAGACCGGCGTCGGCGGCGCGGCGAACGCTTCCTGCCTTGGCCACCATAGTGAGGAGCATGGCGGTGATGACGGCCAGAAACGCACCGTAATAGATGGAGAGGTAGGAGTCGCCGTGGCTCATGATTGTCGACGCCTTCACCCACGCGGCGGTGTTGGCCCAGGCACCGGGGCCTTCAGTGACATTCATGGCGGCTATTGTTTTCGGATTGCTTAGTCCTGTGGCGATCAGCACGGCGAGCGTGGCCACGACCAGCATCAGCACGGGGCCGAGCCCGAGCCACCACCGGGGTTTCGGCTCATCAGACTTAACCGGTTCCGACTCACTGTCGAGCGGGATGGGTGGGTCAAGCAAGCTGGCGGCGCGGCTCTGCGATTTCTTCATCGGGCCGAAATCCCGACCCGTCGCGGCGGATAAAAACACGAGAAACAGCGCAAGGATCGGATAAAAACGGTAGGGGAGGCTGTGGATGAACGCCGACATGCCGGTGATCACCTGCCCGGAATCGTTGAGAAGAAATGCGGGGGCCGTAGACGCGGTGACTTCGCTGAGACCGTCATTGATGAACCCGATCTCCGCACCGACCCACGTGCCGATCAGTGCAAGAGAGGCCACCGGGGCGGCCGTGGAGTCGACGATATAGGCCAGCTTGGCACGGGACAGTTTCAGCTTGTCGAACACCGATCTCATGGTCGGTCCGACGATCATGGAGTTGGCGTAGTCGTCAAAGAACACCACCAGCCCCGCGAGCCACGCGGTCAGAGCACCGCGGCGGGGTGAATGGGTTTTTCCGCTGACGAGGCTGACCAGTCCGGCCGTGCCGCCGTTGGTGCCGATGACACCCACCATGAACCCGATCAGTAGCGTGAAGATGACGATCTTGATTTTGTCGGGGTGGAGAACGGCACCGAGGATGTACGTCTCCACGGCCAGGCGGAATCCGGCGATGATGCTGTATTGATTGGAGAGCGGATCCGTTGCGGAAAGGCACGGGACCATCATGTAAGCCCCGGCGACTAGGCCGAGAAACAGCGCAGGGACTACCTGCCGCGTGAAGATGGCCAGCAGGATTGCGATGAACGCCGGGAGCAACACGAAGAGTCCGTAACTCTTTGGTTTTTTCGGAGTGGAAACCGTTGTGGTTGGCACCGCGACGTCCGAAGGTTTTTCCATGTCCGGTGTTCCAGTTGATAACGCGGCATTTTTTGGTGGTTCGGTCGTCTTGATGTTCGATTTGGTTGCGTCCGGAGTGGGTTTGACTGCGGTTGGCGCATCGGATTCGGCAGCCTGAACCGGAACGGGTTCGGATGTTTTGGCGGGAGGCTGCTGAGCCCACGAGACCGCGGTGTACAGCCCGAGCATCGCTATAACTGCAAGAGGCCACATCTGCCCGTGCCAGAGTACGCCCGATCCAAGTTTTCTAAGATGATGCATACGGTTCACTCCCCTACCGCTAGCCACGGCCACACCGTAGCGCGAATCCGTCAGACGGTCGTTACCTCGATACGCCGCACGTAGCGACAGCCGTCACGTAAGTATTCGAGATTTCCCCTCGATATTGTCGGCGTTACTCAGAGGCCCTCGACGGGTCAGCCGGTAATGCCCAGGTCCGTCTTGGTGAACAGCGATTCAAAGGTGAAACCGGCTGCCTCGATGTTCTCTCGGGCACCCTCCTGGCGGTCAATCACGGACACAATACGTTCGACCTTGGCACCGATATCGGTGATGAGCTTGGCTGCCTCCAGCACCTGCCCGCCGGTCGTGGCGATATCCTCTACCAACAACACGCTATCGCCGTCGTGAAGTTTGCCTTCGAACGGCTTGCTCGTGCCGTAGTCTTTCTTGGCGTTGCGGATGATGACGAATGGTTTGTCCGTGGCCATAGCGGTGGCCGCCGCCAACGCGACGCCGCCGAGTTCCGCACCGGCGATCAGCGTGGTGGTTTCGGCCGCGTGTGTGGCGAAGAGATCGCCGAGCGCTGCGAGGATATCCGGCTGGGTCTCAAAGAGGTATTTGTCCAGGTAGTACTTGCTCTTTTTCCCCGATCGAAGCGTGAAGTCGCCCTCGAGATAGGCCGTCTCTTTGATTCGTTGCAATAGTTCCGTACGTTCCACTCGTGCCTTCTTTCGTATTACTTGTCGCGTGTCCCATTCTTCGCCCCAAGGCGAAGGGTGGGGGACGTCCTTCATTACACGTTCAGTTCACTCGCCTTCGATAGCGCCTGACGATAGCGCCGACGAACCGGCGACACGTATCCCTTGATAAACTCATCCACCTGCTCGGGCGCTCGACCGATGTACTGCTTAGGATCGAGTACCTTCTTCAGGTTCACCTTGGCAAAAGCGGGGTCGCTTGCGAGCCGTTCGAGCAGGTCATTCGGCTGCCCTTCCTGTCTGACTCGCGCCGCCGCCGCGTGCGAATGTTTTCGGATACGCTCGTGGAGTTCCTGCCGATCGCCTCCGCAGGCCGCTGCGGCCATCATGATGTTTTCGGTGGCCATGAAGGGCAGTTCCGCATGAAGATGCGCGTCGATCACCTTGGGGTAGACGACGAAACCACGCGACACGTTGGTGACGATTATCAGGCTCGCCTCAGTCGCCAGGAATGATTCGGGGATGCTGATACGCTTGTTGGCGGAGTCATCCAGGGTGCGTTCAAACCACTGCTCGGCCGCAGTGTGCCACGGTGAGCTGACCAGGGACAGCACCAACCGGGCGAGTGCCGTGGCCCGCTCACACCGCATCGGGTTACGCTTGTAGGCCATGGCGCTGGAACCGACCTGCGACTTCTCGAACGGCTCTTCAATTTCCTTGAGGTTGGCCAGCAGCCGGATGTCATTGGCGAACTTGTGTACGCTCGTGGCGACGCCGGCCAGCGTAGCGGCGATCTGGGCATCCACCTTGCGTGAATAGGTCTGCCCGGTGATCGGCTCGACCCGGTCAAAATCCAGCGACTTGGCGACGGTTCGTTCCAGCCGCAGCACTTTCGCGTGGTCACCCCCGAAGAGATGAAGAAAGCTCGCCTGCGTACCGGTGGTGCCCTTGACGCCTCGAAAACGAAGTTTGCGAAGCCGGTCCTCAACTTCCTCCAGATCACGCACAAAATCATAACACCAGAGGGCGGCCCGTTTTCCGACCGTGGTGACCTGAGCCGGCTGGTAATGGGTGTAGCCGAGCGTGGGGCGGCGACGGTGTTTCTTGGCGAAAGCCCCTAGTGCGTCGATCGTGACGGCCAGCCAGTCGGCGATCATCCGGAGGGCGTCACGCATGATGAGCAGATCCGCATTATCGACGATATAAGCGCTGGTCGCTCCGAGGTGGAGGATGCCGCGAGCGTCCGGCGCGATATCACCCCAGGTATGCAGGTGGGCCATGACATCGTGACGCAGGCGTTTTTCATGTCGGGCGGCCCGCTTGAAATCGATGTCGTCGATGGTTCGCTTGAGGGACGCGATCTGCTTGGCAGTGATCTTGAGCCCGGCCGCCCGCTGCGCCTCAGCCAGTGCGAGCCAGAGCCGCCGCCACGTGAGAATTCGTTGCCGAGCACCGAAAAGCTCGCTCATCGCTTTGGAGGCGTAGCGTTGAACGAGCGGCGATTCATAAGTATGTTCGTGGGCCATCGCGTCGCGGGTACTTTAGCTGTCCAGTGGGGCTGACCGTGTATCCGATAGGCACTATTGTACGCATAGTCGTGGCTCACGCTACCGTCGGAAGATACGGCGAGCCGATGCACTCCGAACCGACTGTGTTTGAAGGCGGTGTGCGTAAAGGCTCGTCGCGGAAGAGCGCTGTGGAAGAATGAGGTGTGAATTGTTTGATGGAACTCCGCCGAAACTGACTGACGTGTTGCCATGTTTGGCGCTATCGGCCGTGCTGCTGTGTGGTGCGGTCTCATGCACATTGCCGGGTGGCGCGACGGGGCCGGTGGACAACGGCCATCTCGCGGCGTTGGCCGACATTGACGTTGAGCTTGTCGTCGCGGGTGGTTCGGTCGTGCTGTCGGGGCAGGCATCCGGCGGGACGGCTCCGTATGTGTTTCGGTGGGACCAGAACGGCGGACCGGTCGACGTGACGGTGGACCCGCCTACGAATCCGGAACTGACGGTCGGCCCGCTGGAGACGTCGGGTCGGTACACGTTTCGTCTTGTCGTGACGGATCAGCAAGGCCGAACTGCGATGGATTTTGTTTTTGTCGAGGTCGATGCGGAATTGTCTCCCACCCCGCAGGTGCTCGTGAAAACGAATTTCGGCGACTTCGTGATCGAGTTGGATGCGGTGGCCGCACCGAAGCACGCCGAGAACCTTTTGGCGTATGTGGACGAGGGTTTTTATGACGGCGTGCTGTTTCATCGGAATGCTTGCGTCGAGAACACGGACACGGGGGCATGTGATCCATTTGTGTTGCAGGGGGGTGGTTTTGAGCGGATCGACGGTGAGATCGTACCGAAGCCACCCACGCGAGACCCCGTACCGTCCGAAGCCGACAACGGGTTGAGTAGTTCGGTGGTCTATTCGGTGGCGACGGCGTTGGTGGATAATGATCCGAACTCCGGCACCTCACAGTTCTTCATCAACCTGAAGGATAACGGATTTCTCGATGATCAGGGCTTTACCACGTTTGGCATGGTGGTGACCGGGACCGATGTGGTGGATGCGATCGTGGCTATGGAACGAACGGAGGGCCCCATTCATTCCGGCGAGGTATCGCTTCCCGTGGAAGACGTTATCATCGAGGAGATGTCGCGCTTCACGCCGTAGGTGTGCGGTCGGTGGCGTCGTGGGATGGGCGAGGAGGCGATCAGGGAGTCAGTCACGCATGATGCACTACGAAAATCCTTCGGACACGTTGAAAACACTCACCGCTCGGATCGTTGCGATCCGGGACTCTCTTTGACTTCCCCAAAAAGCTTGAGGCCCTAGCCGCTGTGGAAGGCGAGATGGCCGCTCCCGATCTTTGGGATAATCCCGAAAACGCAAAGCAGACGGTCGATCGGCTCAAGACGCTCAAGGCCGTGGTGGATCCGGTGTGTGATGCCGTCGCCCAGGCGGAAGAGCTCTCGGCGATGTGCGAGCTTCTGGCCGAGGGTGATGACGCCGAGGTACGCGCAGAGTTGGATAGCGGCCTCGAATCACTGGATCAGGCGATCGGGCGGGTGGAGTTGCTCACGCTGCTGTCCCGGCCGGACGATGCCAGCAACGCCTATTTCAACATCCAAGCCGGCACCGGTGGGGACGACGCCTGCGATTGGGCGGAGATGCTGCTGCGGATGTACCTGCGTTACTTCGAGCGTAGCGACTTCACCGTGGAGGAGCTGTCGATGCGTTACGGTGAAAACGCCGGGATCCAATCATGCAGCTATCTCGTCAAAGGTCCGTACGCCTACGGCTGTTTGTCCTGCGAGACGGGGGTACACCGCCTCGTGCGCATCTCGCCGTTTTCGGCACAGGGTAAGCGTGAAACGAGCTTTGCCTCGGTGGATGTGCAACCGGAAACGGGTGATATCGAGATCGAAGTTGACTGGGATGAGGACGTTCGAGAGGACACCTATCGTTCGAGCGGCAAGGGCGGCCAGCACGTCAACAAGACCTCTTCGGCCGTGAGGCTGACGCATCTGGCCACCGGTTTGGTGGCGCAGTGTCAGAACGAGCGTTCGCAGCACAAAAACCGCGGCACGGCTAGAAAGATGCTCCAGTCCCGGCTCTATCTCTTAGAGCAGGCCAAACGCGACAGCGAACTCGCGAAGATTTATAGCGAAAAGGGGCAGATCGGCTGGGGGAACTCGATCCGAAGCTACTTTCTCTATCCTGAACAGAGGGTGAAAGACTCACGAACAGCGGTGACAACGTCTGACACTACCGGCGTCTTGGACGGGGACATTCAGCCATTTATCGATGCGGAACTCCGTCGCCGGGCCGCGGCGAGGCACAAGAGTGAGGCGACGTAGCAAAGACCGTAGCGCCGCCGCTGACGAAGCGGTTGATCGGCGGGTGCCACGGGTCACAACTATGGCGACTATGACATTTCTCCCTGAACCGCAGCTTGCGCGGCGCTGGAGCGCCGCGCCTCGCACGAACTCTCGAAACCGGAGTAGTCGTAGGACTTATGAAACGCGGCACTAGCGTGAGGCGAGGAACTCGCTCAAGCAGTGGGGGACCGAATCTGTCGGCCACTTTGCGACACGTTCTTTGAGGTCCAAAAAGGGGACGCCGCACCGTTTATGCTTCGGTGACCCTTCTCCTGTTCGTGGCGTCTGGTGGCTGCAGTCAACGGCATCCTGTAGCAGATGAAACGTGTGGAGCGACCAATCCACCGTACTCGATTGGATACGGCCGTTGTCATCGATCGTGATGACCAACGGTTTACGCAGGCGTGCTTTCCAGTGTTGCGTCGTGGTATCCACGTAGACGTTGGTGTGTGCTCCCGTGAGTGTGTTGATGGCTTGTTGGGTGTGAATGGTGACATCCTTCTGATCAAGCGCGGAAACCAGGATGAAACCGGGCTGTTCCTCGGTCATACCCACAGCCAGGAATCCCCCGTCGAGATTTCGGGTGGTTTCTACGATGGTGGCGTTGGCGACTGTGCCGTAGCGTTGGAACACCACGACGGAGATACAGATCGCGATGGCCCCGACGATGGCCAGTGGAATGATCCGTATGGAACGGTGGCCGACGGACTCATCGTTCTGTTCCGGGGTGGTGATGTCACCGAAGGTGTCCACGCGAAAATCACTTATCTAATGTGCCTGGGTGTCCAGAGACGCACCCGCTACTGTTATATTAGCCCGGCACCTTCGGTAATTGCAAAAAACTGGACAAAATGCGGTCGGTGCGGCCCGATAGCTTCCCAAGGACCGATAGTAAGGCGTTTTTCGACCGGATTGAGAAATAGTGGCTCCCTCGCGATTTTATTGCAATAAGGCGGGCGTGGGGGGCATGGGGTAGTAGTGGGCGAGGCCTCAGCTTCGGTCGAGTGACCGAAATCGAGACGCGGCTGCCGCGGGTTTGGGTGATGTGGGATTGTAACCGAGCGTGATGAGTCGGATATGGCTGATCGTAAGAAAGATCGAGTTGAGTTTGTCGAGCTGTTGAAACCGGTTCGGCATGCGTTGTACAGCCATGCTCGATGGGCGTTGTGGGACAAGACGCTGGCCGCCGATGTCGTGCAGGACGCCATACTCGTGGCGTGGCGGAATCTTTTTCGATTTGAGATGGGAACGAACTTTCGCGCGTGGATCTTTCGGATTTTGATCAACAAAATCTATAACTACAACCGTCGTACCTCCCGCAGCAAGGAGTGCCCGCTGGCTGACAATGCGTTCGAGTTGTTTGAAGCTATGGAGCGGGAAAACGCGTGGGAAACGCTGCTCGATCTACCGAAACTGCTGTCGAACATGCTGGATGGACGATTGGTGGATGCGTTGGAGAAGTTACCTTCCTCTGAGAAGCATTGCTTTTTGCTTTTTCAGTTACAAGGGTTTACGTACAAGGAAATCGCTACGGTGCTGGATATTCCGCTTGGGACGGTGATGTCGAATATGCATCGGGCTCGTAAAAACCTTCGAGAGCGGTTGGCGTCGCTTGCTGTCGAACGCGGTCTAGTGAAGGAGGCCGGATCATGAATTGCCATGAAGCGCGCAAATGGATGAGCCCTTACCTCGACTCTGAGCTTGGGCAAACGAAAACATTTGAAATCAGCGAGCATTTGCAGCAGTGTGTCTCCTGTGGCACACGGTTCGACGCGGAACGACGCGTCGATGCGATGATGTGCGAGCGGCTTGAGCTTGAGCCCATGCCCGATGAGCTGTGGGACAAGCTGAAGGCGATCCCCGAGGCGGGGGGGGCCTTTCGATGGCGTTTGTGGGGATCGCGGTTGGCGTTGGCTGCCGCGGTCGTTCTCGCGACGATCGTTTATTGGCCCGACGTGGCCGTGCCGGTCACCCCGAAGGTGGTGAGTGAGTTTGTGGCGCGTGTACCAATCCCTCAGGCGTTCGATACGCCCGGAGATCGTGTTGCCGCGGTCGAGTCGGTATCTGATATGCTGCGGCGGGAGTTCGGCCTATCGTTGTCCCTGCCCGCTCAGGGTCGCATGCCGGAAGGTCATTTGAGTTTTGAAGTGGTCAGTGCGGTCATACACCGGGATCAGGATGGTTATGAATACGTGGAGGTTCATCTGAACTGTTGCGGATCGCCTGTGCTGTTGGCTTTCGCACGAGGCTCGGGTGGCCTATGGCCGGACTTGTTCGGTGGATTGCCACTGCACGGTGCGCTGGACGAGCAGATGTATGATGGGGTTCACGTGGCGTCTCGCTTCATCGGCGACAGCATGGTGGTGATCGCCGCCAGGCATCCGGTGTCGCATATTATTGAGGGGTTGCACAGGACGGGTGTCTAGCCACCTGGGCGTTACGGGGAAGCCACGTGACCGATCGAGACGAACTTCAGACGGCAGATGTGCCCCGGGCAGCGTCAACGCATGCCTGGGTCATTGTGATCGTATTGCTTTTGTTCAGCGCCTATGCGCTCCGCATGACGATCAATCGCTCCGCAGCCAGGACGTTGTCCGAGCTCATCACCGGCGAGGTCACTAAACGCCCCGGTGCCTACAGCAAGATTCGTCGCGACGGCGGTCGGCAGTATCTCTGGGCGAAGGGTCCGAAGGTTCCCGGCAATCCGGAGTCGGAATGGTTCGACATGACGGGTTCACCGCTCGAGTTGGAGGCGGTCAACCACGGTATTGGCCGTGATTGTATTCCCGCGATCAACGATCCGGTCTTCGTCAAGCCGGATGACCCCAGGTTCCTGAGGCGGTGGGGGAAGGGTGACCGCGCGGATGTGTCACGCCTCCAGGTGATTGGCGTGGAACTGCGGGGCGTTGCCAAGGCGTACCCCGTGGCGCTAATGAGCCGTCACGAACTCGTCAACGATGACTTTGCCGGTAAGCCGGTGACCGTCGGTTGGTGACCGCTGGACCGACTGTCCGTCGTGTACGGACGCGAAATCGA
>JAJRSP010000048.1 GCA_024278775.1 Planctomycetota bacterium
CCACGGTTTCCGTTTCCTTGTTTGTCGTGTGGCGACCGGGTGCATCCCGAAGATGGTCCAGGTGAATCGGCACACGCCAGAGCTGATCGAGCCGATACGACCTCCCGCACTCCGGGCAGCGGCATTGCGTCAACCCCGTGAGGTTGTAGCCGCAAGCCGGGCAGATCGGCGGCGCGTCCCTGGCGGCACGCCACCCGCGCATGTAGCCGCTTCGCCAGAGCAGGAACGCGAACAATCCCGCAGTAGTCGCCGTGACCGCCGCGAGAAGCAGCACGCCGATGTCGATCCAGGTTAGCCCCATGCTCCGGCGAAGCCTCAGTCAGTGGCCCATGTGATCCGACGTTACGCATCTCGAAACGCCGATACGAGCGCGTCAATCTGCGCCTTGGTTCGTTGTTCCGTAACCGCTACCAAAAAGCAGTCAGCCAGTGCGTCGTCAAAGCGTTTCAGCCCGATCCCCGCGTTGATGTCACGACCACGGCAAAAGGCCAGCAAGGCGTCGACATCCTTCGTCGTGCGAACGGTAAACTCCTTGAAGAACGGCGCGTCAAAGCGAAGCGCGAACCCATCGAGCTTGGCGATTTCGGACGCGGCGTAGTGGGCTTTGTCGAACGATTGCGACGCGACCTGCCGGATGCCCTTTTTGCCCATGGCGGCCATATAAATCGCGGCACGCACTGCAAGCAACCCCTGGTTCGTGCAGATGTTGCTTGTGGCCCGTTGGCGTTTGATGTGCTGTTCCCGGGTTTGCAACGTGAGACAGAATCCCCGCCGACCCTGAGCGTCCTTCGTCAACCCCACCACACGACCGGGTAGCTTACGCAGATATTTTTCGCGGCAGGCGAGCAGCCCCAGATAGGGGCCGCCGTATTGCAACGGCACACCCAACGCCTGCCCCTCTGCGACGACGATATCCGCGCCGAGTGCACCCGGCGTCTTGAGCACACCGCCACTAAGCGGATCGGCCGACACCACAGCCAGCGCTCCGCTGTCGTGAACCAGAGGGATCAAACGGTCAAGCCGCTCCACGCAGCCGAAGAAGTTGGGAGACTGAACCACGACGGCGGCCGTGGCATCGTCGACCACGGAGGCGAAAGCATCCGGCTCGATCGTTCCGCAAGCAGCCGGAACAACAATGATATCCAAATCCTGCTGCGCGGCATAGGTCTTCACCACCGCCAGCGTGTCGGGGTGAACGGACCCGGCGATCACCACCCGATTTCGTCGGGTGATGGTCTTGGCCATGAGCACGGCCTCCGCGGCGGCGGTGGCGCACTCATACATCGAGGCGTTGGCCACCTCCATCCCGGTCAGCTCACACACCATGGTTTGGAACTCGTAGAAAAGCTGAAGCATGCCCTGTGAGGCCTCAGCCTGATACGGGGTGTACGCCGTAAGGAACTCACTCTGGGCGGCCATCGCATCCACCACGGTGGGGATAAAATGGTCGTAGGCCCCACCGCCGAGAAAACAAACCGACTGTGACGTATCGGTGTTCTTCGCGGCGAGCGATTCCGTATCCCGAAGAAGCTCCAACTCGCTGATCCCTTCCGGGATATTGAGATCGGTCTTGAGACGAAGCTTGGGGGGGATTGGGGCGAAGAGGTCTTCGATAGAGTCCGCTTCCAGCGCGCTGAGCATGTGCGCGACATCCGGTTCTGTCAGTTGGGTGAATCTCATCGTGTTGCTGTCCGTATTGGTGCTAGTGTGTGACGTCGTGCTCCCCTCCTTTACAAGGAGGGGCCGGGGGGAGGTTATTCTTCTATCCGAGACCCCCCTCTATCCCCCCTTGGTAAGGGGGGAGGAAAAAAAGCCAAGCCTATTGGAAACGGCACAGGTCACAGTTTGTCATCTAACTGTCCTTCATGTAGTCCACTTTGTAGACCTTGGTTTCGATGGGCCGCACGTACTCGGTCCAGTGCGACGCCGGGTCACGGTGGTTGTCGATCGCCGAATAGAACATGTTGAGCTTGGCATCGAGGTTGTCGAGATAATGGATCGCGATCGCCTCGGGGATAGCCGGTAGCTTCGGACTGCCAAACTCATACTTCCCGTGATGACTGAGGATGATGTGTTGCAGCGCCCAGCGCAGCGCCTGGGGAAACGGCTTTCCCTTGCGCTGGGCGATGGCGTCAGCGTGTTTCTCGATCATCATCGTGGCCAGGGCAATGTGCCCGACGAGCTGCCCCTGATCCGAGTACCCGATGGCCGTTTCATAGGAAAGCTCTTTCGCCTTGCCGATGTCGTGCAGAAAAAGTCCGGTGAGTACGAGGTCAAGATTCAATCGCTTGTACAAGGGAACCACCCGCAGGGCGAGTTCCAGAAGCGATAGCGTGTGCTCCATCAGCCCACCGATGTAGGCGTGATGCAGAGCCGCAGCAGCCGGCGCACGGCGAAAACCGCTTATCAGATCATCGTCAGCCAGGAACTCATCCAGCAACGCCCGCAGATGGGGATGCGTCACGCCGGACAGTATTTCCGACACGCGTGCCCATCGCGCTTCGGCGTCCCCCTCGGCCTTGGGCAGGAAGTCTCCAATGTCGAAGGAGTCGGGTTCGGCCGGCATGATCCCGTCGATGATGAACTGCAAATTCCCCTTGTAGCTCTCGACGCGGCCCTTGAACCGCAGCACGCCACCCTCGGGCATGTCGTGGTACATCTCTTCCGTTGCCTGCCACGCGCGGGCGACCATCTGCCCGGATCGATCGACCAACACGGCGTGAATATAGAGTCCACCTTGGGTCGTGGTGCGCAGGTCCTTCGATCGAATCAAGAACGTATCGTTCTCGACCCGGTCACCGGCGCGTAGCTCATTGATGAAACGGTGTGACACCGAACTCTCCTGTGCCTCTCCGGAGATCAGGCCGAAGGTGCGAGTTGTCTGTGGGTTTCTCATCCGCAGCGCATCGGCACCGCGCAAACAGCAAGCCACATTTCCCTGCGACAGCCGAATCTCACGACCCGACCCGCAACCAGGATGGCCAGCACCCGGACGCGCCCATTCCGTCCGTTCGCACGGCTACGCATCCGCCCGTAGGATAGCCGCGCGACCCCTTTTCGGCAACCGGGCGTGTGGTGTTCCGTCGGCCCGGATCGGGGTCACAGGCAGGCGAGATCGCACGTTTTGACGATGACGGGCGGTCAGCTACAATCACCATCCGGGACCGTAGTCTTTCACTCAGAAGTATGTAACACCGAAGAGGCAAACGTGAAATATCGAACACGTGGGCGATTGAGCTTGTCGTGCCGGCTGGTCATCGCCACCGCTGTCATCGGTTCCTGCGGACCGTACGGAGCCGTGGCGAGCCCCAACAGTGAGGAGCCGAACGACATGACCCAACCTGCTCAGCACAAGTACACCAACCGGCTGGCCGAAGCCACGAGCCCCTACCTGTTGCAGCATGCCCACAACCCTGTGGATTGGTACCCCTGGAGTGATGCCGCGCTGGAAAAGGCGAAGAAGGAAGACAAACCGATCTTCTTGAGCATCGGCTACGCCGCCTGTCACTGGTGCCACGTGATGGAGCACGAGAGCTTCGAGCACGCGGATGTGGCCAAGGTACTCAACGAGCACTTCGTGGCCATCAAGGTGGATCGGGAGGAACGCCCGGACATCGACGAGATATACATGGCCTATACCACTTCGACCACCGGGCGAGGC
>JAJRSP010000049.1 GCA_024278775.1 Planctomycetota bacterium
CGGGTGGCGCTTTTTCGGGCGACGCGTGTGTCACAAGAAAAGGATAAGGATTTCGTTAAGCGACTGTGGAACCTGAAGGACCTTGACGCGCGATACCGGAAGTTCGTTCGATCGTTCGAGAAGTTTTCTCGGCGGCCACGGAACTCGTGGAAGGATCAGGAAGCGTTTGCCGTACGGTTCGCCGTGGTGATGTCCTATTTGCCGGTGGCCTGGGCCGATCCAGAGCTACCGCCATCACTGTTGCCCCCGAAGTGGGCCGGCTATCACGCACGAAGTATCGCGAAAAAACTGTACGAATCGTTACTGCCCGGAACGCTCGATTATGGCGATGCCGTCATGGAGCGGATTCGGAAAAAGTAGTTGTTTAATAGGGAGGCACCTGGGATGTACCGGAACATGATCACGACCGCAATCTTGATGATGGTACCGATGGTATCACCGGAGGTTCACGCGGAGAAAAATCCGATTGTGATACGTGGGGGTCGGATTTTCGATGGAACGGGTACGACCTCTCGCTCGCTCGGGCAGTTGTTGCTCAGAGATGGGCGAGTCGTCGGCGAGGCTTCAATAGACACGAATACCCCGGCCGGCGCACACATCATCGATGCGACGGGTTGTACCGTACTGCCCGGCCTGTTCGACCTGCACGTTCATGTCGCGGTGGCGGGTGGACCGCCGGGTTTCTTGGGAGACATTCCGCCGGAGGAGAACCTGACCACGCAGCTATACTGCGGCGTCACCTCGGTGCTGGATTTGCACGCAGATGAGTCGACGATCTTTGAGTTACGGGAAAAGTCGAAGAACTCGCCCCAACTGGCTCGTCTGTACACGGCGGGGGCGGCGTTCACCGCGCCGGGTGGTCACGCTACCCAGTTCGGGGTCAAGGCTCACGAGGTCGAGACCGCAGCCGATGTCGCGAAGGAGTTTCGGTCTCTGTTGCCCAAGAAACCCGATGTCATCAAAGCCGTCCTTGAGCATGGCGGGTGGGGCGGTGTGCCCACACTGCCGACTCTTTCGGATGATGTTTTCGGAGAGATTGCCAAAGAAGCACGCGCGGTCGGGCTTCCGTTGTTCGTGCATTCTTGGACCCTCGACGAGGCGAAGACGGCCGTTCACTCCCACGCTACCGCTCTGGGGCACGGTGTCTTTATCGGAGAGGTGACGCCGGAGTTCGCCGCTCAGACAAGGCGGGCGGGGACGGCCTACGTGCCGACGCTCGGCGTCGTCATTGCCGGCCAGCGGGCCTTGAAAGGAGGCCATCCGTACAGGTACCCGTTGGTCCAAGAAGCACTTCATCCTGATCTTTTTGAGTCCATCGATAGCGACATCTTTCATGGAATTCTTGGATACTCGCCGATGGCCCGGCTACGCGCCGGCGGGGAGAAAGTGTGGATGGCCAATCTCAAGACGATGGCGGATGGCGGTGTGCTCGTGGGGCTGGGGACCGATGCGGGCAATCCACTCGTGCCGCACGGTCCGGCCGTCTTGTTGGAGCTGACGCTGTATGTGGAAGCGGGATTGTCACCCGGGCAGTCGTTACAGGCGGCCACCTCCTCTTCGGCGCGCGTTCTCGGTGTCGATGACCGGTACGGATCGCTAGAGGCGGGCAAGGTGGCGGATGTGGTGATTGTCACAGGCGATCCATCCCAGACGATCAGCGACATCTGGAACGTGCGTGATGTCATCAAAGCCGGCGTTGTCGTAGACCGTGAGGCGACACGGCGTCTGAACGCCAAACGCAATCAACCGGCCGTGACACTGAAAATCGGCGATGGCGTTGGTAAACAGATCGACAGTTTCGAGGATGGCGATCTCGAGTCGGAGTGGGGTGGTACGTGGACCGTGTTGACCGACGAAGTGGCTGGCGGCAAGTCTACATGCCGCTTGTCCATTGGCGAGGCCGGGTCGAACAAAGTGCTCCGCATAGTCGGATCGGTCAATAAAGGATTCGCGTACGGACCGTGGGCCGGAGTGAACGTTCAGTGGGCCCCGCGCAAAAAGAAGCTGGTGGATGCCACCGGGTTCACGGGGTTGCAGATGCGCGTGCGTGGTACGGAGCGACCTTACGGATTGACGGTCCACCGTGCGGCGGTGAAAGACTTCAACTATTTCAATGTAGCGCTCTCGATTAAGAAGGAGTGGTCGGTCGTGGAGATTCCTTTCGCCTCATTGAGGCAGATCGGCTACGGCAAGCCCGTGACCTGGGAGGCGAACGATATTGCGGGAATCGCCCTGGATGCCCGCAATACGCTTTCCGGTCCACCACAGTTCGGGACATTCGAGCTCGAAGTTGACTGGCTTCGGTTATATTGAACCCGCACGGCACGGGACCACCACCACGCATCGGATGGAAACGGATGATCCCGGACCGCTCGAGATATCGAATGCGGGCACCGTCACCCGCGGGTCGTGGCCACGCACACCACCGGGTTAGTTGTTGTTGTCGATCGCGTCGGCCAGTAGTCCGGCGAGATCGGCGATTCCGGAAGCTGTATTTACGCTCTGCCCGCTCACCACGTCCACGACGGCACCGACACTGTTCACCACCGCGTCGATGTCACGGGAGCTGCAACTGGAGCTCAACACCATACCACCGGCCAAAACCCCAAACGCTGCCCGACCGATTCTATTAACGTAGTTCTTCATTTTTTATCCTTTTGAAACAGTCTGTGAAACGCTTGACCGGCCACCAGTTGGCCGTCTTCAAGCGAACGTCATCGGAACAATGCTCTGAATTCTTGATTATCGGTCGACCGAATCTTCCTATTTTTCCTAATATTACGATTGTTCTGTTTTCGGTACACCCCGGCAGTGCTGGAAACGTCGATCAATCGAGTGAGGCGTATCGTTCGTTCGGCTCTTGACGCGAGACGATGCGAGACGTACCCTGACGCCTCGGCTTGGCTGGAATATCGGTCGGGCCGAGTTTCTCGCACCCTTCGGGGCGTGCCTGTGGCATGTGAAACGCGCTACGGGCAATGGGTACCACTCTTCGCGGCGTGGTGCTCAGGCCTCGGCGCGGGACCACCGCCGCGTCCCTCTCGGTCGAAGCGGTCCAGGTGCCAACGAAGAAAAGTGATCGCAGAATGTGATCGTGGCGCTGGTGGCCGTGTGGCGTGATAACTTGGATTGCCCGGTGGTGTAATTGGTAACACACCAGGTTTTGGTCCTGGCGTTCTGGGTTCGAGTCCCGGCCGGGTAATTCGGAATGGGCGCGGCGCGGTACTTCGGCGCTGCAAGGTGGGTTGATTTGGGCGACTTGGCTGCCATTGTGCTTGCGGCGGGCAAGAGCACTCGGATGAAGAGTGATCTTCCCAAGGTGCTGCACGAGGTGTGCGGACGTTCGATGCTGAGCTTCGCGCTTGCGGCGTGTCGCTTGGCCGGTGTGGACCGGATGCTTGTGGTGGTGGGGCATCGAAAAGAGGACGTCATCGCCGAGTTCAGCGACGCGAAAGACGTCACCTGGGTGGAACAGACGGAGCAGAAGGGTACGGGACATGCCGTGCTCTGCTGCCGCGAGAAGTTACGCGGTTTTTCCGGCAGTGTGCTGGCGTTGGCCGGTGACATGCCGTTGGTTCGTCGGCATACGTTGGCCGGTCTGCATGAGGCGCGCGAGCAATCGGGTGACGCCTGTGCGATGGCGACGACGGTGTTGGACGATCCGACCGGTTATGGTCGAATTATCCGCGACGAAGCCGGAAGGCTTGAGGCGATCGTGGAGCATGCGGATTGCACGGCACGGCAGCGTGAGATTCGGGAAGTGAACCCGAGTTACTATTGTTTTGATGCGGAACAGCTTTGGTGGTCATTGGATCAGGTACGACCTCAGGGCAGCAAAGGTGAATACTACGTGACTGACGCGATTCGAATTCTCGGCGAGGCGGGGCGCGGCGTGTCCGTGCCGCTTCAGGTGCCCGCTGAGGATGCGACGGGTGTGAATTCGCGGATGGACTTGGCCACCGTTGGCCGGATGATGCAGGATCGGCTGCAACGATGCTTGCTGGATGAGGGAGTGACCATCATCGATCCCGACAATACCTGGATCGAGGCGGAGGCGACCATCGGTCGCGACACCGTGGTTTAC
>JAJRSP010000050.1 GCA_024278775.1 Planctomycetota bacterium
ACAAAGCGGCGCATCCTCGAAATCGTGTGTTTGAACTGCCGCCTCGATGACGTAACTCTAGTCCCCACAATAAGAAAGCCCTTCGACGTACTCGTCAAAGGGCTCGATCTCGCAAAAAGTCGGGCCGGCCGGATTTGGACCATCGTCATCATCACCTTCGGGCTGGTCGTTGTCTCCTTCGCGTTCACATCCCTGGTCAGCCTGAGTGTCAGCGGCGATATCCGCGAGATGATGGGGAAGAAAAAAATGCAGGCCAAAATTCGGAATCTCAAAGACCACGTGATTTTTTGCGGCTATGGGCGAATGGGCCTGCTCACGGTCGAGCACCTGAGACGGCAAGCCGTCGAATGCGTCGTGATCGAACGCGACGCGGAAGTATGCCCCAAACTGGCTGACCTGGACATCCCATTCGTACAAGGCGATGCGACCGAGGAGGAAGTGCTCATCTCAGCCGGGCTGATCAATTGCAGAGCGCTGGTGGCCGCCCTCCCCGGAGACGCCGAAAACGTGTACGTCACGCTCACCGCCCGCGGGCTGAAACCGGACTTGTTCATCATTGCCCGCGCGGAGCAGCCGACCGCCGAACCCAAGCTCCGTCGCGCCGGAGCAACGCGCGTCATCTGTCCCCAAATCGTGGGTGCAACCAAGGTCTCCGACATCCTCACGCGACCCCACGTCACCGATTTTTTCGAGATGGCCGCCGAAGGCATCGAACTGGAATTGGACGAATTCATCATCGAACAGCACTCCAGCCTGTGCGACCGATCGCTGCGCGACGCGCCCATCCGTGAAGTCGCCGGCGCGACCGTGGTGGCCATCAAACTTGCCAACGGAGAAACCATTTATCAGCCCTCGCCCGATCAAAAACTCGCCGCCGGCGACGTGCTCATCATGATAGGCCGAGCCGGAGTCTCCAATCGCCTGCGCGATCTCCAAGCCTGAAAAGGTGTCCCGGAAATCGCCGCACCTCCGAAAAACCGCGTTTGCAGCCCCCAAGAGCTGTTTTTCGAGCAAAAAGGTGTTTCCCGCTATCATGGGTTCCCCCAGAAGAAGCGTTTTGTGAGCGTCAGCCGTTGAGAACGGGCGGCTCCGGGCCGATAATGCAGTAACCATTAAATGGCCCGTTCGGGCGGAGGTAGAAGGATGTGTGGAATTGTAGGATACGTCGGGAATCGACCGGCGTTGCCGATCCTGATCGAGGGTCTCAAACGGCTGGAATACCGGGGGTACGACTCCGCAGGGGTCGCGTTCGCCGGGGCTGACGGCGTAACCGTGACCAAGAGCAAGGGCCGGATTTCCGTCCTGGAACACGTTCTCGACTATTCCGAGGACGCCACCACCGGTATAGGCCACACGCGCTGGGCCACCCACGGAGCCCCCAACGACCTCAACGCACACCCCCACTCGGACTCCGCAGGCCAACTAGCGCTTGTTCACAACGGCATCATCGAGAACTACGCAGCCCTCCGACAATACCTGACCTCTCTGGGCGTCGAATTCAAGACCGATACGGACACGGAGGTGCTGGTCCAACTGATTTCCAAGTTGTACGAGGGCGACCTCGAACAATCGGTGAAAAAGGCGCTCAAAGAAGTTCGCGGGACGTTCGGCATCGCCGTGGTTTCGTCACACGAACCCGGCGTAATCGTGGCAGCCCGAAGCGGCAGCCCGTTGCTGGTGGGCGTGGGTGACGGCGAATACATCCTGGCCTCCGACGCCAGCGCCATCCTGGCACACACAAAGCAAGTCATTTATCTGGAAGACAATGAGGTGGTGCGCGTGTGCAAGGACGGCATCCGCACCACAACGATCGACAACGTGCCCGTCACCAAAGAGATCGAGGAGATCGAGTGGACGCTCGAACAGATTGAACTGGGCGGCTACGAGCACTTCATGCTCAAGGAAATCTTCGAACAGCCCGCCGCACTGCGCAACTGCATGCGAGGCCGAATCATTTCGTCGGAAGGCACGGTGCATTTGGGCGGCATCGCCGACGTATCGCGTGAGCTGACCCGGGCCAAGCGCATCATTCTGACCGCGTGTGGAACAGCCTGGCATGCCGGTCTGGTGGGTGAGTATCTGTTTGAAGACCTGGTACGCGTACCGACGGAAGTGGAATACGCCAGCGAATTTCGCTACCGCAACCCGATCATCGAAGACGGCACGATCGTGCTGGCTATATCGCAAAGCGGCGAAACATCGGACACCTCCGCAGCGCTCAGGGAAGCCAAGCAGCGCGGAGCGTTGGCGCTCGGCGTGGTGAACGTTGTAGGTTCGTCCATTGCACGCGCCACCGACGCGGGCGTATTCCTGCACGTCGGCCCCGAGATCGGCGTGGCCAGCACGAAAGCATTCAGCGGACAGGTCGCGGTGCTGGCGATGTTGGCCTGCTACATGGGCAGGCGGCGACACATGTCGCAGGGCGCTGCCGTCGAGTTCCTCGAAGCGCTCGAACGCATTCCCGATCAGATATCGTCGATCCTCGAGCAGAACGATGCGTGCAAGGCTGTCGCGGAAGCCAACATCAATCAGGACAACTGGCTTTACCTCGGTCGCGGGTATCAGTACCCGGTCGCGCTCGAAGGCGCGCTGAAGCTCAAGGAAATCAGCTACATCCACGCCGAGGGCT
>JAJRSP010000051.1 GCA_024278775.1 Planctomycetota bacterium
GCGTTCGTGTATCGAGCCAACCGTCGCTGGATGGAGGCCAAGCTGTTCGACCGCCTCGTCGTCGCCGCCGTCAGTGCCAAGCCATTGACATTCAAGGACTTAACCGCCGGAGCGAAGTAGAGACTCAGTAAAATCGAAATATCTTCGCCGCCAGGAATGGTCGAGCGATAGCAAGTATTGCGAGGCGAGACGATCTTGCACACACAGAGCAGTCGCCCAGTCGGTGTGCAGTTGAATTCACGTCGCACTGGAGTTCAATGAAACGTATAGCGACTCCAGTGCATCGACCATTCTCTCGGCGTCAAATCGTTCGAGACACCGCCGCCGGCCTTCCGCACCCATCCGACTCCGCAGCCCGGGCGCACCAGCCAACTCCACGATTGCGCCCGCCAGACCAGCCGAATCACCCAAACCCACCAGCCGGCCCGTCACACCGTCTTCGATCACTTCCGGCGCACCGTCCACATCGAAGGATATCGCGGGAACACCCGTCAACAAAGACTGAACCACCGATCGCGGCAACCCCTCCCACCGCGACGCATGAACCAGCAGATCGAACCCCGAAATCAACCCCGGAACCTCATCCGGACGCACTAAGCCGACGAATCGCACATGGTCAGCCATACCAGCCTCGCGCACGCTCCGCTCGTATTGGCTCCGCTGCGCACCGTCGCCTACCCACACAAACCGCAACGACCGCGTGTTGGCCACCGCCGGAACCAGCGCGGGAATCAGTTCCTCGTAGCCCTTGTTGCGAAACATGCGCGCCACCGTCCCCACCACCACCTCCGACGGACCAATCCCCCACGCCGCCCGAACCGCACGCCGCCTCTCCGGATCGGGACGGAACTGCTCCGTCTTCATCCCCGAATACACAGTCGTAAACTTGTCCCTCGGAGCGATGCCCGCCTCAACAGCCTGATCCGTCATCGCGTCGGCCACAGTGACAAACCCATCCGTCCACCGCGCAGCCTTGCGTTCCATCGCGCGGTAAAACCACCGCCGAAGTGACGTTTGCGTCCGATTGAAACTCAGGCCATGAATAGTGTGCAGCACCAAACGCGATTGTCGCGACGCCGCCCACCTGCCCAAAATCCCGGCTTTGCTGCTGTGCGTGTGGACGACATCAAACCGCCCTTCCGCAAACATCCGTTTCAAGGTGCGCGCGCATCGCCAATCCCGCATCGGACTGGGCTGGCGAACAAGGTCTTCGACGACCTTTACAACCGCCCCGCTCGCCTCAGCCTCAGCGTGCAGCGACCCTTCCGGACCGGTCTCAGCCCCGGTGATAAGCGTCACCTCGTGCCCGCGGGCAGCCAACCCCCTGCATGTAAGAATCGTGTTTTCCTGAGCGCCGCCGACGATCAGGCGCGTGATGACGTGGCAAATACGCATAAAGTCAGTTCGCGGCTGATTCCGGACGAAGAAGCTCCGCCGGATACCGAACCCATTGAAGACACAGGCCATGAGCTGGCGCGGTCGGGCCGGCCAACGTCCGATCCCGCGAAGCCAGAACACGCGCGACGGTCTCCGGCTCCCACCGCCCGCGACCGATTTCGAGAAGCGTGCCCACCATAATCCTCACCTGATTGTGCAAAAACCCCGTTCCCTCGACATCAATATGAACCTCGTCCAGATGCCGGTTCACATCGCACCGCGTCACGCGCCGAACCATGCTCTGACGCACGCAGCCCGTGGTCGCCATCGACGTGAAATCGTGCTCGCCGACGAACATCGACGCAGCCGTACGCATGCGGTCGATATCCAGACGCTCCCAGAAATGGTGGCAATACCGCTGGCTCCAGGTATTCACGGGTCGGCGGTGGTCGTTGAGAATGCGATAACGATAGAGCTTGCTTTGAGCGCTGCGCGTCGCGTGAAATGATCGGGAAACGTCGGAGACCGCCCGGATATCCAGATCGCCCGGCAATCTCGCGCCCAACGCAGCCCGAATTTTCACGCACGGCAAATTACTCGACGTGACCACGTTGGCCACCTGTCCGGAAGCGTGCACGCCGGAGTCCGTCCGCCCGCTCGCGATCAGGGCAATCGGATGTCGCAACACCCGGCGCAAACGATCCTCCATTTCCGACTGAACGGTGCGCATCCCCGGCTGAACCTGCCACCCGTGGAAATCCGTGCCGTCGTAGCACAAAAGCAGCCTGACGTTGCGTTCCATCGAAATAATGGTACGCCCACGTCAGGCTGCCTTCAATACATGCTCGGTTCGGTCGATCCGTGACCAGGCACCCGAGCCATCGCTCAAAACATCAGCCCGGGTAGCCTCCATGCGCCGGGCCTTTGTCAGTCACCCTCATCAGGCGACCAACTCCTCACACAGCGTTGGGCCGAATCTGTGCCGCAGCCGCGTGAGAATATCCTTATGAATCTGACTGACGCGCGATTCGGACAGTTTCAGCACCGAACCGATCTCCGACATGGTCAAATCCTCGTAGTAATAGAGAACGAGCACCAGACGCTCCTCCCGAGCCAGCCCCCGTGTGATGTACTCGGTCAGCATTTCGCGGGACATGGACTCCGACGGCGACGGGCAGCGGGTGTCCCCGACATCCCAACTTCTCGCCGGCCCGCGAGCATTACGCTCCGCCTGAGGCTCCATCGCGCTGAAATGAACTTCCTTGCCAAGCTGCGACAGGCGACAAAGCTGGTCGTAGCGGGCCAGCGTGATGCCCATGCGTTCGGCGATCTCCGACTGATCCGGCGGACGCCCCTTCTCGGCATCCAATCTCTCGCGGACACTCTGCCGTGTTTTCTCAAATGTGCGAACGGTCCGACTCTGCGGGTCAAGCCCGCGAAGCCAATCCATCACAGCACCGCAAATGCGCTGCTGGCAGAATGTTTCGAACTTGGCTTTGTGCGCCGGATCGTAGCTTTCGACGGCTTCGATCAACCCGTCAAAAGCGGCGCTGCAAATTTCGTCGTACGAGACCTGAGCGGGAAGCTTGCGAGATAAGCGCGCCGCCTGGCTGTGAACAAGGTGGCTGTAATGCACAACCAACTCGTTCCGCAATTTCACGTTGCGGGTCTTCAAAAACCGGCGCCAGAGCGAGATGGCTTTGTCTTCTTTTCGTTTCATTTGACGTGGCTCCACTGTGCGTCCTCCGTGACTCCAAATTCCAACGAACGGCGGAATGTTACTTTGGGTAGTTTAGACATGCAAGGTAATTTACATGAAAAATCCGGTATAAATAACTTGAGCAATTTAGGGGAAGTACATGCACTATTTTGAACGTACCGAGTAGGGTGTTCACGTCAATTTAATGGCTTGTATCGACGTAACCTGTTGTAAAATATGATGCTTGAAGATTTTGCCCCACTCTCCGTAGCGAAATCGCCGCCAAAAAAGCTGTTCCGGCGCGTTTTTTTCACACCGCCGACCACAACTTTTGTGTATTCCGGGCCGGGATGCATTGACATGAGCGAGCGCCGATTTAGATTGGCAACCCTGCGGGGCTCATAGCTCAGTTGGCAGAGCGCGTCGCTGATAACGACGAGGTCCTAGGTTCAAGTCCTAGTGGGCCCATTTCCGCATTTTCGGGCGAATAATCGCCTCCCCGCGTTTCCAAAAGGGGGTGCTGACGCCGGAATTCATCGGCCGGCGACGGCAGCCGACCGACGAGGGGCCGTAGCTCAATTGGGAGAGCGCCTGGTTTGCAACCAGGAGGTAGCCGGTTCGACCCCGGTCGGCTCCATTTTTTTCACGCCCGCCCCCTGCTTCAATCTCCGCTTGCCGCTTTCAAACAACGTGCGTTTTTTGGTATGCTCGTGCGAAAGCTCCCTGTTTCACCCGCTCAGCGAGGAGAAAGGCCACCCCAATGAATGGTAAATATCGGACGGCGTACGGCACCTTGTTGGCTGTCATGGCGGCGATTTGCACGCAACCGACCCACGCTCAGCCGGTCCTGCCGACCCTGTTTGTGGGGAACAACGTCTCGGACACCATCTCCGTCTACACGGTCAACGCCGACGGAACGCTGGATCAGATACCCGGCTCGCCGTTCGCAGCCGGTGCGGATGTTCAGGCCCTTGCGCTCAGCGCCGACGGCAGCAAGCTGGCAGCCACCAACGCCGGCAAGTCCGTGAATTTTGAAGAGTTATGGCTTTTCGACGTGGCGGACAGCGGAGCGTTGACACCTGTGCCCAATGCGCCTTTTTTGACCGGTGACGCGCCTTTGAGTTTGGCGTTCAGTGCGACCGGCTTCGTTTATGCGCCCAGCGCCTTTCGGGATGAGGTGTGGGCTTTTGAAAGCGTGGGCGAGACGCTCGTGCTCGTTCCCGGTGCCCCATTTCCCACGGGGCCTGTCTTTCCGAACGAAATCGCCGTTACGCCGGACGGGGCGTTCGTGTACACGTCTCATCTGTTCGGCGGGATCAGCGGCTGGCGCGTGGAGACGAACGGGGCTTTGACCCTCCTGCCGGGATCGCCGTTTTCCAACCCCGGCGACGGATTCGAGCTGCTCGTCAGCCCGGACAGTAAGAACCTCTATCTGGGCCAAGGGCTTTCCCACGACGTCGCCGGATACACGATTAACGCCAACGGAACGTTGACCCCCCTGCCGGGATCGCCGTTTTCCAGCGGCGGCTCAAGCGCCGTCAATCTGGGCATGACCCCGAGCGGTGAATTCCTGTTCGTCGTGCATGTCGTCAGCGAGACGGTGACCACGATGGCTCGAGCCGCGGACGGCACGTTGTCGTTCGTCCCCGGCAGCTCCCAGTTCATCGGCAGCGACGCCCGCAAGGCGGTGGCCAGCGATGAGTACCTGTTTGTTACCGACGACAGCAGTATCGACCCCGGCGTCGGGGTGATGGCCTACCGTATCGAAGATGGTGGGTTGTTGACGTTGATCTCGGGTTCGCCGTTTTCAGCCGGTTCGCGCCCGCAGGACATGGTCCTTTTCCTGCCGAATTCGGGGGATGGCGACGGAGACGGTGACGGCGATGTGGACCTGTTCGATTACGAGTCCTACCTCGATTGCACAACCGGCCCCGACGGTGGGCACGTGGAACCGGAGTGCCAACCCTTCGACACCGAACCGGACAACGACGTGGACTTCCACGACCTGGGCGCGTTTCAACGCTTCTTCACCGGCGGCAACTGACCGTTTCAATCCAAACGCAATCGGTGGTGAACCTTCGTTCGCGTTGAACCCACGAGCTTGGGATGATCGAAACCGATGCGTGGAGTCTCCTGGGGGGATTGCGCGGGTTGATCGGTTGCGGTCCGTTTGCGAGACCCACGGATTGCAATCCGTGGGTTTTTTGCGGACGGATACGATGAGATTATCAATCCGGGTTGGTATCGATGAGAGGTTCGGGATCCGGTTCACCCCAGACCCACACCCAGGCGCCGTGGTCACGGTGATTCTTCACGTATCGAATCGCGTTGAGTTGGTGAGCACGATCCGCGATGGGAAGGGCGCGGGATCGTTTCGCCCAAGCGCCACCCACGATGCCCACGCGGCGCAGCTCATGCGAAGCGTGTTTCTTGGCGCGCCCGATGCACCCGCGCGCATCGGTACTCGGCAGATGAACGACGACATGCACATGCTCAGCCCCGACGGCGACGCCGACCACGGCGGCTTCAAGATGACGCAGCATGGACAGAATCGCTCGTCCGGCGACTTCCCGCTGTGCGGAAGTCAATCGGACGGGATTGCGTTTGGTGCGCGCAACGCTGGCTGCGAAACGGCTCTCGTAGAGTCCCGAAGGAGGTGGATGGCGATAGTCGCCCTCGACGTGCTCCCGATGATGTCGCGTGCGGAACCCGCGCGGGTCGCCGAGCAGCCACGTTCCGTAGGTGTTGAACGTAACGTGAAACCACTTCCACGTCTTTCCGCGCGTCGACACGTTCACGACCAAAGAATACCGCACGACACGACGTCGGACAAAGCCCACCGATTGCAATCGGTGGGCTTTTTTTTGAGGAACAAGATCATGAAATCACGTTGTTCGATCATATTCACGGGACCGACCGCTCCCTTCGCACATCCGTGTAGGTCGCGTTCAGTGTCACGTTCAGTGTCGCGCGTCTGATTGAACACCTTCCGTGCTACCCGGTAAACGCGATTTCGAATTCGGCGTAGTCGGTCAGGTCAACGTCGTTGTCGTTGTCGAAGTCGAAGACCGCACACTCCGAGTCAGCCTGACCCTCGGGGCCTGTGACGCAATCGAAGAAGGAGCGGAAGTCGTAGATGTCGATGTCATTATCACCGTCGCCGTCCCCCGCACCGAGGCCCACGCAGCCGGCGACGATGACGGTGGCAGCCAAGCTGGTCTCTTCCATGCAGACGTTGGACACGATGACGTCGTACTGTCCCGCGTCGCCGCATTGAGCGTCGCTGAGGAACAGGAACGAAGCCGTCTCGCCGGGAATGGGCGTGCCCTCCCGACGCCATTGGTAAGAAACGTCATCGCCGAGAATCCCGACGGCCAGGAAAATCGATCCACCCATCGAAGCCTGCGTGTCCAAAGGTTGGCCGACGATTTCAAAGGGGTCCGCCGGGGAGAGAATGGCAGCGTTGCTGTTGCCCACGCCGCAATCGTCACCGACGACGCAACGGTACACACCGAAACTTTCCTTACTGATCGGGTCGATGGTCAGTGTCGGACTGTTGGCACCGGGAATATCAACGTTGTTCAGTCGCCACTGGTACGTGAAAGGCCCTTCACCGTCGAGCGTGATGGACAACTCCGCAGGCGAGCCGATGCAGCCGTCGAGCGATTGCGGTTGGACGAGAATAGTAGGCGGCGGATCGACGGTGAGCGTGGCAGTCTCGCTCAAGGTCGGGCAAGGGTCTCCGACGAGGCAGGTGTAGTTTCCGGCTGCGCTGGCCGTCACGATGTTGATTGCGAAGGTCGGCCCCGTGGCGTTGGGGATGGCGAATCCGTTGAAAAACCACTGATAGGTGGGGTTTTCGGAATCGATTTCGATGGAAAACGATGTCGAACCGCCCGCGCAGGCCGTTGTGGACTGCGGCTGTTGAAGAATCGGCGGCCCGGTATCGCAGCAAATAACGCCCGGCTGAAGGTCTGGGTGCGTGAACAGTGTTCCGCTGTTGAAGAACGGGGACACGTTGCATCCGCCGTGTGTGTGGATGCCGAGAAACTCACCGGTGGCTTCGATGATGATTCCCGAACCGCTGCTGCCGCCGGTGGTGTCGACGGTGTGATCGACGCGGTTCTGCGATTCATTCGCGCCGACGAGCAGGCCCGTATCGGTCTGCTGCGCGTTGTCGGTCGGCCCGCCGCCGAGCACGAACCCAAAACCCGTAACACGCAGGGTCGTCCCGTCGGGCGGAATCTGTGCGGCTATCGGGTAAAAAATGCCCTCGGCTTCGACGACAGTCAGGTTGGTTTCGGAGTTTGGGAAACAACTGAAACTGGCGTAGTCGTTGCCGATGACGTCGGGCGACGAATCGACAATCGAACTCTGGTTGACAAAATACTGATCCGACGGCGGCGGATGCTGCATGAAGCCGAACTGCGAGGAGAGCGGCACGTTGAACTGCGCAATACCGAGAATGTTCACGCAATGACCGGCGCTGAACATGCACCCTTCTTCCGTCACGATGGTGGCGGAGCAGGGGCCTGAGAGATTGAGCGCGACCATGCGTGCGAATCCGTCGGCGTCATCGACCACGCGCTCATCGACGCCGTCGCAAATCGACTCGGGCGCGGGAAGCGGCGGCGCGGAGACCTGAGCGGAGCCGCCGCGTACGACATTGCCCTGGGTGTTAGGCCCGGCGATCAATTCTATTTTCGCAAGCGAGCCGTTGAAATAGGCGGACGTGTTGCCCGAATCCGCGATCGACTGGGCGTCCAGATGCTGCACAGCCCCGTCGGCCAACGACGTGATACGCAGGTAGCTTCCGGGCGACAGGCTGACGTCGTCGAAAATAAGACGAAACCAGGCTACGTCCCCGAAATCGACAATCTGCTCCGCCACAACGTCGGAAACGCTGAACGGATTGGCATGCACGCCTGTATCAACGCTTATCTCGATGACCTCCGCCTGCTGCGTACCGATCTGAGCGCCGGCCAAGGGAGCCAGCGCGAATACCGAACTCAAGATCACAAATCGACGAATCCGCCCCGCGTGCATGCACAAACTCCAACAGTAGCTGGGGAAGTCGCGCGTCCCCGTTATCGGCCCACTCCAACGTCTCCACGACACAGCATCATAGCTGACCTTCGGGGTGGTTTTCCATACGCGAAATCGACTTCCTGCCCTCTTTACGCTCGAAACCCCGGCGGCAGGCGATTCGATCGCGTCTCAATCGCACAGGTACAGCACTGCTTTATTTCGGTGAAAATCCCCGCGACGTCGTCCCGCGACCCCGGACGCTGAAGGGTTACGGTCCGCACGTTTCGACGACCACGACGGCTGGTTCCGAGACGTCCGATTCGCATTCGGTGGACGCGCCCAGTGTGTAGGTGCCCGCGTCGCCGGCTGTCAGGTCAGGGCGCCAAAGGAAAGTCTGCGTTTCGCCGGGAATCTCCTGGCCGTCCTTGAACCATTGATAATCCGGCCCCCCGGCGGCGCTGCCGACGAGAAAAAGGTTCTCCCCCGTACAATGCGTGACGCTCAACGGCTGCAATACGAATGCCAACGGGGCGGAGATGCCGAGATTGGCGACGGGGGACAGCACGGGTTGGCCGCAGGCGTCGGTCACGCGACAGCCGTACGCGCCGGTATCGTCTTCATCCGCGTTTTGCAGGACGAATGTTGCGTCGGTCGCTCCGGGGATGTTCTGATTGTTGTGTCGCCATTGGTAAGACAGCGGTTCCCAGCCGGTCGCAGCCACCGTAAAAGTCGCTGTTCCGCCGACGCATGCGATGGCGTATTCGGGGGCGGCAGTGATGACCGGCGGCGGTCGCAAAGCCAACGTCGCGTCTGCGGACTTGGCCACCGCGCAGGAGGAGACCGCGTACGCAGCGTAGACACCTGCGGTTGCATTCGTCGCCGACGACACGATCAGTACAGAATCCGTCGCACCCGGAATGACCGTCCCATTGCGTATCCACTGGTAGGTGAGTGCATCGCCTTCGCCGGCGACGGTCATTATTGCCGGCGCCAACGGGCAGGCGATCGCGTCGACGGGATCGAGCGTAATGCGCACGCCGCATTCTCCGGTGAAAGCAGCCTGGAGTGTGCCATAGTCCAGAACCGTGACGACATCGTCTCCGTCGAAATCGATCGATGCGCAGTCCTCCGGGGACGGGGCGGGGGTGTCGCCCATTGCGCAGGCGTGAAAGCCCACGAAATCGCCGATGTCCACGTCTCCGTCGTCGTCAAGATCGCCGAGGTTCGGGCATTCATCGGGCGTGCCGTCATTGTTGAGGTCCAACGAGCTGACACTGCTGATATCGCATTCGTCGGGCACGTTGTTCGCGTTACAATCACGGGCCTGCCCGCAACCGGGAATGTCGCACAATCCATCGGGTTGCCCGCAACTGATTTCGCACTCGTCGCGCATGCCGTCGTTGTTGCAATCGCCGGCGTTGAGCACGCCGACCCACGTACCCCAAATGTCGGTGTCGTGCGCATATTGCTGGACCGTCCAGATACGCTGTTGATCGACCGGGTCGAGCGTGGTGTAGCTGTAGTCGCCCCAGCGATTTCGCCCGAAATTATCGATGTTGTTCTGCGGCGCGGACCCCGCACGAAGCAGCACAGGTGGGGCCATCTCGCCCTGCGGATCGTTCAACCGCCGGCCTGTGTAATAGGCGGATGCGTACTCACCGGAGCTGGATCCGCTGAATCCCATAGCAACGTTGCCGAACTGATTGACCATGATCGAGGGGAAAAAGTAATGGCGAACATCGTCGCGAACGGTCCCGCTTTGAAGAAGCGTAACGCTCTCCGCGTCGATCTGATACCAGCGACACGCCGCCCTGCCATTGGACGAGACGGTGTGCGCGGCCCAGATATGGCCGTCGCGGTACATCGACATCATCAATCGCATTCCGACGGTCCCCAGCGCTGTGAGGCTGCCCAATGATGAAGCGTTCGGCGGAGACAAGAAAAATGGCACGGAGACCGATCCGCGCTCGAAGAGCGTCGGGCTGGTCATGGGGCCTACAAGCTCCCGCACGCGGATCGACGACGAACTGCGTACCGAAACGAAAAACTCTCCGCCCGGCTGACCGTAAGTGTGAACCGGTTGGATCGCTCCTTCCCACGGCAGGGTCCGAAACGCGGTGACCGTGCCCAGGCTCGGGGGAGACGCCACAAGCGGTTCTTTGTCGATCGCGAAAATGCTCATGCGCGACCCGCCGCCCACCATGTAGGCTGAGACGTAGATTCCTTTGTCATCAACGCCGAGCGTGGGATAATCAGGCCATCGCCCGGCATCGGAGCCTTGAGAAACATTGAAATTCGTTTTGAACCACAGGCCCGTCGGGTCGCTGGTCCGCGAGACAGCCAGATAAATCCGTGACGAGAAATCCGTGACCATGACCACCCAGCGCATACTGTGCTGGTCGAAGAGCACACGCGGGTCGCCGCTCGAACCGGGCAGGAACGATCCCAACCCCATTGACGTGACCAGGGAACCGTCGGCTTTGTTGTAAACCGCGAAGTTGCGATTGACCGTCTCGACGAAATAATCCACGCCGACCGCACCGTGCGTATCCGGTGGGAAGGAAAATGAGCCGTTCTGCCCGCGAATCACACCCTGAAAGCTGAATTCCAAATCGGGCAACGTGCCGCCCTCTCCGCCGCCGCCTTCCGGCTGAGGTCCGGCGGGAATCTGCGGAGCGAAATCGGGCGGTACTTGCGGGGCATGGATGGCGGAACCCTTCGTGAAATCGCCGGTCCCCGTTTCCCAGATCAAGCCCATGTACCCGCTGCCGGTGAGATCGGTCTTGGCATCCAGATCGTCAAACGTCACCACGGTCCGCTCGCGCGTGGTGGTGGATGTGAATGTAAAATCGTCCATCGCATACCAGCCGCCACCGTTGACCACCGGCAGAGACTCGATCACGACGCGATCAATACCGCACAAGTCCATTTCAAACCATGTCGGCGTCTCACCGATCCGCCTGAACCAGTCGGTACTCGCCACCGGTCGGCCTCTGCGGAAACCGACGGCGCGCACACCCAGCGTCCAGACGCCTCGACCGGACTGGCCGGACAGGTACGCGCCCTGAACATCCACCACATCGGTGAACGCGATGCCCATGCTGGTGTCGCCCCAACTATTGGTAATGTAATGTTCGCCGGAGTGGGTGAGGCCGGTGGCCCCTTTCGTGGGGACGATCCACACACCCTGCCGCCCGTTACGCAGCTTCGGCTCGAATGCCGGGCTTAATGCGCGGACACGCTCGCGTTCGATGGCTGCCTCCAGCGACTCGATGACCGGTTGGCCATAGGTGGCTGGGTCGAGCCGTTCTCCCCGATGCACCTCCTGCGCCGTTGCGGACGACGCAAGAAGGAAGAGAGTCGCAACACAAGACAGGCATGGGAATCGCACCGGAATCAGCGGCATGGTTTCCTCACTTTGGGAACGCCCGCCGCCGCGCGCGACCACAACGTTGCCGCCGCACAACAGAGAGGGGAAGTTTCAGAGATTGTAAGGCCAAACAGGCCGCAGTTCCAAAAAAACACCCCGAGAGAGGCGCGAAACGGCATTTTGGACGCACCGAAACCCAAGATCACCGCGTGACGCTTCATTTTTGACAGAAACACCGTATTTCAAATTGCGCGTCGGAGCGGGCTATGCGATGGTGATGCTCTTGTCGAGGTACACGTCCTGAATGGTGTTCAGCAGCTTGACGCCCTCTTCCATCGGTCTCTGAAAAGCTTTGCGACCTGAGATCAGGCCCATGCCGCCGGCGCGTTTGTTGATAACGGCGGTGCGGGCTGCATCGGCGAAGTCGTTGGTGCCGGACGCGCCGCCGGAATTGATCAAGCCCACCCGGCCCATGTAGCAGCCGGCGATCTGGTAGCGCGTGAGGTCGATCGGATGGTCGGTGGTGAGTTTTTCGTAGACGTCTTTGTGGGTTTTTCCGAATTTGATCGCGTTGTACCCGCCGTTGTTCTCGGCCTGCTTCTGCTTGATGATGTCGGCTTGGATGGTCACGCCGAGGTGGTTGGCCTGGCTGGTCAGGTCCGCGGCGGCGTGGTAATCGGTGCCGTCTTTCTTGAACGCACTGTTCCGCAAATAGCACCAGAGGATGCAGGCCATCCCCAAGTCGTGTGCCACGGCAAATGCCTCGGAAACCTCTTGAATCTGTCGCGTGGACTCGTCGGACCCGAAGTAGATGGTGGCTCCTACGGCGGCTGCTCCCATTTCGTAGGCCTGCTGCACATTCCCGAACATGATCTGGTCGAACTGGTTCGGGTAGGTGAGCAGCTCGTTGTGATTTATCTTCACGATGAAGGGTATCTTGTGGGCATACTTGCGGGCCACGGAACCGAGCACACCGAACGTGGACGCGACGGCGTTGCATCCGCCTTCGATGGCGAGCTTGACGATGTTTTCCGGATCGAAATAGATCGGATTCGGCGCGAAGGACGCCCCGGCTGAGTGCTCGATACCCTGATCCACGGGCAGAATCGAGACATACCCCGTGCCGGCCAATCGGCCGTGGTTGAAGATGGATTGCAGGCTGCGCAGGACGGGCGTGGGCCGATCCGAAATCGCTACAAGGCGATCGACGTAATCGGGGCCGGGCAGGTGCAGCAGATCCCGGCTGATGCACGAACTTTTGTAGTTAAGCAGGTTGGACGCATCGCTGCCCAGAAAATCGGTGATCGCCGACATCCACAGTCTCCTCTCGAAATGGCCATTTTCGGAACCGACGGACCGCCCCGCCCCACCGATGACCGAACGATAATCAAATCGTCAACGCGGTCAACCGGCGGCGGAAATGCCAGCACCCAAAGCAGGGGCTTCGTGACGGTAGCGATCCATGACGGAAGCCGCCTCGCGGACCGCTACGTGTCGATGGTGTACAGGAACCATCGCCTTCGGGGTGGGCCGCTCCTGGGCGTTTGACGTGTGAAGTAGACCGTCCACATCGCCCCGTCGATCATGCGCAGTTTGTAGTAGTGGCGACGCAGGTACAATTCGCCCACGCCGCCCTCGCGCGTCGAAAGTTTCCAGGCTGACATGGTTCGCTCGACGGTGTACGCCACCCCCCGCCAGGTGAACCCGCTGGGCAGGCCCGGCTCGCCACGGGCCATCGCCAGCGTGTCGGACGTTCCCGCGATCGGCGATATGGATTCACTTACGAATTCGCTCACAACGCGCGTATTGTAACGAATGGGCGAAAGAATCGCTCACCCATCGCTACGCGACGGTTGGTTGGGGTGCGTAGGAGACCGCCTCGATCTCGAAACCGTCCGGATCGTTGAAGTAGATACGGCGCCCCGGCTCGTAGTCGGCTTCGTCTTTGATGGCCACGCCCATTTCCGACAATCGCTTCTTGAACGCGTCATAATCGTCCACGACAAATCCGAAGTGGTTCATTCCGGGGTCGCCGAACTTCGCCTCGAAACGCCCCGCCTCCTTCACTTCCAGCAAAGCCACATACGACCGCTCGTCTCCCACGTGGGCGTTGGGCAGCCCGGTGGACGATTTCCCCTGCCAGCGGACGGAAAACCCGAAAAGCCGGCTGTAAAACGCGATGGACCGCTCGATATCCGTCACCGTCAGATTCACATGCTCGAGATACATACGATGCCTCCTGTTTAAGGTGCTGTATGGTTTCAATATACAACACCTTCTTAAATATACAAGTATAAACTTGTATAATATGGCTCCCGTTGACTTGGTCCGGTGGCAACATCTTCACTCCGGCCGCTCCATTACTGTCGCGGTTCTGATTGGCAAAGGCCGCTCCCTTCACACTCCCTATTCGGTCGCGTTCAGTGTCGCGGTTCTGATAGGTCACGCGCGCCGACGAAAGTGCCATGCGGTGCTACGAGTATGTGCGGAGGACAGCTCTGACGGGGCTGGCGTCGAAGCCGACGAGTTTCAGCGGCAACGCGATGAGTTCGTAGTCGCCTTCGGGCACATCCCTCAAGACCAAGCCTTCAAGGATGGCCATGTCGTCGCGGAGGAAGGCGTTGTGTGCGGGGAGTTCCTTCGACGAGAACAGGTCCACGCTCGGCGTATCGATGCCGATTGTGATAACCCCCTGTCCGTGCAGGGCGTCGATGAGGCTTGGCTCGATGCCGGCGAAATCTTCGTTGAACACATTCGGATCGGGATAGGTTCCGGTGGCGAGGAGCAATCGCGGCGGCGGGGCTTTCAGCGCGACGTGTTGCAGGCCTACGCGCACGCCGCGATCCACCGCGACTTTCACGACCCTGCATCGGCCCAGGTAGAATCGCAAATCGCGTTCGTCGATGGCAGGCGCGTCCGCCCCGTAATGGTTGGGGCCGTCGGCGTGAGCACCGAGGTGAACCGTCGCGTGCAGCGTGGACAGCGTCAGAGAATCGCCCCTGCTCATGTCGCACAGCACCTCGCGCGATGTGGGTGTGTCACCGGGCCAAACCTGCAACGAAGGTGTAATCGGGGGGCTGATGTCGTAGATCACTTTTTGCCCTTTCGTGGAGCATGACGGGCTGCGTTCGGCCAACACAGGCGAACGTTCGCCGGTTCATCGCGGATTGTCCGCGAAATCTCGCCCGACACAACGCTCGCGACGAGATCGGCTGCGCACGGGTGACGTGGCCATACATGGTGGCATCGGAGTATTTGTCTCTTGAGACTTCAAATGCATCGGGTTGGTACGACAAGCAAGACTTCCCGAAAAAGCTCCCAGCCCCACCACGGTTCACGAGCCGGTAGTGGCTTGCCGTTTAGCGGGCGCCGCCTCCAAAAGGAACGCCCTCTAACATCGTAGCGACCGCCAATCGGCAAGCCACGATCACACTCACTAACCCTTTCGGGGCTGACCATGCCGTGCCCCTTGCGCACGGGCGATGTGGCCAAGGTCGCTCGCGCGAATATAATCACGAAATGTTCGCTGTAGGCCGATATCGTTGTCAGACATGATGACCCAACCCACCACAACAAACGCACCCCCTCCGCACACGGCGGCTGATGAGACGGAGTACCGTTTTGCGACGGCGCGTCCGGCACACGCGCGTGCCATCGCCCGCCTGCACAAAGACGGCATCCATCGCGGCTTTCTCGCATCGCTTGGCGAGGGGTTTCTCGCCCAACTGTATGAAGCCATGCTGGACAATGAGGATTTCGGCGTATTCGTGTGCCTGTGCGGCGATGAAGTGGTTGGGTTCTGCACGGTGACATCGAACACGGGAACAGTCTTCAAGTCGATCATTCGACGCAAGCCGTTCGGATTGGGGCTGCGCCTGCTGCCCAAACTCACGACGCCGGCCCGCTTGATGCACGTCGTCGAGAACCTGCTTTACTCACGGAAGACGCTTTCGGTTCCGCTGCCAAACGCGGAGTTGCTCAGCTTCGCCGTGGACACACGACACCGCCGCAAGGGGATGGCCAAGCGGTTGGTCGAAGCCACACTTGGATGGCTGGCGGAGCGGCGTATCGATGCGATGCGCGTTTCGTGTACGGTAGGGTTGGACAGCAATCCGCTGTTCGACAAGCTGGGTTTTCATCTCGCACAGGTCACTGAACATCACGGGCAGAAGGTCAACGTGTTCACGTCGTTCATCACAGCCGACGGCGGAATTGATCACTCGCGGAATCAATCGTGCGACGACGCGACGACCGCGTAGCAATCTCTGGCGAAACCGGAACAGTTGATGCGAGTGCATACACGTGTAACCCGCTCTCGGCCTGGTCGCTTCCTCCACAATTCCGCATTGGTCGTGGTCAGTAGCGCAATCTTCGCTCCGGCCGCTCCATGACTGTCGCGGTTCTGATCGGTCGCGCACGACCTGCCAAGCGTGTCACGAATCAACCACGTCGCGGCAGGTTCCTACAAGCGATGCCGGACATTCCAAAGATCGGGAAAAACCGGCTGAAACAGTGTCTTGCGGAGAAACTCCGCCCCGCTCGATCCGCCCGTACCGACTTTCATCCCGATGGTGCGCTCGACCATCTTGACGTGCCGGTATCGCCATTCCTGCAAGCCTTCATCGAAGTCCGTCATCAGCTCGAGCAAGATCGCCACGCCGCGATCTTCCTTGTAAAGACGAAACACAGCCTCTTCGACGGCGGGGTGGGCGATGGTTGACTCGGTGACGTCTTTGCTCTTCAGCTCATCCGGCAAATCGAAGCCGTGCTGCTCCAGGAAATCGTAGAAGTGATCGACGACCGTGCGCTCGCGAAAACGCTTTACCAGCGCGACGTGGGCTGCGCTGTTGGCTTCGTGAAGCGCGAGCACGGATTCGCGCTTGTAGCCGAGGGCGAATTCAAATTCGCGAAACTGAGCGGACTGAAAACCCGAGGCGGACTCCAGCCGGGCGCGGAAGCTGTTGAAGCCCATCGGCGTCATCGTTTCGAGAATGTCGAGTTGGCTGACAAGCGTTTTCATCACGGTGCGCATGCGTTGGAACGTCGCGACAGCACCGTACAGATCGTCGGTGGTTAGCAGAGTCTTAACGCGATCCATCTCGTGCAGGAGCAGCTTGAACCAAAGCTCGTAGACCTGGTGAATGACGATGAAGAGCGTTTCGTCGTGCTCGGGCGGATCGGACTGAACCTGCTGGAGCGCGATAAGCTCACGGATTTTCAAATAGTTTTCGTACGTCAAGGACATCGTGTCACACCTGCCAGAGAATCAGCAAACCCAAAACAATCGTAGCCAACGCGATCAGGACTCCGGCAACGATGGACACTTTCTTGTCCTGCCGCGCGGATTGACGAACAGCCTCCGCATAAGGCACGCGTGAAAACGTCACGAGCGAATAGAGCGGTACGTAGTTCGGGAACCATCGGTCGAGCAGGCGCTCGCGCCTTTTCTTTCGCAAAAATGCGGGCGAACCGACGCGATCCCGCATTTCAACGAAGTTCGCGATCGCCAAGTCGGCGATGGTGTCGGAGTTCTCTTTTCGTTGAACATTGTAATCGGCAAAGGCCTGTTCAAAGTCTGTGGGGTGCTTTGTCATGCAGTCGATCAAGGCTTCGCAATCCTCGAAACCAGCGTTGATGCCCTGGCCATAGAACGGAACGACGGCGTGGGCTGCGTCGCCAATGAGCACGCACTTGTCCTTGTGGTACCACGGATTGCAGCGGACGGTCATCAGCGTGCTCACCGGATTGCCCTGATAATCCTCGACGAGCGTGGGCATATGCGGAACAGCATCGGCGAAATGCTCGCGGAAGAAGTTCAGGATGTCGTCGGGCGTTTGCAGGTTGTCAAAGCAGAACGGCCCTTCCAAAGGCCAAAAAAGCGTGCAGGTGAAGGAGCCGTCCTGATTGGGCAGCGCGATCATCATGTAAGACCGGCGAGGCCAAATGTGCAGGGCGTTCTTTTCGATGCGGTGCCCGCCGTTGTCGTCCGGCGGGATGACAAGCTCCTTGTAGCCATGATCGAGGTAAGATTGCTGGTAGTTGAAACGGTCCGTGCGCTGCAGCCGACGTCTCACCACCGAAAAAGCGCCGTCAGCCCCGATAACGATACCGTCCTCAACGCGCATGGTTTCGAGCGTCGTGGTCTTGAGAATCTCCATCGACCCGGTCGCGAGGTCCACCTCCTGACACTTGTGATCGAAGAACAGTCGCACGCCGGGCGTTTTCTCGGCTTCGTCGATCAGTGTGCGGTTCAACTCCAGCCGCGAGACCGAGTTGATGTGCTCGTTGGGATTCTTGCTGTAAGGCTGAAACGCGGACGAACCGTCAAGCCCGTGGACCATGCGGCCCGGCATCGCGACGGCGTCGGCAAGCACTTTGTCAGCCAACCCAGCCCGTTCCAGCGCGTGGATCCCGCGAACGGACAGCGCGAGGTTGATCGACCGCCCAGGCCCCGATTCCAGATCGCGCAAATCGCCCCGACGCTCGTAAACGTCCACCTGATACCCGGCTCGCCCCAGATAGATCGCCATCAGCGACCCCGCCAGCCCAGCTCCGGCGATGTGGAATTTGGTCTCGCTACTGTTCATATCGCAATCATCAACAGGATTTTGAAATCACCGATTCAGGCGATTGGTCTGGCGATCATCCCGTCGCCCCAAGAACTCAGCCCGCCGATGCTATTCCAGATTTCTGATATGAGCCAGAACGCGGCGAAGCCCATCAAGCGAACCGAAACTTCACGACCGCTCAGGTTTGACAGGCTGACAAACCTACGTTGCGCCGATCGCAGCCACAAAGCGATGCACATCAGCAAACGTGTTGTACAGCGGCACGGGGGCTACGCGGATGACGTTGGGTTCGCGGAAATCGCAGATCACGCCCTGCTCCTCAAGCGCGGCGAAGCGCTTCTTCGGTGCATCGTGAACGAGAATCGAGAGTTGGCAACCCCGAGCAGCCGGTTCACGCGGCGTGATAATCTGGAAAAAATCGCCCGGATGCTGTTCGAACAGGAATTCCAGGTACGCGGTCAAATTCTCAGACTTGGCACGCAGAGCAGACATCCCAACCTCGTCAAATATGTCGATGGCAGCTTTCACCGGTGCCAGCGCAAGGATCGGCGGGTTGGATATCTGCCAGCCGTCAGCACCGGCCCGGGGAATGAAATCCGGCTCGAGGTGCATGCGAAAACGGGTCTCGGGGTCATTGCCCCACCACCCGGCGAAACGCGGCAAATCCGGGTTCTTTCCATGACGCTCATGCACAAAACAACCAGCCACCGCTCCAGGGCCTGCGTTGAGATATTTGTAGGAGCACCACACCGCAAAATCGGCATCCCAATCGTGCAAACTCAGCGGCACGTTTCCCACGGCGTGGGCCAAGTCCCAACCGACGGCACACCCCTTCTTCCGGGCGGCGGCGGTGATACGCTGCATGTCGAACGCCTGCCCGGTCAAAAAGTTCACACCCGCCAACATGACCAGAGCGATTTCGGAACCGCGTTCGTCAATCAGTCGCTCGATATCTTCAGTACGAAGCGTGTGTTCACCCTCGCGCGGCTTCACCACGATCAGCCCAGCCTCGGGATCATATCCGTGGCTGCCCAATTGCGATTTCACGGCGTACGTGTCGGAAGGGAATGCCGCATTCTCAATGACGATCTTGTGCCGCTCGGGCGTGGGCCGATAAAACGTCACCATCATCAGATGCAGGTTCACGGTGAGACTGTTCATCATGACAACCTCTCCGGGCAGCGCGCCGACCAGCCTCGCCCCGGATTCACGGAAAATCTCATGGTAGGAGAACCACGGCGTCTTGCCGCGAAAATGACCATCAACCGCCAGCCTGCCCCAGTCCTCAAGCTCCTGCTCGACGACAGGCCTGACCGATTTCGGCTGAAGCCCGAGCGAGTTGCCGGCGAAATAAACCACCTCGCTGCCGTCGGCCCGCGTGGGAATGAGAAACCGCTCGCGGTACGTCGCCAGCGGATCGGCAGCGTCCATCTCGCGGGCGAAGGTCTCACCGGTTTGGAACGGTTGTTGCGTGCGCGTCTGGTCCATCACGGACCCAGCTTAGCCAATCCTGATCTTCGCGCCAAAGGTGATGCCCATTCACAGGCGTCGATCTCAGCGGACTGTTGATAAGTGTGGCACGGGTTTGCAACCCGTGTTTTCACCGCACCGGTTAAAAACCGGTGCCACACAGAAGGCTCGGCCCTTAAACAGACCGTTACGACATCTGATGCAGCGGCAGATCGAGGGACTCGTCGATGCGTTGCTGCGTGGACTGCTCGCCGTCGTAGCTGAACAGCATCGCCTCGTCGTCGATGCGCATGGCGATGTGGACAGGTCTACCCCAAATAGCCTCAACGCTCTTGAGCGTCTCGACGCCGTACTTGATGTCCATATCGAAACCGTTGTGCTTGTGGGCCAGATACAGCTCGCCGCGGTTGCGATAGTTTCCGTCCATAACATACACGTACGGTTGGCCGTGGTTGGACAGTTGAAACAGCATCTGCGCTTTGATCTTGTCGAAGTCACGATTAACCACAACCATCCGGCCCGTCGAAGGATCGTAGCGGTAGTGATAGAGCTTCTGTTCTTCCACGAATTCCGGCGTGAGAAATTCGTCGATGAACGTCACGTCGTTGTGAATGCGGCGCACTTCGAAAATCTTCTCCCGACCAATCGACCCCTGGCCGATGACGCGCCCTTCGGGCGGCGTGCGCGTCTGCCACGTACGACGCGCTTCGATATCGGTGCAGCGGTCGTACTCGATACCGTGCCGACCGTTGTTCCATCGGCTCTCGATGTCGCGAAACAACTCAACGCCGAGCTTGTAAGGGTTCAGTCGTCCGGGTGAGGTAGCCAGCGTCCCGGAATGATGATCGCAGTAGGTGATCATCTCATGGGCCTGAAGGCAGTAGTTAGTCATAATGGTCGAGTGCCAATAGACCGCCCAGCCCTCGTTCATGATCTTGGTCTGCCCCTGCGGCGCGAAATAGTAAGCCTCCTCGCGAATAATGGAGAGCACATCGGACTGCCAATCCGCCAAAGGCGCGTTTTCCAGCAGAAACAGAAGCACATCGCGCTGCGGGGCGACGGGCAGTCTGAACGTCTCGACACGCTGTTCCCGTTGGCCGTTTTCGTCACCCGACTCCATGTCTTCCGGCGGGTTGATGTACCGATCCATGTACGACTTGGCGGGGTATCGCGTGGGTTCAGCCCCGTTCGAATCGCTGGGTTTCGTACCGCGCGGCGCGCGACGCTTCATAAACACCGAGTGCGGATCGATCATGTTGTCGAGCGCCAGACACCGCTCGATGAAGCGTTCAACTTTTTCCAGCCCATATCGATCGATGTACCGCCGGACGCGCGTGGCGTGGTTGGCCATCTCGTCCATCATGCGGCGATTGGTTTGGCTGAACCACGTGTTATTCTTGAAAAAGTCGCAGTGGCCGTAAACGTGGGCCATCACCGTCTTCTGATCGACGAGCGTGTTGTCATTGCGCAGATAGGCATAGCACGGATCGTTGTTGATGACCATCTCATAGATACGACTCAAGCCATAGCGATGACTGTTTTGCAGACTGTCGTATTCCATGCCGAATCGCCAATGCGGATAACGCTGCGGAAATCCGCCATAGGCAGCGACGCGACTGATCTGATCCGCGTCGAGCATTTCGAAAACGGTTTCGTAAAAATCCAGCCCTTCGCGGCGAGCGTGCTCGGCGATTTCCTCAGCCCAGCGGGCGAGTTCCTGCGGCAACGGGATGGCTTTGGTTCGCATCATAGTGTTGGCCGATCGTCGCGGTAACAGGTCAGCCATGTGCAATACGAAGCCACAGCCTGCCCTCGCCTTGCGACAGAAAACGATCTTTTCCCCCCTTGCAAAGGGGGGATACAGGGGGGTCTGGACCGGCGAAACGCCTCACTTCGCAAGAAAAACCTGATTCTGGACGCTCCCGACTTGGTCGCGTCCAGCCTCCTTCGCAAGGAGGGGAGGAAGAGGGTTATTATCGCATCCACGATACCCAATAGTGTTTGTCGCCATTTGACATTACACACGGCTGAACTCTTACTCGTCGCGTTATCGCCCCGCCTTGAAGAAAGCCTTGATACTGTCGTAAATGTCGTCCTTGGTATTGACGCGACTGGTAATGAGTCGCTCTTCGTCAGCCACATGCTCGTGCAAAACGTTGATAAAATTCCCGCTGCCGTACGCGCTCGCCACCTGGTAGTAACCGAACATATTGCACATCGGCAGGAGATGATCCCGCAGCAGCGCACAGCATTCGCGGCTGTCGGTTTCGCTGCTGTTGTCGCCGTCGGAAAAGTGGTACAGGTAGATGTTCCACTCGTGCGGGACGTAGTGATTTTCAATCAGCGCCTTAGCCGCCCGAAACGCGCTGCTGATCCGCGTGCCGCCGTCCTCGCGAATGCGGTAAAACGTCTCACGATCGACCTCGCCGGCGCGCACGTCGTGAACAATGTAGCGACTCTCGATTCCGCGATAATTGCGGCGCAACCAAGCGTCGATCCAGAACGCTTCCAGGCGGACGAGTTCCTTCTGCTCATCGCCCATAGAGCCGGAAACGTCCATCATGTAAATAATCACGGCGTTGGAGCGCGGGCTCATCACCGTCTTCCAACTGCGGTAGACCTTGTCGCCGCGCTCAAAAATGATACGCGGATTGTCCGGGTCGTATTGGCCGGTCATGATCTGTCGGCGCAGCGCCCGGCGGTACGTGCGCTTGAAATGCTTGAGCGATTCAGGCCCCACAGGCCTGATACCGGTGTACTTGTCGCGCTCGCTGCTGATTTGTTTCTTGCCCTTGGGCTCGATACGCGGGAGTTGCAATTCCTCGCCGAGGATGTCCGCCAATTCATCGAGGCTGACCTCGACCTCCAGAATGTGCTTGCCCTCCTGATCGCCGCCGGGGCCGATGCCCTCGCCCTGCGTGTCAGCCTGATCCCCCGCCGACGCATCGCCCGTACCAACGCCGGAGTCGTTGTTGTCGCCGTAACGAAAATGCGGCGTGTCGATACCATGCACGGGAATGCTGATGGCTTTGTTGCCTTCCCTGCCAATCAGCTCACCGCGCGTGAGAAATTTGCGCAGATCCTCACGAATCTTGCCCTTGACGATCTGGCGAAAGCGTTGATGGTCTTTTGTGATTCCGGATATCATGACACACGCTGACCAACTCACTCCTCGTACCGACGAAAACGGCGGATCGCATCGACCGGACCCGCCGCACCACACAACACGTTTCAACCGAACAACTTGGCGGTTTCCAAATCTCCCCCGATAGCAAGAAACCGATCAGAGCCGCGACCGTAAGGGAGCGGGGGTCCGCATCGGGTCCATGACAATTCCGGCGGAGCAATTGCGGCCATCAGAACCGCGACAGTTATGGAGCGGCCGGATAATAAACAGCGCCAAGTACCGCTCTCCTGTTCCGATACGAGATTTGAGGTTCCGCCGAAACTGTCATGCACC
>JAJRSP010000052.1 GCA_024278775.1 Planctomycetota bacterium
ATGAGCGTTCCCGGCGTGTGTGGGCAGCCACTGAGGCACGCTCGCTGGGCCGCGGGGGTATTGCGGCGGTGGTGGCGGCCACGGGAATGTCGTCTGCGACGGTACACAAGGGGATCCGCGAAGTAGAAGCTGCGGCTGCGGCTGCGGGCGAAGACGTATTCTCGACTCCGCGTATTCGGAGCAGGGGCGGCGGCCGCAAGCGTGCCCGTGACAGTCAACCGGGAGCAATCGAGGCATTGGATTTGCTTGTGGAACCAACGGCCCGCGGCGATCCGGAATCTGCCTTGCGTTGGGCATGCAAGAGCACGTACAATCTGGCGGCGGCGTTGCAGCGCCAGGGTTTTCAGGTCGGCCCGCGAACCGTGGCGCGAGAACTGAAAGAGCAGAAGTTCCATCTGCAGGGGAATCTGAAAACGCGCGAGGGCGAAAACCGTCTCGTTACGGCACGCGACTACTCAGCCGTCCACCGACCCAACCACTCCAAAACAGTCTCATGCCACTGCACACTATTCTCAGGCCTCAACACCCAGTGGTTCTCATCAGGAAAGTAAAGCAGCTTGCTCGGAATCCCCCGGCGCTGAAGCGCCGTAAACGTCGACAACCCCTGCGTATCCACCACGCGAAAATCCAACGCACCGTGAATCACCAGCATCGGCGTCTTCCAGTTCTTCACAAACCGCAATGGATTGTGCTTCTCGTAACCCTCGGGGTTATCCCACGGCGTCCCCAAATGATCCCATTCCGGAAACCAAAGCTCCTCAGTGTCAAAATACGCCAAACGCTCACACAGATTCCCGTCGTGATTCACCAGGCACCGAAACCGATCAGACCAGTTCCCCGCGATCCAGTTAATCATAAACCCGCCGTAAGACGCACCCAGTGCAGCCGCCCGCTCACCATCAATCCACGGGTATTTGTTCAGAGCAGCCGCCAGCCCCTTCTGCAAATCCTCCAGTGGCTTGCCGCCCCAGTCCCCCCGAATCGAATCACAAAACGCCTGCCCATATCCCGTCGACCCGTGGAAATCGATAAAGACCGCCGCATACCCCGCCCCGGCATACGCCTGCGGATTCCATCGATAATGAAAATGATTCCCGAACGACCCCTGAGGCCCACCGTGAATCAGAAACGCCACCGGATATTTCTTCGACGGATCGAAATCCACCGGCTTGACCACAAACCCATACACCGTCTCATCATTCCAGCCGGAAAAACTGAACTGCTCAAAGTCGCCCATACGAACAGAGTCCAGTTGCTCCGCATTGATATGCGTAATTTGCGTCCGACCACTGCCATCCGACTTCACCGAATACAATTCCGCCGGCGACTTCAGATGGTCCATACCGAAGATGATGCGACCGTCGTCAGCCTCACCCGCGATCATCGTCACCGTCCCCTCGCGCACCAGAAGCTTCGCTTCGCCGCTTTCAACATCAACGGAAAACAACGACCGCTGCCCCACATTGCTCGCCCGCACGTAGAGGCGCTTCCCGTCGCGCGACCACGTCAGCGAACCCGGCGACCGATCCCAATCCTCCGTCAGCACACGGCGACTGCCCGACTGCAAATCCAGCAACACGATCCGACGCCGATCCGATTCGTACCCAGCCTGAACCATCGCTGTATACGCCAGCGTCCGCCCATCCGGAGAAAACACCGGCTCACTGTCCCATGCAGCGTTGGCCAGCGTGATGGACTTCCGGCGCGTCGGATCCTCGACCGACACCAGAAACAAATCAAAATTCGTCGACCACGCCTCCTCCACCCCAACATCGCGCGCCGAAAACACGACAAAATTCCCATCCGGCGTAAACGTGAAATCCTCCGGCCCGCCAAACGGCTTCGTCGGACAATCCGCGTCCATATCCTTCATCACATCAACGGCTGAACTTCCATCCGCCGGCACCACAAACAAATGCGCCCGCCGACCATCCTTCCACGTGTCCCAGTGACGCACGAACAACTTATCGTAAACCAGACCCGTCGTCTTCAACTGCGCCCGCTCATCGAGCATCGCCTGCGTCTCTTCGACACTCTTGCCCGGAAACACCTCCATCGACACCGCCAACCGGGTGCCATCACGTGACACTGCAAGCGACCCGACATCCAGCGAAAAATCCGTCACCTGCTCCGCCTCGCCGCCGTCCACCGCGATCTTCCACACCTGCGACGAATCCGACCGCGACGAAAGAAACCAGACATGCCTGCCGTCTGCCGACCAGCGCGGATTGTGCTCGCCCGCCGGATGCGAGGTCAATCGACGCAATCCCGTCCCATCAACGCCCACCGTCCACAGGTCCGACCGCCCCCGATTCGCCTCCATGTCCATCGAACGCTTCACGAACACAACACGCGACCCGTCCGGCGAAACGTGGGCATCACCAACCCGCTCCATCGCCAGCATATCCCGCACCGAAAACGGATGCGTCTCCCCGCCCCGCGCACCGTCAGCCGACACAAAACCAAACATCATCAAAGTCACACCCCACAGCGCGACCAATGCACGGGCACGAAGGGAACAAGCTTCCCCCCCAAAACACGCCACACAGAAAACAGTCCGAAGAACACCAAACCCGCGCATCATCTCAGCCGCCCTATCCAAAAGTACCTGTCGATAAATCACGTCCCAAACAACCCGATCAGGATACCACCCATACCCCAACCGCCCAACCCCAACGAGCCGCGGACTTCAGTCCGCGCGGACGCCCCAACAACGAACAACAGCCCGACAAGTAACAGGTGACACGCTTCGCCGGGTGGCATGTCCGCCTTCAAGGCGGGCATGTAGCCCCAGGAAGTCGCAATCCCCAATCAAGAAAACGCGAGGGCGGGTTTGTCGCAAGTCAGCGCATGAGACCATGCGACAAACCCAGTCCCTCGACTTAAGTCCTGTAGGTACCGCGTAAAAACTACGCAGCCACCGCCGGTCGCCGCCCCCAAACAACCGTCGCCGCGATCAACATAGACAGGCACAAAATCACCATGCCCCAATCGCTCGCCGCCGGAACACCAACACCAGAATCGCACACATCCAGCACGCCGTTCCCGTCCGCATCCCCGGCGCTGCCCGGCAGCACGATGCACGCCGACGCCCCCGTCAGAACCACGTCATAACTGCTCGAATCCCCAAACACCGGATCGAAACTGTTGTTGATCCCGAATCCGGCTGACTCCAGATAAACAAAGGATGTCTTCTCAGTCGCGAGTGACGCTACCACGACACTGTCAAAGTACGCCCCAAGATCACCGCCGAAATCGCTCAGCAACAACCCCCCGTTGCCCGCCGCCGAAAACACATCCGACGCAGGCCCGTCCGCGATCGTCGCAGTCGGCGCCCCATGCGCCGCCGAAAACACATTGCCCACCTGCGACACATCCACCGCAGGCCAACCCGTCGATCCCAACCCCTCGCCCGCCATCACCGGAAAACTCCCCGACTGCGACCGAACCACAAGCCAACCCGACATCGTGCCCAGATACTGAAACGATCCCAGCACAGGCCCCGTGGACGGACTGTCCAACACCGAGTCCTGCCAAAACTCAAAACCGAGATTCTCAATCCGATACACACCCGCCAGCATTCCACTCGTACCCGAAAACGCCGCCAACGAACCGGCCCGCGTATCGACCGTCGGATTGATCGCAGCCCCACCCATCCCATCCGTCGTGGTGCCGGCCAACACATTCACCAGCGTCGCAATCTCAGGCCCAAACCCCGGACTGCCTTCATTATTCCCCGTCGCATCGAACCCCGTCAGCGTGATCGTCCCCGCACCGAAATCCGGCTCCAGCCTGATCGCACTCGACGTACCCGGCAGCAGAACCGCGCTCGCACCAGTCACCGGCACCAGACTGCGCACCCCGTCGCCCGCATCACCGTCAAGGTCCAGCAACGGACCGCCCAGATAATCAATCGCCATCAAAGGAATAATGATCCCCGGACCAGCCGGTATGCTCCCTCTGCGAAAAAACATGCTCAATGAACCAAATTCGTTCGGCGCGAACATCGGCACACCATCGCCGAAATACGTCGCAATCCCGCCCGAATCAGACGTACCCGCCAAACGGTCGCCATCCGCAAAACTCCCCGGCGCCGTCGGCGGACCAGGGTTCGGAAACACCGTGCGCACAGTCCCCGGAAGCTGCATCACATCCACCCCCGTCACCAGTTCAAAGTCAGCCTCAAACCCAATCACAGACCCCGCGAAACCCAACAACGCCAACGCAACCGCCACGTTCAAATTTCTCATAATGTCCATCAGTCCTTTCCTTCCACCTGTACGCAGCGCGCCCACCACGACGCAGTCGTGAGGGAGCAAATGCGCGCAAAATCAAGTCACTTAATCCACCCGATGAAGGATCGGGCGTGCAGCATTCAAGCCGCGCCCAAACAGGAACGCGCACACAAACGCCAAAGAAAAGTCAACAGTGAAATTCAGGCAGCAGAAGGAGGGCAGCGAGGCCAAGCATTCAACACGAAATAGCCACGCAAAACAGAGAAATCAAGATCACCGCGCACATAGGCGACCCGAAAAAGATGCGAAATCCCGGCACCACAACCCAGCGCCGCAACCGCAGCCGACAACAGCCGACCAAGAACACGAACCCAGCGCGAATCCAGGCACCACACAGAAAACGCCAACGGAACCATCCAAGGCCAAAGCAAAGAAACGTCCGCCTCAAACGATCGGTCAATCACGCCCGCATGCATCACGACGACGATCAACATCCCCGCCACAACAGCCCGACGACTACACCGAAACCGAAGCGCCGCAAGACCGACGCTTTTAAGCCCCAAAAAGACAACGGTAACCGCCAGCGCAATCTGACCGCCGATCGACGCCTCGCCCAGATACAACGACCGCGTCAGCAGCGCAACATGAAGCCCAAAGAGTGCCACCCAAGCGATGCGCACCGCATATTTGCGAACAGGATTAACAACCCAAGCAATCATAAGAGCGCCCAACACCTCCAGCACCCGCTTAGCCGTGTCGCGTGCGACACGTTCCAAATCCCGAGTGCGACACAATCCAAAACCGCACCAACAGCTAGCGCGACATCGCCCGGTATGTCAACCCAAAAACCATGTAACAAAGAAATGAAGGGGTGCATCCCCCAGTAGCAGGCGTGACCATCCCACCACGCACAAAGCTATTGCAGCTTCGACGCCAGCAGCGCACCGCGTGCGGGCAGCAGCTCGACAAACTCGTTCACCGCATAGTCAGCCACAACGTGATTCGGCGTCGGATTGGCTCGCTGAATCGGTTTCGCGGCGTCCGACGCAAACGGCGGCGTCCCAGCAAACTCTTGAACCGCCACCGTCAGATGAGGCCCATACGTCGCATCAACAGTGACAACACCTGTCACTCGGCCCAGCGTCGCCACCGTCTCAACACCCGACGAAACACCGCTCGCACCTGTCGCCGCCACCGCGGATCGCCGCGCACGATAGTCGTCCAAAATCGCCGACTGATTCACACGAAGTTGCTCGATTGATCGAATGCTCAAGGTTCCATCCCCTCACCGGCCTCAACGCTCGACGCCCGCACCGACGGATGCACCGGCGGCGCCGTCGCGTCAGCCCAACCAAACGCCGTCACAACATTCCCATCCTCAACGCCCTCGTCCGTCACCGCCCGCACCGCCCACACCCGTCGCGAACCATGTGCGAACCCAGCCGACGCGTAAACAAAATGCGCCCGCCCGCGCACGTAAGGAACACTCGCCACCAGCGTGTTGTAATCCACCGTCCCCGTCCCGGCATCGTGATAAATCCGAAACGCAGAAGGAGCCGCCGCCTCAAGTCGCGACCCGTACAACCAGCGAAGCGCGAACGCTCCGCCCGCCGTCGCACGCACCGCAAGGCCCGTCGGCGCGTTAGGCCGCAACCCGATCAAGCCTCCCCCACCGTCAAACTCCGCCACCCGAGCCGGAAGCGACCCCTCGCTCTCAACCCCGCCGCCACCGATCGACTTCACCGCATAATAATAGCGCGTCGACACCGCATGAGGCCGCCACGCAAAATTGGAAATCCCCACAACATCACGCCCAGCCGCCCCCACCGGCGAAGTGAAATCAATCGCGTCAGCCGACCCCGAACCGCGATACAGGTTGTACCCGCCCGCAACACGCGGCACGCCCCACCCGTTCATAGCCGACACCCCGTTCGCAATACCACGCACCGTCCAACCCCGATGAATCGAATCGTAATGCGCCAGCCACTTGTCAAACAATTCAGATGCCATACCACGACACTCCAACGAAGCTCGGTTCCCCACCCAACGAGCCGCGGACTTCAGTCCGCGCGGACGCCCCGCACAACACAACGCTAACTCGGCACAACCTCAATAACGTCATTCCCACCGTCCGTCGGCGTCATCGTGCGCACCGGTGTCACACCATCGTCACCCATTACAACATCCACACCCGTGGAAATCGTATGCACGCGCTTGTTGGCCAGCATCGCCTTGGCCAAACTGACCTCCGCACCCAGCGAACCAACCGTCTGATGCTGCGCCGTCGGCTCATCCAGCACCGCGTCCGCCACCTGCGAAGCCGACGCATCGTTCAGCTCATCCAGCGTCTTCTTCACACCAGCCAGGTCGTACCCCGTCTTGTCCAGATTCGTCCCAACCGTCACGCGCCCCGTGGCCGCCGTGATCGCCAGATCAACAAAGTTCGCCGGAGCAGCCGCACTCGCCAACCGGCTCGAAACGCCCGCGTCCAGATTCCCAATATTGACTTCAAGCGCATCCGCAGCAGCCGCACTGCCCGAAACCTCCGCCGCATCCACCTGCAAACGATCGGCCCCCACCATCGAATCGTACACCTGACCAGCCAGCACAAAGAACCGCGACTTGACGTACAACGCGCCCGCCACATGCACGTACAACTCCAGCTCACCCACCGTATCCGAGTCGGTGGCATCAAGCGTCAGCGCGTAAAACCCGCCCTCGTCATGCGTCGCACCCCCGCTCTGATTCGTCGATGCAAAGTCCCCCCCGTTCTTGCTCAACCGAATGTCAGCCTGACCGATCGTCAACCCCGTCTCCGCCGTGTTGCCATCCGTCGAATCCAGGAAAGGCCCCACTCGAACCACCCGCGCAGTCCCTTGTTTCAAAAACATTTTCGATCCACTCCCTTCAAGCTCAACACACCCACCAACCCAAAACACCAACCACGCCGCATCACACGCGCTCCATCATCCGGCGGTGATGCGCCACCACCGGCAGCGACCCGGCGCTCGACACCGTCTTGGCATACACCCGCCGCCCCCGTCGCAAAGGCCTCATCGGATCGTCGAACAATTCCACAATCGCCTGATCCGAAATGGCCCGCTCAAACAGCAGCACCGGACCCACGCAACCAGCCAGCGCCGAAGTACGCCACGGCGTGTCGTTGCCGATGTTGAGCGTATCCGTACTGAGCAATGCCGACGTCACCGTGGTCACCGACATCACCGAGCCACCATTGCCCAGCACGAGTTTCTCCGTCCCGCGCCGCCGGCACACAAGCTGATGCCAAGACCCGTCACCCAACGTCAAGAAGTCGCCGTACCCATCGCCGGACGTCTCGCGAATACCCGCACCCCAACTGTTCGCCGTCGATTGATTGCGTCCCATCCAAAAACCGAAATCGAAACGCTTGTCCACCACACGGCTGAACGCTTCGCCGGCCCCGGTCGCCAGGAACCACGCGACGCACGTGAAATCACCCAGCGTCCGCGTGTAGGATGTCTCGACAACCTCATCAGCACCCGCCGACCCACTAAAACGCAGCACGCGCCCGAACGGATTTTCGGTGGACCATAAATCCGCAGCCGCAATGTTGGTGGCCAATCCATGACGCCCGCGCCCACCCACATCGCGAAGCACATTGCCCGTCGGCCCCAGCGTCGGATACCACGCAGCGTCAGGCCAAAGCTCAGGCCGAACCGACTCGCCCCGTGACCGGGCCGCATCGCCCCAGCCCAATGGTTGAAACCTGCTCAAGCGATGTCTCATTGCAATTCCGCCGGGCTGGGAATCAATCGAACCTGCTGATCCGCATCAACCGCGCCCAGCGCGTCCGCCGTGTTGTTATGCACCACGAGCGAGACATAACGCGACGCGATCCTGCACCGTCCGCCGGCCTTCATCGACTGCGTCGCGTCGGCCTTCTGCACCACCACCGATCCGAGGTAGTAAAGATTCTTAACCACATCCACCACCGCACCCCTGCCCAGCACGCCGTCAACATCCGCATCGGACGTGCCCAGGTCTCCGTCCTGAATCGATCCGTCCGACGGACTCAGGTAAAGATCGATGGCTTCACCCACCACCGGCGTCGTCGCGAACGTGAATTTCGCCCGCCATTCAAACTCCTCGGCCCGCGCCCCGGCCCCCCGATCGAGCTGCGCCGAAACCCGCCCCGCACCGGCTGCGAGATTCTTGATCGTACACGTCACCGTGTCCGTGTTCGTTCCGAACGTGACCGCCGCTTCCTGATTCACATAAATCTTGTTCGCCATCACCACTCCCCATCCATCTCAGGCCTCAGCCTCGTCCTATTCCTCGCCCGCGAACGTATCGACCAACGCATTCACCACGAACTGAACATCGCTGTCCGTCGCCGTGGTCGGTGCGGCCTGAATCGTCGCGTTCTCCAGAATCTTCCACACCATCCGCTCCGCCATCGCGGTCGGACCGGCGGGCTTGATCACCAGACGCGCCCACTGCACGCGCTGCGCATGGTTGGCCATCGCGGGCGACTCATTCAAAATGTCCGCCGCCGCCTTCGCACACGCCACCGCAGCCTGCTTGCGCAACACATGAACCGCATCAGTCGCCGCATCATAAATCTCACCGTATCCCATCGTTTGATTCCCCCTTTTGAATGAAAATGATTTCGCCCCAAGGTGTCGCGCCGCTTCATTGACGGCGCGTCACAGCTACCTCAACCAATCCAACTTCGCGCTACACGATGTCCGTCGAGCACAACCCGTTCAGCACGATCGTCAGATCCGCACCCGGCGTCGTCGAGCCGATCTGCTCAACCTCAAACGTCAGCACCGAACCAGCCGTAACCAGCACATCCACCCGCGCCGACGTGTCCAGCGTCTGACCCGCCGCGATCACGATCATGTCCGACTGCTGTGCGAACACCGAAACCCCGTCCACGCGCACATCCGCAATCAGGCTCGCACCAACCGGCGCCGTGTTCACCAGGCCCGTCGCGTCGCGCAGCGTGAAATCCACCGGCGCGACCCAGCCGGCCTCATACACCTTCACACTCAGCGTCCCGGACAGGAACACGCTCGGTGCGAACGGAATCGTCGCGCCGGTAGTGCCAACTGGTGACACTTCCCACAGCACCGCAGGCCGCTCATCGACAATCGTCAGCAAACCGAGGTTGGCTGTCACCGTCGCGAGCGGAAAGTGCGCGGTCAGGTCCGACGGAAACGTCGGCTGAATCCGCAACGTGTTGCCCGCGTCGAGATACACGCGCCGCGTCGTGCCGTCCGGCACGGATTGAGCCGTCGCACCGTCAAACGATTTCGTCAGCCCCCTCAGACGGTACGTGATCGGATACACGCCGATGCGCGTACTGCCCTCGTCCACCACCATCCCCGCACGCAGCGCAGCCAGCACGTTGTTCTGCCGCTGCAAGCGACGGTTGTACTGAATCTCATACGACGGCGTGCTGTTAGGCCCCACGCCCTTGGCGATGTACGCCAACCCCGTACGCACATCGATCGTCGCATCCAACCCCTGAACCGCCGCCTCCAGCGGATAGGCTTCACTCGGATAAATCACCGCCATCACAAAACCCCCCTTAAACTCGCCCTACTTCCCCGCCACCGGATCAAACCGGCTTGGCACAAACGCGAAACTCACGCGGTCCGTCACAGCGTCGTAACCGCTCCGAGTGACACCCAATGGCACTGTCGGCGCACTGTTGACCGTCACGATCGCGAACGCCGACGGCGAGACATTCCCCGCGCCATCCGCCATGCGCACCACATGCTGAAACCGGCCAAAGACGTACCCCGGCGTTTCGTACGCAACCACCGCCGCCGGATAGAGATGCTCCGCCCCCAAATGCTCGCCCTCCACATGCCCGTCCGGGTTGATCGCGTCCAGATGACGCACGACCAGGTGCCCGTCCAACACATGCCCCGCCCGCCGCTCAGCCTCAGGCCACAACCGCACAGGCCTCGGCGTGAGCGGACGGTCGAAATCAACCACGCCCGTCCCGAGATCACCAAACACCTCAAACGTCGCGTCCCCCGCATACGCCCGAATCCGCTCCACCTGCACACGCACCCGCTGCATCATTCCGCCCCCATCCAAAGAACCGCGTCAGACCAGGTCCAACTCCGTCTCCCATCGCCCGCCGTCGAACCGGTAGCGCTTGCCCACAACGCACGGACCGCGCGTCGCACCGTCCGTCCGCGTCGCCAGCGACAATCCTCGCCCGCGAACAGCCGCCACCTCATCACCCACGTCGAATCGAGTGTCAAACCAAGGCACTACGGGCTTGGCTGTCACACGGCGATCCTCGTTGCGCTCGCGCAGCACGTCGGCCCGCAGCGCGATGGCTGTCGAGTCGTCACGCTCGATGTCGTCGCCTCCGGGGTTCACGCTGGCCAATGCGTTCGTCGTGCCCAGGCGCGTCGCAAACCCGTACGTGTTCGGTGCGAAGTCGATACGCGACGTGGTCAACAGCGTCGGCGTCACGCGGGCGTCCGGGCCTGACTTGGCAATCAAGCGTTCGTCCCCTTCGATCACAGCCGTCACGCGTACGCGAAACGTCTGATCGATAATCGCGTACCAGAGATTCTGCTCCAACGGATCGACGCCCGGCGGCGCGATCGTCGTCGTGTTGGCCGCCTCAAACACCACGCCCGTCGGGTCAGCCGCCACCGAAACATCACCCGACGCCCGCGCCCACGTCGCGCCCGAGTCGAAGCTGAATTCCACGTACACACCGAAACCCGCCCCCAGCGCCGTCTTCGTAATCGCAGGCAGGAACCGCCGCGAACGACGCGACCAGTCACCGCGGCGCATAATGTCAAAGCCTGTCACTGTCCCGAAATCAAAAGGCCCATAGTTGTCGAACGGGATGTTTCGGTTGTACGTCGCACCGTCGAATCGGCCATCTTCATTGAGCACCCATCGTCGGCCCACGTAGCGGTTCGCGGCGTACTCCGAGCCGTCCGCGTGGTACATGCGAAACCATGCGAGCAGCTCCGCCGACTTGCCCAGCACCGCCAGCAGCCCCGGCGTCAATGCCAGTGACTTCGCATTGTCACGATCCACAGCCGCCACGTTGTCCAGGTTCGCCGTCGGAGGCCAACCGGGAACCAGCGGAACGGTCATCTCGTAGGCCTTCACCCCGCCGACCACGATGGGCGCGTTGATGATCTTCCCATCGTCCCAGACGATGTTGGCCGACTGCACTTCGTTCGCCCGCAAAACGTCGGTGGCCGCCAAAGACGACACGTCGAATCGCTTCGTACCGTCCGGGTGAAATCCGCCCCGAGCCAGGTTGAGGCTGCGTCGCGTCTGATCGCCGGCCGCCCACACACGAAAGCTCGAACGCACGCCCGCACCGTCGCGCTCGCTCTCGACCGTCAGATGAATACCCGCGTCGTCCGCCAGCAGCGTCAGCGCCTCGACCAGATTGGTGGCTTCACACACCAGCGACGCACAAGGCTGCAACAACCGCCGGATCAACATGCTCGATCCGCCCGCGTTCGGCAGCGATTCGATGAACGCATCCGTGCTCACGAACACGTTGCCCTCCAACACCGGGCCGCGACGCGGTGCGTGGAACCACACGAGATAGCGAACGGCTTGCAGATAAGTCCACGGTTGCCCGTTGGCGTCTTCGTCGTGCGTGAAGATATGCACGCGGCGCGTCGTACCGTCCGGCAGCGTGATGTTCAACGGTGTGACCGATCGATTGCCAACGCCGTCCGGATTGAACACGCACGTTTCGGCCGTCACCAGCACGCTGCGATCAGCCCACGCGCCGGGGTCGGTCGCAAGCCCGTCTTCGATGAGGCCGCTGCGCATGCGCCGGCCGTAGATTTGTGCGTCGATGTCGCGCGCCAGACGCTCGTAGACGCCGGTGGCCACAAAGCCGAACGAATCTTCCGCATGACCCGGCCCGCCGAACCACCTCGCGGTGCTCATCGGCGCATGCCCGTCGAACAGCACGCGGTCGCCGGACTGCTCGTCGCTGCGCACGTTCGCGATCATGCGCAAGTCCGCCGCGTAGCGCGCCCGAGCAGCAGCGGTGTCGACCGCATCGTCCAGCCGCACCGTGAAGCGCGCCGTCGAGAGATCGCCGTCGCTCCCGATGCGCACCTCCTCGACACGCAGGCGGTCATCGATCTCGAACACCCCGCTCCCCGGCGACGTTTCCACCTCGGCTGTCACCAGCTCAACTTCTCGTTCGCGTCCCGCAATCGCCTGCATGCTTCACCCGCTTCAAGAAAGGTCTTCCGTGTAGCACCGGTTTGCAACCGGTGAGTCCTGTGTGGCACCGGTTTTCAACCGGTGAAGTCGACGCCCCACTAAACAACCAGTTGCACAAACCGCAACTCGAACCCCTGCAACGCCATCCCGCTCACCGGGTGTCGTCGCCGAGGCCCCCTGCGCACGAACCGATCGCACACGCACTCGGCGAACGAACGGCTGAACGAATCCGTCATGGTGAACGCACCGGCCCGCGCGACCGCAGCCTCAATGACGGATTCGATCGTGTTGAGTGCCGTGTCGTCGGCTGCACGCAGTTGGCCGGCCCAGTTGATTTCGCGCATGCGCGTGCCGAGGTGATTGCGAAAAACGCCGTCGATCCCCGGAAATGCGAACGATTGCACATCGACCGACGTCGCGCCGATGCCGACCTCGACGATGCTCTCCGCACCGGCCAACGCCACGCCGTCAAACGTCGGCGGTGACAGGGTGTTGACACGATCAACGGCGTAGCGCTGTTCGTACACCACGCCGGTGGCGTCCGCGCTCGATGCCTGTTCATCCAGTGCGACGAGTCGGCGGTCCGTCTGCACGACGGCTCCGTCGAGTTCCGACATGGTTAACCCGAGCAGATCGAATCCGCCGAGCGTCGCACTGTCCCCGATGCGCGGGTCTTTTCCGCCACGCAGATTCACGGCTGACACAAAGACGCTGAGCTTGGGCAGCCCCACGATGGCGTCGGCTGCGTCGCCGCGCAGTCGCCCCGCGTAGGCCACCACCGCCGCCGGCTGATTCAGACTTCGTGCGAACGCGGAGGCCTTTCGCCGATCCGCATCCGAAAAGCCCGCCACCGACCGGAACGCCGCCTGCCCCCCGGACAGAATCCCCCCGATCAACGTCACCACCGCGTTTTCGATTCCCCCAAGCTCACTCACAACACACCCCCCAAGACCTCAACTGTCTGTTTTCGACTTTCTTCTTTCGACTTTCCTCTTTCGACTTTCCTCTTTCGACTTTCCTCTTTCGACTTTCCTCTTTCGACTTTCCTCTTTCGGTTTTCGACTTTCGATTTTCTGTTTTCCGCTAAAACCCTTCGAGTTCCTCGCGAGACAACACGCGCGCCGCACCCGTCGTCGTTGCCCGAAGCCCTGTGGCTGCGTTCGCGGGAAGCTCCGCCACCGAGGGCAGCGAAGCCTCACCGGCTGCGATGTTCCGCAACCAGGCCAGTGTCGCGTCGCGCTTGCCGATCACCCCGACCGGCACCTCGCGCCGCCGCGCGTGCAGCCGATACTCAGCCAGGTCGAGCACCGCACTCTTAATCGGCCCGGCGGTCTCGACGTGCGTGACCAGATCGATCGGAACGGCGTAGCGTTGTGCGAGGTAGCTGTCGACTTCCCCCACAGCCCCAAGCCGCACTTCGTCCGCTACGGCTGTGTTGGCTGACCCCGTCCCGGCGTCGTCGGTCAACTGCACGTACCGCGCCGTGCCCAATCGTGTTTCGATGTCGCTGTTTGTGATGTAGCTCATGAGCGTTCCCTGGTTCCTGTTAGCGCCTCGATTGCACGGAATCTCTGTCTCGCCATTACCGCTCCCTTACGGTCGCGGCTCTGATGGTGTCGTTCGCATTTGACACAAGGGACATTCCCACCCACCCCACCGTCCCTCTGTGTCTCAGTCCCGACGTCTCGCGATCGCCTGTCGGGCTTAGACGAAGTCGGTGCGTACTGCGTACTGCCAGTAGCCGTAGGCGATGCGGTAGCGGGCGCGGACGCCGAAGAGGAGTTTTTCGCGTTTGAACGATTCCTCGCTGTCCTCCGCCAGCGCGTTGAACTCGACCGGCTCGCGATCCTGGAAAATGAACGGGCGCACCACGCCGTCGGTCTTGAGCAGGTACCACGCGCTCGCGTCGGTCAGCCAGGGCATGGCGACGACCTTGGCGGCACCGCTCAGGACGTTGGTGGTGTTGTCCACCACGGTGGCGTTGATGGCTTCGAGGGCGCTGAAGAACATGGTCGGCGGCACGACGCACACGAAGCCGCCGGCGCCGATGGGCAGCGGCTCGCCCTGGTCGTCCGCGAAGGTCATCATGGTGGCGATGGCCTGTCGCAATGCCGTTTTGAATTCGGCCGTCGTGGGGTCGCCCGGTGCCAGCGCAGCGCTGGTCACGTCGTTGTCCTGACTCCCGCTTTGGCCTGAGACGTGGGCGTTGCTGAAGAAGGTCGCACCGTCGTAGCTGGTGAACCCGGCGGACGCGCCGCTGTTGAGCAGTTGGGCGATGAGGTAGTCCTTATGCGTGGCGGCGCGCTGGGCCAGCTCTCCGATGCGCACGCGGATTTGGCCGGTCTGATCGTCGGCGATCTCGTCGCGATCGACTGCGAGCGTCGATTCGTATTTGAGATTTTCGACGGAATAAGACTCGGTGCGCAGCCCCTTGGCCAACCGCCCGGTGCCCCACTCACGCATTCTGGGTACGGTCCCCAGCCAGCGGTAGGTTTCGCTGTCGGAGTTGCTGACGATGCGTGTGGCCAACTCCGTGAAGTGGGCCGGTGTGTTTTCCAGTCGGTTGAAGAATTCGCTGCGCAGCCCCTTGGTGAGCAGCCCGGTGTTGATGACAGCCATGAATCGGTTCCCCCAAAAATGTGTTCTTTGTCAATCCGTTTTACGTTGTGCGCGACGGTCTCCTAGGTCGCGTCTGCGTCGGCGACACCGTGCAGGCGGATGACGAATTCGCTGCCGCTGATCCAGTCCTGCACGCGGCCTATGAATACGAAGGCGCCGCTGGATGCGGTTAGTGCCAAAGTATTGTCACTGCTTGCGTAGACCTTTTTGCCGACGCTGGTGATTGTGCCGGCAGCGACGGGGTGTCCGAAGTCGCCTTGTGTGAAAACGCGGACGGAGATGTCTCCGTCACTTCCGTTGGTGTTGTCGGCCTCCTCGTAGGCGATGCCGACGAAGAAATTGGCTGTGCCCGCACCGGCGCCTGTGACGAAGGGTTGGGCGTAGCCGCTGGCCTCCTCGACGACGACGAAGGCGCCTTTGTAGATGTGGACGCCGCTCTTGACGAGTACGGAGCGCAGCTCCTGATCCACGTAATGATCCACGTCACGGTTTGCTGTCAGTGCCATGATTTGTCACCCCTTGCGTTTTGACTTTGCGTTGCAAGAAAAAAACTCATTTCCGATCATCATCGCGACGCGTGGTTACGCAGAGCGTCGGCGATGTAGGCGTTTTCGTTCGTAATGGCGGCCAACTCCGGATGCGTGCGGAACTCGGCTGCGGCGCGGGCGGCGAGCGCCCGGCGTGGGCGTTCGAGGGCACCTGCGTCCGGCGGTGCGGTGTGGCCCAGGGGTACGACGACGGGGGCTGCGGCGATCCATTCGTCGAACATTTCCGGGTCTTTCAAGGCGAGTTTGAGTGCGAAATCCCGCTGTGCGGGGACGATTCTGCCGCTGCGGGTTGCGTCGGAAACCTTTTGCTCGGCGGCGGCGTGCGTGCGTTCGCGATCGAGTTCCTCCAATCGGGCGGCGGCGGCGACGAGCAGAGTTTCGGTGTCGCTGGTCGGGGCCAACTGGAGTCGATCACAGAGTGCCGCAATGGTGACACGCACCTGGCCGTCGCGGTTGACGATTGGGTCGGCCCCGACGATGGCGGGCTTGTTGGTGAGGGCGACCGAGTGCAGTCCGATGAGCTTTCGGTCGGTGCGGCGGACCAGTGCGACGGGCGAGAGGTAGCGGTACTCGCGGTTGGCGAGCAGTTTTTTGGCGCGGTCGGTCCATCGGACGTCGGCAAAAAGCCCGACGCCCGGTTCGGCGACGATGGCGGTGATCCAGCCTGCGGCGGGTGCCTGTCCGTTGGGTGCGGCGAATTCGCCGCCGAGCGTTTGATGCTCGTAGTCCACGGGCAGGTCGGTGCCGTGTTCGGCGAATGCTTTTTGGGTGAGCGTGGCGGATTCGTCATCGACGACGAAGCGTCCGCGTGTGCTGTCGACCTGGCCCCAGGGTGCGATGCGGACGCGCTTGGGGACTTTGCCTTCGGTGAATCCGGCGGCGTCCAGCGGGGTGAGTTCGTGTTCATTTTGGATGTTTGGTTTTTGGTTCATTTTTTTTGCTCCGAGTACCAGTTTTGTTCCCCGCTTCCTTACGGGCGCGGCTCTGTTCGTTTGTTTGGTCATTGCGATTGGTTGCGACATTTCGGTTACTCCGTGTTTCGTTTTCCGGGCAGGACTGTGGCGGTTTCGGCGGCGCGGGGGATGCCGAGGGATTCGTGTGCCCAGTCGGCGGGGACGCGGAAGCCGAGGTCGTTGACGGCGGTTCCGAGCAGGGCGGCCAGCTCGCCGGCGGTGTGGGTTCGGCGGACGCGGCGTACGAATTGGGGTACGGGGGCGTCGGCGCCGAAGCGGAAGCGGGTGAGCGGGGTCAGGAGGTCGCGCCTCAGGGTGCGGGCTTCCTTGCGGAGGTCGTCGGCCAGGACGTCGCGCCGGACCTGTTCGTGGACGTTGCTGGCTGCGAACGTGCCGCGTGCGCCGGAGGTGTCTGTTGTGAGTGTTTGGCCGAGCCAGGCTTTGCTGATTTCGCGGTTGATGAATTCGATGAGTCGTTCGTAGGGTGGGCCTGCGGTGCCGCGTTTGGTTTCGATGATCTGGAGATCGACGGCGCGGCTGAAGACGCCGGCAGCGTTGGCACCGAGGGATTCGAGCATTTTGAGGAGTTCGCGTTTTTCTTCGGGGCTGGCTGACGGTTCGTAGCGGGCGATGCGGACGGGCATGCCGAAGACTTCCGCGAAGATCATCCAATCTTTCAATGCGAGGTTCTTGGCCAGGTAGACGAGGGCGGTGACGCGGAGGAGTCCGCCTCGGGTGGGGTGGCCTGTGGCGCTTTGCGGGGTGTGGATGATGAATTTGGCGTGCGGTGGTTCGATGCCGTTGAGCGGTTCGTCGGCGGTGAGGATGCGCAGGTCGTCGAGGTCGTCGAAGGTGAGGCGGGTGAAGTCCACGGGGACGACGTCTGCGAGTGTCAGTCCTTCGGCACCCTCTTCCCAGACGAGTTCTGCGACGGCGATGTTTCGGCCTGTGGCGAGGGAGAGGTGCTGGAGCGCGTCGTCGAAGGAGTCGAGGGTGGTGAGCACTTTTCGGCAGTAGTCGGCGACCTGCCGGGCGAGGGCCATTGATTGGCCTTCGGCGTGCGGGTCGGGACGGACGGTCCATTCGAGGCCTGTGAGTGCGAGGCGGCGGGTGTTGGCGACGGCGTAGAGGTGTGGGTCTTTTTCCTCCATCTCTTCGTAAAGCTGCATGGCGGAGGCGAGTGAGCCTGCGTCTGCTTCGCGGAGGATGGCGAGGAGCCGTTTTGGGGTGAGGTTGGCGGATGGGTAGTCTCGCCAGGAGTCCTCTGGGCGCGGGGTGAGGGATAGGCCTGGTTTGGGGGTGGGGGTCGGAGAATCCGTATGTGGGATGGCGCTGTTTGCGCTGTGGTGCTTGTTTGCGTATTTGGCGCTACTCCTGTTCCGGCCGCTCCATGACTGTCGCGGTTCAGATTGATCGGTTTCGGTATCGTTGGCGCGGATTGCGAATCTGCCGTCCAATATTTTTTTGAGGTGGTGCATGATGGTCATTGTTTTTTCCTTTTGTCGTTTTTTTACCAGGCGCCTTGTTGTGCGAATGCGAGGGGTTTGATGTTCAGGCAGTGTTTTGGGCCGGTGATTTTTCCGGCGGCGCGTAGGGCGAGGGCTGCGGCCCAGAAGCGGTCGGCGTGGCCTGCTTCTCCTCGGTCTGCTTCGAAGCGCATGAGGCCTCCGGATGTGACGGTGCGCCGGAGGCTGTGGAAGTCGTTGCGCAGTGCTTCGTCTGCGGGGATGCGGATGCGTCGTTCCTCGATGGCGGTGCGCAGACGTCCGGCGAGGTCGGTTTTTATGGTGTTGGTGAAGATGACGGGTTCGACCTTGTGGCGGCCGAAGTCTTCGACGGCGGATTCGGCTAACTGCATGCCGAGTCCGCCGGCGTCGATGCAGGCTGCGCGGACTCTGGGGAGGGAGAGGATGTGTGAGAACAGTTCGTATTGTGCGCGGAAGGGTAGGTTGCGTCGCACGAAGACGGCGCGTGTCGTAAGTGTCTCGTCCTGGCACTCGACCACCCAGAAGACGGTCAGATCGCGTTTTCGGCCTACGTCCACGCCGACGAAGAGGTCGCCTGTGAAGTCGTCGAGGCGGTCGAGGCCTGGTTCTTTTTCGAGGCTTGGGTCTTCGCAGGCGGCGATCTGTTCGTAGGTGATGAATGCGGTGGATTCGTCGAGGAATTCGCAGAGGAATTCCTGTCTGTACAGTTCGTCGTCGCCCATTGAGAGGCGGATTTCTTCGGCGTCGATGTCCAAGCCCTGCTCGATGGCGTCGGGCAGGGTGAGGTGCGAGCGTTCGAAGCATTCGTTTTGGCTGAGCTTGTAGAACATGTTGCTTTTGCCCTTGGGTGTTCAGGCGACGTCGAGTTCTCCGTCTCCGCGGAGGAGTGTGGGGAAGACGGCGGCCCAGATTTCGCGGTCGTCTGCGTGTACGGCGAACTCGTCGAGGAAGACGTCGCCGGTGAAGCCTCGGATTGTTTCGGGGTTGGCGGGCAGGCCTATGACGCGGACGCCGTTGGGCAGTCTTAGTTCCATGCGGCTGAAGGAGAGGTCGTCGAAGGCTCTTGAGTTGATCATTTGGGCGCCGACCTGGAGTACCTGGCAGTGCTGGCGTGCTTTTTCCATGAGTTCGCGACTCTGTCGTTCACTGCCGGAGAGGAAGATTTGATTTCTGCGGCGTCTGAGTCCTCGGATGATGCGGCGGAGGGACATGGTGAATGATTTTCCGGTTTGTCTGGACCAACATGACCAGCGGAATCGTGCTTCGGATGTGAGGGCCTGCTTCTGGTAGGGCAGGAGCGGGAAGATTGGTTCGTGTTGGTCGTTTGTCACGATTCGCTTCTCCTTTGACGTGTGGCGAAATGCCCGCGTCGTCATGAATAGAACGTCGCGCTTGATTCGCGCGGTGCGCGCGCGGGGTGAACAGCTTGGCGAGGTGGCGGGAAAATCCGATCCGGGGAGGTCCGCGAAACCGCGAAAAGGTTGATTTTTAGCGATTGGGCCGGGTTTTTTGTGTGATTTGGGGATATTGTGCGGATTCGATGAAAGAAATGGGGGGTGGTGGGTGCATACTCGGTTGACGTGACTGGTTTGTGTTGTGACGGGTTGGGGGTGGGGGTTCGTGTCTGTACGCTGGGTGGATCGTGTCGCACGCGACACGGCTAAGCGGGTGTGGGCGACGTGAGGGTGAGAATCGCGTGACTTGCGCGGTGTTTTTCTTGGACGTGCGGGGCGTTTCCTGAAAATTTTTTTTATTCCTTTTCTTTTTTTTGATTTTCGGTTTGGCGGTTTTTGAAAGGTTAAGAGCTGATGAACGGTCGAGGGTATGCGTCGTTGTTTGCAGGCTTTGGGATGGTGATGTCGTTTTGTTCTGTGGCGTCTGCTCATCTAGCGATTGTTCGCCAAGGGCCTGAGAGTCGCGGGGTGCGGGAGTTTGAGGATCAGTATGGTCGGGTGTTGGCTGCGGGCGATTTTGATGGTGACGGGTATGAGGACTTGGCTGTCGGCGTGCCCTGGGAGGACATCGAGGGGCCTACTGGCACTGTTTTCAACTGCGGGGCTGTGGTTGTGAGCTACGGCAGTGAGACGGGGATCGTTCCTCAGGGAGCGCAGATTTTTACGCAGGACAATCTTGGTTACACGAGCGAGGTTTTTGATCAGTTTGGTCTTACGCTCGCGGTTGGGAATTTCAACGGTGATGCTTATGACGACCTTGCGGTGGGTTCGCCGACGGAGGACTTCAACGGGCTGAACAGTCCTGGAAACGTGATTGTGATCTATGGTTCGGCGGGCGGTTTGGATGCGTCGAACACTGCGTTGTTCAGCCAGGCGAATTCGGCGGGGAATCCTGAGAACGGTGACGAGTTCGGGGGAGCTTTGACGGCTGGGGATTTCAACAATGACAACCGAGATGATCTGGCGGTCGGTATTCCGGGTGAGGATCTGGAGATCGGTGCGACTCAGCTATTGGATGTCGGCGCTGTGCAAATCTTTTTCGGAAGTGCCACGGGTCTGACATCGAACGGCAGTTACATTTTGACGGATGCCGATACGCCGGGTGGTGCGCAAGTCGGGGCGGGTTTTGGCTCGGCGCTTGCTTCGGGCAATTTCAACGGCAATGCCTATGACGACTTGGCTGTGGGTGCTCCGGAGACGGACATCATCGGCACGCAGGATGGCGGGGCGGTCTACGTTTATGACGGTTCGGCCTCGGGGCCTTTGGCGGGCAGTGTTTTTCAGGTATTGGGTGAGCAGTTGAATAACAACGGTACGGTGGAGGACGGCCTGTTTGGTTTTTCGCTTGCGACGGGTCGGTTGGGCGATGATGTTTATGAGGACTTGGCCATCGGGATGCCGGGCTTCACGACGGACCCCATGTTCCCGGAGTTTGGTGCGATGTTCGTGCTTTACGGGTCCGCGGGCGGATTGGATACAAGCGATCGGTCTGTGCATTCGTTGGCGTCGATGCTGGGTGCGAACGGGAACGAGCGTATGGGCACGTCGATCGATTGCGGCGATTTCAATGGTGACGGGATTGATGATCTGGCGGGCGGTGCACCGGGTGATGGTGTGATGGGGCTTAACGGCTTTGTGAACGCGGCGGGTCGGGTGTTTGTGATCGAGAGTAATGCGGGCGGCGTGCCGACGTTTCAGGCAACGATTACACAACTTGACCAGTCGAACCATTTCGAAACGCCTGAGCCGGGCGACGTGCATGGTGGGGCTATTGTGTTCGGTGCGTTTGCGGGCGGTTCGCGTAAGGCGTTGGCGGCTGGTGTGACGGGTGAGGATGCGAATCCTGCACCCGGGACCGGCGAGAGCGTGGTGGTGAACGCGGGTTCGGTTCATATTCACATGCCGTGGAAGCAGCCGGCGAACTTGTCTTGTCTGACATCGTTGGTGACGGACTGCGACTTGAACATTGTGTTTTCGGTGAAGCCTTTTGATCGGCATGCGATTGCGAGCGTGACGAAGATCATGACGGGTTTGTTGGCGGCTGAGGCGACACAGCCGGGATGCAGTCCTTGTTTGGATTATCAGAATGATATTTACCAGATGCCGAACGTGTTCGATGTTGGGGCTAACGGTGGGACGATCGGCGGATCGCTTGCGAATATGTGTACGGGTGAGTTTGGGAACATCGAGCTTCTGATGCACGGGTTGTTCCTGCGAAGTGGGAACGAGACGGCGTTCAGTCTTGCGGATTTTGTGGGGACGCCCGGGACGACGTGTTTGAATACGGGGTGTGCTGATCTTCCGACGTTTGTTGACATGATGAACGACCGTGCGGCTGAGCTGGGCATGACGCGTACGTCGTATACGAATCCGAGCGGTGGTATTCACGGCAATTTTTGGCCTTCGCCGAATTTGTCTACGGCGGAGGACTTGGCGATACTCGGGTACAATGCGATGCTGAACGATCGGGTTCGCGATATTACGAAGAAGCCTTCGGTGAACTTCATTCGGTCTAATGGCTGTGCGTCTCCGAACGGTGTGATGCAGACGTGGAATTCTGGAATCTTCGTGGTGCCGGGAGCGAGTTCGAATTCGTTTCCGAATGCGATCGGGATCAAGCCGGGTGGGAATTCTCTGGCGTCTTCGACGTTTGTGGCGGCGGTGGATCATCCGGATGGGCGGTTGTTTGCGGTGGCGTTGGGCTCGGCCACCGGTGGTTCAAGATCGTGCGGTTCTTTCGGGAACGTGTCGAATCGTCGTTGTGATGTTCTGAGTTTGTTGCAGTTGGGGACTACAGAGTATTGCAATTTCCCGCTAGCCCCGACGCCCACGCCGGCTGGTTCGACGAACCGTTATGCCGTTGGGACAGGGTCGGGCGACGGGCAATCGGTTGGGTTCGGCATGGGAGACGTTGAGGATCAGGACATGGCTGTCCGTTTATCGCTGGGCGCGGGGACGGCGGCTGCGGCGGCGACGTTGGTGGTCGATCACAGCGGCAACCTGGTGTTGAAGCCGGGGGAGACGGCTACGTGGAAAATGGATCGTTTTCGCAGGCATAATGGTATTACGGTGACGAATGTCAGTGCGATTACGGCGGTGATTCAACACACGTTCAGTCAGCCGACTCAGAGCGGGATCGAGACGCTGGCACCGGGGGCAGTGTTCCGTATTCCGCCGTACGATGCTGGTTCGCCACAGCCGGATGCGACGCTGGTGCTGACCAATCTGAATTCGGTTGAGACGGTTGATCTGGAGATCATGCGGGCTGGGTTTGAGCATGATGTGGTGCTGACGGCGGCTTCGAGCGAGTTTTTGTTGCGGGTGGAGTCGTCGCCGCGCAATGGTGAAGAAGGGATGAATGTGGCGTTGTTGGGCGAGGATGCCGCGCCGGGCGGGACGATCATGATGGATATCGTCAACACGTATGGGGCGGATCAGGATTTGGACGGCGATTTCGATATGCGGGAGTTCGTTGCGTTTCAGCGCTGCTTCGACACGACGGATGCCGATTGCCTGGGCTGGTTTGATTTTGACCACAACGGTGCGATCGACCTGTTGGACTTCAAGACGTTTGATGAATTGCGAACTGGGCCTTAGGGCTGGGTTGATGGCGTGAATCTCTGAACTGATCTGCGCCTTTGAGCGCGACCTGTGCAAGAGCATGAAGGGGGCGGTTTTCCTGGGAAGGAAAGGCCGCTCCCTTTCTCATTCCTTCATCGGTTGTGTTCGGGGTCGCGTCTCTGGATCGATGCGTAATTCGGAGCGTGGTGGGGGAAACGGAGTGGGCGTAATTGGCGGTTTTCGTGGTCCACCGCTTCCTTACGGGCGCGGCTCTGTTCGTCTTTTGACGTGGAACGACGGCTGGCAATGCACTGGTTACGCGGCAGGCGCAACATGCCCGCCTTGGAGACGGGCATGCCACCCGTCGATGCGTAATTCGGAGCGTGGCGGGGGAAACTGAGTGGGCGTAATTGGCGGTTTTCGTGGTCCACCGCTTCCTTACGGGCGCGGCTCTGTTCGTCTTTTGACGTTGAGCGCGGGCTGACGAGGCGCCGCGGTTTACGGGACGGCTGGGGACTGCTTTCGCAGGGGACGCTCTCTGATATCGCAGCGTCCGCTAAACGGCAAGCCACGGTTACACTTGCTGACCTCTTGGGGGGCTTGCCGGTGGGTCGGTTCACGTGATTGTGCAGGTTTTGGTTCACCGCTCCGCCGGAAACACCTTCGATCCCGTGCTTCGTTTGCAACGACAGGCTGACTATGCTGGGGCGCGTCGGAGGGGCATGGTCATGCATCTTGGGCCGCCCAGCCCGCGAACGAGTTCTGAATCGTCGATGCCGATGCAGGTCACGCCGTGCTCCTCCAGTGCGGCGGTCGTGCGTTCGTTGCGTTCGTAGGTGATGGCTACGCGCGGGGCAATGGCGAGTGTGTTTGTGCCGTCGGTGCGTTGTTCTCGTGCGGCGAATTGGCCTGTGCCGCCGGCGGTGTCGATTAAGGTCACGTCGGTTCCGAACTCGTCGCGCAGGATGTCCACGAAGGAGCGGTCTTCGGGGACGCGATTCACGCCGCCCTCGTCGCCCCCGTTCGACTCGTAACGGTGGATGTATTTGACCTGCTGCATGACCTCGGCGTACCAGACGATCATGCCGCGATCGACGACCGTGAACACGGTGTCGAGATGCATGAACGATCGCTCCGTGGGGATGGGGACTTCGTAAACGCGCTTCACTTGTCCTTTGGAAAAACACTTGCCGGCGAGCATTTCAATGGTCTCGCTTCGCGTGCGTTCGCTCGCACCGACCAGCACGGCGTCCGGTGACAGTATGATGACATCCCCGCCCTCGATCGTGTAAGGCCTGTCTTCGGTGGGTTCGTCCGTGCCGCCGTACACGATTGTGTTGGTCTTGAACTCGGGGTGGTTTTCCAGGACGGCGCGGGTCAGCACGGATTCGCGTACGCGGACGCGGTGGTGCATTTTGGAAGAGATGGCTACGTCGCGCACGACGACGGCAGGGTCTCGGCTGAAATAAGCGTTCGGGATTGGGGGCAGCAGGTATTGCGGTTCGTTTTGAAGCGATGGGATGCGTCGCCCGATGCGTTCGGTGTACTCTTCCGAGGTCAGGCCGGCGAACAGGAGGTCGATTAGTTCGGTTTTGTCCCAGTGGTCCAATGATGTCATCTCGTCGGCGATGGCGGGTACGCCGGCGTTTTGGCAAACGGTGCGGAGCACAGCGGCTCGCGTGTTGTCGTTGCTCAGGATGTCGGCCAGCAGGTTTTCGAGGTAGACGACCTCGACGTCCTGTTCGCGCATTTCCCCGACGAAGGCGTCGTGTTCCTCCTGCATGCGTCGCAGGAAAGGTATGTCCTCGAAGAGGAATTGACGCATGTTGTCATGCATCAGGCGGTCGATTTCGCGGCCCGGGCGGTGGACCAGGACAGCTTCAAGCTTTCCGTACTCGTTATCAATCTGGAATTTCACATGCCACCTGTAACATTCACGATTTCAGACAAAGCCGTATCATAACGTCGGTCTGCCCGACGGCACAGCCGTGGGCTTTGGGTGTTCTATCGGCGGGTAATTCGTATCGTTTTGGGTAATGTTCTCGGGAATCGCGATCCGACGACGAGATTTTCGCTTTCGGACTCTTGGCTTGTGATAGGATAGTCAGCGTGTGCGGAGAATTCTTGCGAGTCATTCAGTTTGCGATCAGGCGAAAAGTGGAGGCGATTACGATGCGTGTGGATTCTGTGTTGGGGCTGGTTGTGGTCGTTTTGTTTGCGGTACCGGCGATGGTCGTGGCGGGTGGTCTGCCGGGGGATTTTGACGGGGACAGTGACGTTGATCTCGCGGATTTCGAGGCGTTCAGCGCGTGCGTCGGGGGCGTGGCTGTTCCTGTCGGCGATCCGGCTTGTTTCGTTTTCGATTTCGACGCCGACAATGACGTGGACCTGTTGGACTGGTGCGTTTTTCAGGGCGTTTTCACCGGCAGCCACGCGCCGCTCATCGTCGATGCGGGTGTTCTCGAGGCTGCACACGCTGATCTGGACGGTTATTTCGGCAACGGCAACGACCTGTCCGGCACGGTCATGCAGGAGGGATTCGACACCGTTGATTTCGATATTGAATGGATTGTGGAATCGCAGCCGCCGGGCAGCGGTGTCGTACAAGTTTTCGACTCTGGGGCGACGGAGAGCGGTTTTGTCGTTTCGCCGCCCGCACGCGAAGGCGAATACGTGTTTCGCCTCTCGGCTGTAAATACGATTACGCAGCAGGCTGCTTCCGACACGGTAACTTTGTTTCTGGAAGACTGCCGCCCCATCGCGTTCGCCGGTGTGGATCGCACGGTTAGTGTTCTCTTCCAACAGGCTGGCACGATTGTGTTCAGCACCGCCGGCGTGCCGCTGCTCGAAGCGGATGCGTTCGATCCCTGTGGGGACGGCTCTGGTTTGCAGTACCAATGGTCCGTGCTCGTCACGCCTGATCCGGAAAGGCAACCGAACGATACGGTAGAGTTAATGCACCCGTTTTCTCCGGGCGACGGTGTTCATTCGGGCGACGTGCTCATCAGCCCGCCCGGGTTCGATGTCGAACTTACTCTGCTCAGGAGCGACGGCAGCACGACGACGCAGTCCAACACCATTCTTCCCGGGCCTTACGTGTTTGAGGTAACGGTCACTTGTCCGGTGTGCGGCCAATCGGATTCCGACTTTGTTATACGGACCATCACGCCAACGTGGACCGCGCAGGCTGCAACGTTTGGAAGTTTGGCTGGGCTGGCGCCTGCGGGTGGGATTCGGAATCAAGTCATCGCGCCGGATGCGATCGAGACAGCCAACTTTTTGTCTCTTTCAAGAGTTAATGGCTTGATTGCGTTCCTGTTGTCCGACAACGACGACGCGTTGGGCATGTTTGGCCCTTTCGTTCAGCCGGTTGTCGCCGATGACGGCATAGAGGAATTGATGATCCCCAACCCGGCGGTCCAAGCCGGTACTTACACGTTCAGAGCGAGTTTGGCTGCGGGCAAGGCGGGCACGAGTTATGGCGACACCGGTGTGAATCTGCTTGTTGGAACCGATCTGGAAGCTGGCATACCGTTCACGCAGCTTGACATCACAGCCGCTCAAATCGGTGCGCCGCAGTCGAGTGCCGGTGGGCGTCTGTACGCCGGACGTGCGTATGACGACCTTGGCAGTGCTGCGAACTCCACCGCCAACAGTGAGGCGCTTCGTGGTCAGAACATCCTGTTCGCTGACATCAAGAACAACGGTGACCTGCACCTGATTGTGTGGGGTGGTGACGATGCGAACAACAACTACGACGCTCAGGACGTTCGCATTTACGGGCCGGTGAACAATCAGGTCGGCAATGCGAACACGCTGGACATCGAGCGCGAGAACTTCGTTTTCCTCGAACAAATCGATACTGGATGCACGGTGAGCGATGTGGCCATCGGGCCGCTTCGTGGGAACGCGGCCCGGCCGGAAATCGTCGTCGTCTGCCACGCGGCCGATCCGCTCGTGAAGATTTACCATAACAACGGTACCACTGGTTTGACCGACAAGGTTTATTCGGTGACGGCCAATCAGACGGCTGCTGCAACACCAACAACCATTACGCTCGATTATTTGAACTCGAATGTTGCAAGCCTGCCTCCACGCCTCAAATTAGCGCCCTTCACCAGCACGTTGTACTACGACTTGATCCTCGGCGATCCGGGCTTTGACGCGAGTGCTGACGGGTTTATCGAGGGCTTGGTGGCGGTGTTGCAGGGTGGGCCAAGCGGCGCAATACCGGTGCCCGGTTTTTCAGTAGCCACCGGGGTCTTGTTCGACAGTCTTCCAGTTGGCACGTGGAAAATCTTTACTGGTTCCGCCACCGACGCGGATGACGAGGAGTTCTTTGGTTTTTCGCTGGCTTCCGGCAGCTTTACCGATGCACTCCTGCATGACATTTACGTCGGAGCACCGGGTAACGACGCTGCAACAAGCAACAATGCTGACATCCCAGGTTCCGTGTACCGCATACCGGCGGGAACGGCCTTGGATGGTGTAGAAACTCCCGCTACACAATTGGGAGTTGCGTGGGCTGGCGAAGCGGATGGCGATCAGTTCGGCTTCAACGTCGCAACGACGGCTTCGGGGCAGGTTTGCGTTGCCGCGACCCAGAATGGTCACACGGCGAACACCGCCAATGGTAACGGCAAGGTCTACGTTTATCCGGCGGCCACTGCCAACGCGGCGGGCGCGGGTACGATTCCGGGTCTCGCAGGTGAGCAGGCCAGTGACTTCTTCGGTCAGCGATTGGCCACCGGGATGTTTGAGGGTGGTCCTGTTCTGCTGGCTGCTTCGCCGGGGGGCAACTATTTCAAGATCATTCGGACGGGCGGAACGCTGACGAATCCGATCGTGGCGATGACCAAGGTGACCATTGCCGACGTCGATACCACGCAGATCCTTGTCATCGGCGACATCAACGGTGACGGCAAGAACGATGTCCTGACTTCCGAGCAGGACCGCGATCTTGTTACGGTATTATGGGGTCGGGAATAGACGCGTTTGAGTGCATTCGACGGGTTCGAGGTGACGTTCGCTGGTGTTGCTCGAAAAACCGCGCGGACTGAAGTCCGCGGCTCGCTTCGTGTGTCAATGATCTGCGCGCGTCAGCATGCCGGCTTCGTGATCGTTTGCGCTGTCCGGATTCCACACGCGTACGTCGCTGATTTCGTAGCGCAGTTGCAGATCGTCGAGTGAGGCTGTCTTTCCGGTAAGCCAGCGGTGTGTCGAGAAAATACGGGTGGAACCGGGAAGCAGCGGCCCGCGCCAATCCCGATCCGCTGCGATCGGGGTGGCTGCCCATTCGTTCGACTCAGCCACAGGATCGCCGTTCGCGTCCGTGACGACGATGCGCATGGACAAGAGTGACACGACCTCGTCACCCATGTTGTGTACTTCGATCACCGGGCGATAGCCGTGTCGGCCGTCCGCGAAACGCACATCCACGCTGATCTCGCGTGCGTAGTCGGGCCTGCGTTCGTCGTTGAGCATGTCCGCCATTGCGGGGGGGAGGGCGTCGATCACTTCCGGCAGCCCGCGTACGATGGCTTCGCCAAGCTCGAACAGATTGCCCGTCTTGCGATCCACGACGTCGAGGCTATAGAGCCCGATGGTTGTGACGCTCAGAATCACCGTCGTGACCACGACCGTCGTTCCGAGTGCGGCCATTCCGAAAAAGGACATGCGTTTTTGTGCCACTTCCTGACCTTGTCGATTACCAAACATGACTCGTTCTCCAGCCGGTGCGAAAACACTCTGACAGCATTACTGGGGACTTATTCGCTGGCCGCCGGGAATTATTTGCGCGGGCTGGAAATGCGTGTTCCGCAGGTCACCCGCTTCGGCTGAATGCCCTGTAACGTTTTATCGGACAAGGGATTACAGCTATAACCTTCGATGTTGGTTTGGTTATGCCGGGTTGCGCGGCTTTCGCCGCCGGCTTGGCCGTGTTGAGTTGCGCACATTACACTCCGGCCGCTCCATTACTGTCGCGGTTCTGATGGGGTCGCTCCCTTCGTGCTTCCGCATTGGTCGCTCTCAGTGTCGCGGTTCTGATAAACCGCAATCGCCCCGCTGGAAGTGTTATGCGTCGCCCCGGTTCCTGTTTCGATATCGTATCCTCGAATCGTAGCAGTGCATCGAGCGGAGCAGCCTGGCATGGAATGCCGCAACCGAAAACTCGTCAACCACTCACGACACAGACGCGGGTTCAGTCTCGTCGAGCTGGTGCTGGTCATACTGATTATCGGAATCATCGGTGCGATCGCCGTGCCGCGCGTCTCCCGCTCGGGGCGGAGGGCGGCAGTCGCGGCTGTCAAAGCCAACGTCTCCAACGTCCGCAAAGCGATCGAATGCTACTACGCCGAGCACAGGGCGTATCCCGGTTACGCGTCGGGCGGAGGCGCTGACAACGCGATGTTCATCGAGCAGTTGACCAAGTATTCAGACGCCAAGGGTAACACGAGCGACACACGCGGTGGGCAATTCGTCTATGGCCCGTATCTGCGCCCGCCGTTTCCTGCCAATCCGATCAACGGGCTGAGCAACGTGCAGGTCAAGACCAATCCGGGTGACGCGAACCCAGCCTTGAGTGCCGCGGGTTGGGTGGCGGTTCTGAGTACCGGGAAATTTCGCGTGAACGCTTCGACGGAACAACTCGTGGATCGTGGTGGCAAGGCTGAGGAAGTCGCCGACATGCTGAATAAAGCCGTTGGAGACGTGCAAACGATCATCACCGGGATGGGCGGATGATTGTTCCCGTGTGTCGCGTTTATTCAAGAGTGAGTTGGACGTCACCGTGTCGAACCCGGTGCCGGCCGTTTTCGGCGGCCGCGTAAAGGCGAAGCACGCTTTCCGCCGCAAGCGATTTTCCGAACTGGGCGGCTACCGTGTCCGCGTCGCCGTCACTGCCTTTGGGGCAGTCCCACGAGACGATGCATGGTTTGGTCGCCGTGGTCTCGGACGCAGCCCGTCGCAGGAGATAGACGCACGCTCCTTCGGACCAGACATCTCCGTTGTCCGGCCCGTGCCGCGAGCCGCCCATCCCGGACACCAATGCGTCGGACAAAACCTCGAACCCGCCCGCGACGGCTAGGTCCGCTTCATGGTTCGCGAGCAAAGCGCACGCTTTCGCGATCGCGCTCATCCCGGATGACGCTCCCGAAGCCAGCGTGAGGTTGGGGCCTCGGATTCCGAACGCGCGGGCCATCGCCCCAGAGACGAAGTTTCCCACGGTTTGCGGAAAGTGAATCGGGCTGACAAATCGGGCGCTCTGCTCGCGCACCTCCTCGGCGAACTGTATCATTCCGGCTTGGCCTGCGAACGCGCTCCCCAGCACAAGCGCGGTCCGATCCGAGGCCAACTCGGCAGCGTCGATTCCCGCGTCGGCGCAGGCGTGGCGGATCGCGAGGGCTGTGATCCAGGCGGATCGATCCTGCTTCACCTCGTTTGGGGCATCGGCCAAGTCTTCGAGAAGCGTATCGGGCACAGCCCAATAGAGCGCGCCGGCTGGGCAGAGCGCTTTCGGGGCGGCAAACACGTCACCGGCTGGACCGGCTGCGAACGGTGCGACGACCCCTGTTCCTTCGATGGTGATTTTCGACACGTGAGTTCTCCGGTGGTAACAGGTCAGCCGCATGCAATGTCATATGACGATAAACACCGCAGGGACGAGACTTTTTCGTGCAGACGCAACGATTGCCCTCTTCCTCCCCTCCTTGCGAAGGAGGGGCTGGGGGAGGTTCTTTTTGCAAAGCGACGCGTTGCTCTGGTCCAAACCCCCCTGTATCCCCCCTTTTTAAGGGGGGAAAAGATTGTTCCCTGTCGCAAGGAAAGGACAAAAAATATGCACACATTGCACATGGCTGACCTGTTACCTCCGGTGATGGTGAAGCTGCGAATCTAACGGTTCGCCGCCCGATTGGCCACCGAAGTCGAAAATCCTGCCGTCGATCGCCCTTTCGGGACGGTTTTGGCAATTCACGTAAACGCTTTGGGCAGCGTGGTTTGCCTGACTGTTAGCCTTGGATTTTCCGCTTTTCTCTATTATCGGAAGAAGTTTCTTGACACAGGATGCCCTTCGGCGCATACTATTGTTGTGTTCCGGAAGCCACCTCCTCCGGCTAAAGGAACCGTTCACAAGGCACCTCGGGAGAGAGAGTCTCGCGGGGTGTTTTTTTGCGCACACCGCGGCGACGCGATTTCACCTGTTCATTTTGAGTTTCCGGGCGGGTCGGTGCCGGTTCAGCGGGCGGTTTTTTCGGGGGTCGTCGTGGTTATTGTGGTCGTCTGACGGACGCTGCTTCCACAGAGAATGCCCTCTGACATCTTAGCGTCCGCTAAACGGCAAGCCACGGTCACGCACACTGACCCTTTCGGGGCTGACCAAACCGTACCACGAAAAATGGGCGCACCCATCAGCGTGGTGCTTCGCTTGCTTGAACTTGTTGCTCCACAGGATTGCTTCTAACATGCGCCGCTGGTGAGCGCCTTTAGGTCGGGAGCATCGTTTTGTTCAATGTGAAGCGAATTCGGTTGGTTGCGATGGTCGTCGGTGTTGCGGTTTTGGCTTGCGGATTGGGGATTGCGCGGGCGGACGGTCCGGAAGAAACGGTGGAGCAAATCCTGGACCGTATCGAGGCGCGCGGGGATTCGATTGAGGATATTCGCTGTCGCGTCGTGTTTTCGGAAGAGGATCGCATCACCGAAGACACCACGCTGCGCACGGGGACGATCGCGTTCAAACGCCGGAAGCCGTACCCGATTTTTCTGATCACGTTCGACAAGGTGGTGCAGGACGGGCGCGTCAGCCGTACGCGAAGCTGGTATTACTTTGACGGTCGCTACTTTTTCGAAGCCAAGGAGCGGTCGAAGTCGATCATCAAGCGCGACTTGGCACCGCCGGGGACGGAACTGGATTTGTTCAGCATCGACAAGGCGCCGTTCCCCATCCCGTTCGGCCAGAAAAAGGCTGAAATACTGGCTAACTTCGATGTTGTGCTGGGGTCGCCGGCGGAGGATATGCCCACGGCGAAGCATCTTATCTGCACGCCGAAGCCAACGAGTCGATTCGTGAGACAGTATGAACGCGTTGAGTTCTTCGTAGCGCCGGGATTGAATCTTCCTCGGCGGATCATCATCACAGCCAACCCGGCGGACAAGGTGATGACGGCTGACTTTCCCGACCTTTCGACCGGATCGATCAATGCCGGCTTGCGCGACAAGGACCTTCACCTGCCGCGCGATACATCAACGTACACTGTGGCTGAGGAGTGACAGGTTGCGGCACTTCTTTGATCGCTCATCGCGGCGCGTGCATTTATGACTGATACGATGAAAGCAGTTCGCAAGGTTTCCGCCGAGCCGGGCTTGGTCGTTGAGGACATTCCCATTCCGACGATCGGTGCGGAGGACGTGCTGGTGCAGGTGGAGGCTGCTGGCATCTGCGGAACGGACCTGCATATCTGGAGCTGGGACCGGTGGTCGTCGCGCCGCATCAAGCCGCCGCTCACGCTGGGTCACGAATTCGCGGGGACGGTTGTGGAGGTCGGCGGTCGCGTTTCGACCGTGCGGGTCGGCGATTACGTTTCGGCTGAGTCGCACATTACGTGCGGCATGTGCTATCAATGTCGCACGGGGCAGGCACACATGTGCCCGAACACGCAGATTATCGGCGTGGATCGTGAGGGCGGGTTCGCGGAATTCGTCGCCGTGCCGGAGAAGGTTATTTGGCGAAACGACCGCAGCAAAATACCGCCGGAAATCGCCTGCCTGCAAGAGCCGTTCGGCAACGCGGTGTTTTCGACGATGAATCAGGACATCACCGGAAAATCGGTCTGCGTTCTGGGGTGTGGACCGATCGGGTTGTTCAGTGTCGGCATCGCGAAGGCGTCCGGGGCTGCGCAAGTTTTGGCGTCGGATGTCAATCCGTTTCGCCTTGACCTGGCCAAGACGATGGGGGCGTCGCGCGTGTTCAATCCGACCGAGTACGCAGCCGACGGTGACGGGACGGTGGTGGATGCCATTGTCGAGGCCAACGGCGGATTCGGTGTGGACATCATGCTCGAGATGAGCGGTGCGCCGTCGGCTATCACGACCGCGTTTCGCGCGGTGCGCAACGGTGGGATCGTCGTGCTGTTCGGTATCCCGTCGAAGCCGGTCGAGATCGATGTGGCTGAGAACATGATTTTCAAGAACCTCACGGTTCACTCGCTCAACGGTCGGCGTATTTTCGACACGTGGTACAAGACGCGATGGCTGCTCGGCGAGGGCGTGGTGGATCTTCGGCCGCTCATCACGCGAACCATCACACTCGACGAAATCGACGCATCGATGCCGCTGTTGCAGGAAGGCAAAGCCTGCAAGCTCGTCGTGATTCCCGAGCACAAGCAGCCACCGGCGACGACCGGTCCGGCGGCGGAGCGCGTACGCGATCCTAACATTCGCGGCACGATCACTCATCGATAGCGCTGGTGACTGCCATTTGGCACTCGGATTGACGCATTTGGCGAATCCGTGCGTCGGGCGCAGCGTAGCTGCGGGTGCGTTTTGGGCGCAACATGCCCGCCTTCAAGGCGGACATGCCACCCACTGAATAACACGTGTCAACGCGCTAATTCTTGGCGCGCAGGTAGGCTTTTTTGTATTTTTTGAAGGTGGGTTTCAGCTTGTGGGCGCGCTCGAATTGAATCAGGGCGTCGTCGTCCCGGTTCATCAGTTCGTAGGTTCGCCCCAGCGAGTAGGCTGCGTTGGCGCTGTCGGGGTGTTCCTCGATTCGTTTGAGATTGATTCGCAGCGATTCGTCCAGATGCCGCTCCGCGGCGGCGGTGTCGCCCATCAAGCGGTACGTTCTCACCAAAGAGCGGTGCGTCGAGGCGGCGTTCGGATCCGCTTCGAGCTTACGCTTGTCGAATCGAAGCGCGTCGCGCAGGCATTTTTCCGCCTCTTCCATTTGCCCCGCTTTGGCCAGGACTTTGGCCAGCTTTCTCAACGTGGAGCGGCTTGACGGTTTGGTCTTTTGCAAGCGGCGAAGGAGTTCCGCGGACGTGTCCCATTGTTCGTAGCGCGCGTAGCGATCGGCGAATTTTTCGATTCCATTGTTGATGCGTTTGTCGATGCGTTGCCGGCCTCGCGGCGTGGCGTAGATGGCCAGGGTGGTGTTGGCGGCAACTGAAATGACCACAAACGACGTCAACGCCAGACGCACGGCAAGGCTCCGGCGGTCCTCGATGGTCCAGGCTGCGTCGCCGTGCGGTAAAAGTCCGCGTTTGGTCAGGAAGGCGTAATGGATCGACATGATGGCGACGGCAAAGCCGACGAGTAGCTCGGCTATTTCGGCTTCGTTGAAGCTGAAAGGCCCAGCCTCCAGAATGCCCGCGGCGACAAAGAACGGAATCGATGCAAGAGGCGGCGGTGCGAGGCCGCGTGCATCCAGCCAGACAGCCGGTCGCCACTTGCTGCGAACCAACAATGGGTAGAAGAGTCCGTACGCAATCATGCCGCTCGCGAGGATGTAGGTGAGGGACGCTTTCAAGGTCGTGCTGAACGGGCCGGTCAGGAAATTGTGGAGATTCGTCTCGCTCTGGAGGTTGTTGGCTTTGAAAAAATCGGGGGAGGCGAAATTGAACACGCGCTGCCCCCACGAAATCTCCTCCATCGCGACGTAGAGACAACTGACAGCCAACAGGGCGAACGTGACGCGGTAACGGGTCCGAAGAAACAGCAGCCGAAACGAGACCACGAACGACACGACGAACAGCCAGAACTGAGTCCATTCGCCGAACAAATCTTCGTACGTCGCCCAGATGTAGGACATCGGATAGTTGACAGCGGCGACGGTGTAGCCGCCGATCACCGCGGCGAAGACGATCAACGATGTGAAAAGATCAGGGCGTTTCATTACGAGTCGGGTCACCTCAGTCCCTATATCGGCACCTCTGCGTTCCACGCATACGCAAAAAACGAGGAGACCCGAAAGGGGCCTCCTCGTCAAGAATATGACAACTTAATTGAAGCTCGCGGACCAAGCCGCGTGCGGCTTAGTCAGAATCGCTGTCGGAATCGGAATCGCTGTCCGAATCAGAGTCGCTGTCCGAATCTGAGTCGGAATCCGAGTCACTATCCGAGTCGGAATCGCTGTCCCCGAAGTCGAAGTAGCAATCTCCGTTTCCGGAATCGGAGTCTGAATCGCTGTCGGCACCCGAATCGCTATCCGAGTCGCTATCAGAATCCGAATCGCTGTCGGAATCGGAGTCTGAGTCAGAATCCGAATCGCTGTCGGAGTCTGAATCGCTGTCGGAATCCGAGTCGGAGTCGGAGTCGGCTCCGTCGTCGCATTGCAGGTCGACGAGCTGGCCGTTGGTAACCTCGATCAGTTCACAACCGATGTCGATGACGGCTACGACATCGTCGCAATCGCCCTCGATTTCGTATCCGACCATCAGGAGGCCACCGCCATCGGAACCTGAATCTGAATCGCTGTCTGAGTCCGAGTCACTATCAGAATCGGAATCGGAATCGCTGTCCGAATCTGAGTCGGAATCTGAGTCGGAATCTGAGTCGGAATCTGAGTCACTATCCGAGTCGGAATCGCTGTCTGAATCCGAATCGCTGTCCGAATCCGAACTTCCGCCACCGGCGTTGATTTCGCAGAGATCGATTTCGCAACTCGCGTTTCCGGAGGTCACCACAAGTATGGCCATATCGGAACGTATTTTCAGGATACCGGAGTCGGAGTCCGAATCACTGTCCGAGTCTGAATCCGAGTCAGAGTCAGTGTCCCAGCCCGAGTCTGAATCCGAATCGCTATCGCTGTCGGAATCGCTGTCCGAGTAAGAGTCCGAATCGCTATCCGAGTCTGAATCGGAGTCACTGTCCGAATCCGAATCGCCGACCGCTTCAGCCACGCACACGACAACACAATCGTCGGGCAACGTGCAATCGTTTCGGCAGCCGTCGTCATCGGCAGTGTTGCCGTCGTCGCACGCTTCGCCGCTATCGAGTATGCCGTCGCCGCAGACCGGCACGGTGCAATCGTTTCGACAGCCGTCGTCATCGACAGTGTTGCCGTCGTCACACGCTTCACCACTGTCAACGATGCCGTCGCCGCAAGTCGGCACGGTGCAATCGTTTCGACAGCCGTCGTCATCGACAGTGTTGCCGTCGTCACACGCCTCACCACTGTCAACGATACCGTCGCCGCAAGTCGGCACGGTGCAATCGTTTCGGCAGCCGTCGTCATCGACGGTGTTGCCGTCGTCACACGCCTCACCACTGTCAACGATGCCGTCGCCGCAGACCGGCACGGTGCAATCGTTTCGGCAGCCATCGTCATCGACAGTGTTGCCGTCGTCACACGCCTCACCACTGTCAACGATGCCGTCGCCGCAAGTCGGCACGGTGCAGTCGTTCCGGCAACTGTCGTCATCAACGGTGTTGCCGTCGTCGCACGCTTCGCCGCTGTCGAGGATGCCGTCGCCGCAGACCGGAACGGTGCAATCGTTTCGGCAGCCGTCATTATCAACGGTGTTGCCGTCGTCGCAGGTCTCACCGTCGTTGATCTCACCGTCGCCACATACAGGCACCTGTATGCGTACCAGGCCCAGCGCCCACAACAGAGAATCGGACGCACCGTTAAATTCGGGCGGTGACACGAGCTGCAACGTCGTGGAACCAACGCCGGCTGGTACGTCGATCAGAAAAACCGGAGAGTCCCAAGCAGCTCCGTCGGTGCCTCCCAACTCGTTTTCGCGGTTTGGGTTATCTGAGATCAAGACCCGATCAGGACGATTGAGATCGCCATCACCGGAGAAAATCAAGACTTCAGCCGTACGGGCGAAACTCACTGGATCGTAAGAAAGCACTGCCGGCTGAGTGACTTCGCCCTCCGGGAATGGATCTGTGCTGAATGCGAAATCAAGTCCGTCGGCTCCGATGATGCGGTACGTACGTTGGTCACCGGTGTCTTCGTAGATCACGATCAAGCCGGCACCGTTCAAGCGTGCCAAGCTGTTGGCCAGGTCACCGTTCGCAAACGAAAACGTGGTCAACCCAAATCCGTCGACAGCGACCTTATCGCTGACGATCGAGGTGACGTCGGAGCGATAACCGATGTTGTTCGTCAAGCCGGCACGCGGGAGATTCACTTCGGAACCGATGATGTCACCGGTGAGCGAATTGCCCTCGAACAAAACGACTTGATCTTTATTGGGAGAACCAACTACGCACCCGCCAAGCCCGTCTTCGACGCAGGGCAGGTCTCGCCCAGCCCAATACAAGAACGCCTGCAACACCGGGCCGTCAATGCCGACCTCAAATGTCGCCGTCGCGCCGCCCAAATTCTCTGCACCGATTCCGTCATTCGCAATCGACAGTCCCTGTCCCTGAAATTCAAGGTCAGGACTGACGGTTAGCGGTGTGGCCAAACCTGCCGAAGCGATGACTGACAAACATGCTGCAACCCACGATTTCCGAAACATCATATTATTGCCCCCTCCATAGAAGCGTTGAACCAACTGCGCACGAAGCGCGAACTTTCCGTATGTCTGTAGCGATGTTTGTGGCCGAACCTTGCACAGTCAACGTCCGTTGCCGCAAACTGAATTTTTTCGCTCAAAACACTATATAGATACAAGTTTCGGCCAGGGTATCGATCAGCACGCGCAGGGTCAACCAAACCGACCGGATCATGTCGAACTGCGTGAGTCACTCTATTATCGGATTGATCGATACAATCGGCACAAATGGTGTGGCAAGATGGTCTTGGTCTTTGAGAGAGTTGCGTAACAGTCGTAGTTCGATAATGTGGGCAAATTTGTGCGCGCGGCTCGCCGGATAATCGCTGAAACCGTTGGGGGCGGTGATCGCCCTGTGAAACGGTCCCCTATTTACTGGGCTTTCTGGACTTCTTGATCTTCTCAGCCTCTGCGGCCGCTTTTTGAAGACGCTCAAACAGTCCCGGCCCCTTGGACGTCGCTTTCTTTTTCTTGACTTCCATCGCGACTTTATCCGGACCAGCGGCTTTGAGGGCCTCGATGTGCTTGCGAATCAGCTTTTGCTCCATCATGCCGAAGAAGCTGCTCGCAAAAATATACAGGTTCAACCCGCTGGGCATGTTGTAGAAGAACAGGCCGAACATGAGCGTCATGTAGGGCATCATCTTCTGCATCTGGGCGGCCTGGTCTGCCTGGGCGCCGGACTTTCCGGGCGGAGGGGTCGGCTTGGGCATGAGCTTCTGCTGAAGGAACATGAATATGGAGACCAGGATCGGCAGAAGGTTGAAGCTGGCGATTGGGCCGGTCATGTTGGACAGCAGCGGAATGGTTATGGGACTGTCAAACTTGATCATCGCGTCCGGAGCGGTCAGATCCTGAATCCACCAGAAGAACGATTCGTGTCGCATGTCGATGTTGAAGTTGAGCGCCGTGAACAGGGAGACCCAGATCGGCATTTGCAGCAACATGGGCAGGCAGGATGACAGCATGCCCGTAGCCGGGTTGATGCCGGACTCCTGGTAGACCTTCATGGTCTCCTGGCTTTGCTTCTGCTTGTCGTTTGGGAAACGCTTCTTGATGTCCTCGATCTTGGGGGCGACGGTGGCCATGCTCTGCTGCATGCGCAGCATGTTGATCTGCCCCTTTTTCGTAATGGGGTGCAGGGTCGTGCGCACCATGAGCACGAGGACGATGATCGCGACACCATAGTTGCGGAAGATGCTTTCGAGCATACCAAGCATCCAGATCATGAAGAGAATGAAGGCCTTCGGCACCATGAAAGCGCAGGCACCCATGTTGAAGCTGGCTATGACTTGCTCGTCGTAACCCAGCGTCACGTACTCCTCGGTATTCTGAAATGCTTCGCGGTTTTTCGGGCCTGCGTAGACAGCAACAATGCGGCGGGTGGTGGAATGCGGTTCGACGGCGATCGAATCGGTGATGGTGCGTACGGTGCTGATCGGATGGTCGGCTGCGTCTTTGGCGATGGGTTCGGCGATCACGGAGCGCACCCACTTGGCGTGCGTATTGCCAGCCGCGGGGCGTGGGGTTTCAAAGACGACGAAATACTTGTTCGACACCGCCGTCCACAAGAGGGGTTCAACCGTGTTGTCGCAATTGAACATTTCCGTTTCCAGGTCGGCCTGCATGGTGAACTGTGTGGCGGAGACGCCATCGCCGCGTTGTTGCCCGACGAACAGGATGCGATCGTTGAAGCGCAAGTCCTCCTGCTTGAATCCGATCGGGCCTCGGTGTGTGATGACTGCGCTGATGCGTTCGTCGGTCAGGTTTTCCAATTCGTAGACAATGTCGAAATCGTGACGGTTGGAGTCTGAACGCTGCTCGGGCAACACAAAGGTTTTTCGAATGGCGAGGAGGGGCTGGTCTTCGCGCATGATGGTCGTCTTAAAAACGACTTCGCCCGCGGATTCGGACTCGATATCCCAGTCGACATTGTCGAGTCTCACGGTCGAATCGATGGATTGCAGGTAGATTTGCTCAGTCGCGAACGATCCGGGGCTGGATTCGCCCTCGGGTACATCGATCGCCCTCAGAAGGGGATAACGCGGCTCGGGCGGATCGACGAACTCGGAGAAATCGCTGAGATCGAGATTGAGGACGCCCGCTCCGCGCGTGGTCAGCTCCAGCTCCATGCGGTAAGGGCTGTCCGTGAACCCTTCGATGCTGCCGAGCGTGAGCGTCCGGGCTGGTCCAGCCTCGGCGAAAACACCAGTGGCCGAGACGGTTGGTAGACGCGAAGCCGCTGCCGTATCCGTGGACGTGTTGGTTGTACTCGGCGGCTGCCTGTCGGGCGTCGTCTGTTCAGCCACGTCGCCGGTTGGGGCGGGCGGGGTCGGCCAGATTCGCGCTGCGATGAGGCTCCAGCCAATATATGCAACGGCGGCCCAGAGGAACGCGCGTGCTAAGTCTTTACCTTCCATGAAACGTCGGTCCTGTTTGTGTGTGTCGATCGGGATGCGGAAAGCGTTGGATGATCTCGCGGCGCGCGGGTCGCGACCGTGTCGTGTTACCGTCCATCGAGAAGTCGCGTTCCCAGAAAATCGTCAAGATCGGGCACGGCGAAGACTTTCTTCACCGCCTTCTCAATGTCGTATTCCAAGCGAATAAACTCGACATCCGCCCGGTACTCCTGCCCGTTGCTTCCGTCGGAATGCTGCGTGACGACGACGTAGCTGGCCCGTGTATCGCGGTCGCGCGGTTGGCCTACGCTGCCGATGTTGATGATCGCTTTTTCTTCCTCGGTAATCGTGTAGAGATTGGCTTCGGGCAGCTCAGCCGGCGGCTCGAAGTAGGGATCGTCAAGAAAGACACCCGGTACATGCGTATGTCCGACGAGGCAGGTCATGTGTTGCGATTCCAGACGCTCGAAATTCGCCAGAATCTTGGACGGGTTCGTGTAGCAATCTTCGGCGAACAAATATTCGTTCACCGGCCGGCGAGGGGATGCGTGAACCATGAGCAGCCCGTGGGCCTCGAACTTGTACGGAAGCCGCCCAAGCACCTGCCACCGCTTGTTACGCAAAGCGGCGTTGCTCTCCTCCTCGAAGACACGCCGCGTCCAATAGGCCGCCCGCTCCGCGCTGATGTTGAAGCTGCACGGTTCGTAAAAGACGGCTTGATCGTGGTTACCGCATAGAATGGCGGCACAGCGCTCGCTGACCAGATCGAGGCACTCCTTGGGGCTGGCACCGTAACCGACCACATCGCCGAGGCAATAAATGTCCGTAATGCTCCGCCGGTCGATGTCCGCCAGAACACTTTCCAATGCCTCGAGATTCGAGTGGATATCTGAGATGACCGCGAAGGTCTTGGCCATGAATTCGGAGTCCGTCGCGGGATGCAAGCCGCCGCCAGTGTCAAAACCCCGATGCTAGGCCGATCCTGCATCTGCGTCAAACCTGAGGATGGGGTCTGGCTAGATATTTTGGCACTACGCCGCTTGTCGTTTCCGGGTGGTCCAATACTGATCCCACTGGCCGCTTTCCTGGAGGGCGACGAGGTTCATCATGCCGGCGGCGTTGGCGTGATCCCACTTCATGCCTGTACGC
>JAJRSP010000053.1 GCA_024278775.1 Planctomycetota bacterium
CTACATCACCGGGCAAAACCTTCGGGTCGACGGTGGCATCACGAAATCGGTCTGATCCCGGCGTAAAAAGAAAACCAAGAGCCACCTACCTCCTGGGAACCTATTCCTCGGCCAAGAAGTGGGCACGATCGCGAAGCTACCCGATATGATGGGTGGTGGCCCCGAAGTGATGAGAGCTACGGGGACGATGGATACACACCCGAAACACCACGAAGCGCTATCGCCCCAAACCCCGACACAACGAGCGCGAAACGGTGCAAACAGACGCGAAACCCCGCGACATGGAAAAGAAAAGTGCCATGAAGTGTCACCCAATAAAACCCTACGAAATAAGGGAAAATGCGAGACAGTGCGAAACCGTACTACAGAATACTGTAACGCGCCGGGCGGGACTCGAACCCACGACCGCCGGATTAGAAATCCGGTGCTCTGTCCAGCTGAGCTACCAGCGCTGCGTCACGTGTACAAACAAAAATATCTCCGGCCAACAAACCACCGGCTCGCATGGAGCCACCGTCCATCGCGTACCGCCAACCAGCCTTCGGGCCGAAACCGGACGCGTCACGGCGCGATATTGTACGCGGGCGAGAAGCCGTGACCAGCACCCCGCGGTGCGAGCCTACCACCGTATGCGAGACACTTGAGCCGGGCGCCCCATTCTTCGCCCCCAGGCGAAGGGTGGGGGACGGATGATGCATGAGAACACGTGAAGTCCCCCACGCTTGATTCCAGGCCGCCAAATTGGTCATGCCCCCCTACCACGTGGACCGCCCTACCCTCAGTTCGGTAGTGTCAAGGCACTCGCGGGGTTCCGCGCATGTCCGTCGGCACCTCCATGCCGAGCTGCGTGAGTATGCTCGGGGCGACGTCATACAACGTCGGACCGTCAACCCGGCCACGGGCCGGTAGCGACGGATGCGAGCAAACATACATGCCCTGCTGCGCGTGGTTGGCATCATCCGGACCGGTGTCATTCTCAAACGTATACACACTGTCCGATCCAATCAGCCCCACCGACCGCCAACGAAGCTCGCCGAAGATCACAATCAGGTCCGGTGCGATCCGGTTCACCGTCTTATAGATTTTCTCAGGCCTGTAGCACTTGTTACCCATGAGTACGCCGTTGTGATCCACAGCCGCTTCGATCTTCGCGGCGAGTGCATCACGAAAAGATTCGTACTCGGCCTGCGAGACCTGCCCGTTCGGCTCACGACCCTCGACGTTGATAAAGAGTCGGCCATAGTACCCCCCCTCGCCCCAGGCCGTCGTCTTGGACCAGTCCACATCCGTTACGCTAAACTTCTGCTTGGGCTGTACGGGCTCTTTGAAGCTCAAGAACCCCTCGTTGATGAGCCATTGATTGAACAGGAATCCGCCGACCATGCTTTTCGCGCCGTGATCGGAGACAATCCAGACGGCCGTCTTGTCGAGGTCCATGCACTCCAGCGTCTGGCCAATCTCGTTGTCGATGTACTTGTAATACTCAAAGATCGAATCTTTGAACTCGTTGCCCGGCACATGCGAGTGATGCGTTTCGTCCATACAACTCCAGAAACCGTGATGGATGCGGTCAGTGCCCATCTCCACCATGAAGAACATGTCCCACGGTTTTTGATTGAGAAGATACCGCACGGTCTTGAAACGACGCTTGGTCATCTCGTAAATCTGCCCGAGCAACTCCGCCTTCTTGTCCGTGCGGAAGCCGGGCGTATCAACCATATACTCCCCGACCAGCTTGTTGATCTCCACATGAAGCCCCGGTGGCGAGGTCCACGTGATGTTGGGGTCACGTGTATTCGGCGTGAGGAAGCTCGTGATCAGACAGCCCTTAACCTGCTTGGTGATTGGAAACGTGCCAGGCACACCCACCACGATCGAATCCTTACCGGCCGCCCCGAGTATATCCCACAGGCGAGGTTCCTTGACGGCCAACGACGTCGCGATCATCAGCTTGTCGTACGAACGATCACCGCGATTCCGGAAGCCGTAAATGCCCAACGTACCGGGATCCTTGCTGGACGTCATGCAGCTCCAGGCCGGCACGGTAATCGGTGGAATGCTGCTAGTAAGTTCGCCGAATGTGCCCCGGTCCATCAACCGCTTGATGTTCGGCAAGTGATCCACCCACTGTTCAAAAACCAGCGACGGCTCGCAGCAGTCCAGCCCGATCACGGCTACTTTCTCAATATCACTCACGATACTTCACCCTTCATCACTTAAGACCTTCAGCCACGCGCGGGAGGCACGCTTCCCAATCAGCGGATCGCGCGATGGAGCCTCCCCTCCCTACGGGGATTCTGAGGCCGGTGGCTCGTCGAGCGGGAACTTCTTCAGGTGGGCCTCGGCCACGGGCAGTACCCGCCGCATCGCCTCCTCGACGTCACCCTCCAAGACCGCACCGGCCGCCTGGCTGTGACCACCGCCACCGAACTGGCCCGCCAACTCGACCACCGTGACCGCACCGGCTCCGCGAAAGTTCATCCGGGTCTTGCCTTCGTTACCCTCGGTGAACAAGATCGCCAACCGAACGCCGTCGAGCGAGCGCGGCACGTTGATCTGCTCATCAATGTCTGCGGCCGAGCAGCCGGCAGTTCGTATCTCATCGTAGCTGGCCGAGCTATAGGCCAGATGACCGTTGACCGCCGTGCGTGTGTTGGCGTAAATCACGCGAAGCAAGTTGAATTCGCTCGGCGACTGACTTCGGCAGAGCCGCTCTCCCAAATGACCGATGTCCGCACCGGCTGCGGTGAGCGCGGCCGCCGCTTGGAATGCCGTGGCTCCGGTGGTGGGCAGAGAAAAGCCGATCGTGTCCGTGAGGATTCCTGCCACGAGAAGCGAGGCGATTCGCACATCAATCGGGTACTGCTGAGCGGCCAGTAGAAAATAGATCAACTCGCAAGTGCTGCACGCATCCGCAACCACCCAATTCACGTCCCCCAAAAGTGTGTTCGTTTCGTGGTGGTCAATGTTGACCACCGGACGCCCCGCAGACCAATCCTTCCCCTTGAGCACAGCCCCCACATTGCACCGCGTTTTCTTGGCCGTGTCGACAATCACGAACCCATCCGCCGCAGCAAAATCTTTTTCACCGGCGATCGGTGGCGTGGGGCCGCCTTCCACCAGAAATCGTAACCGCTGCGAAAGCGATCCCTCGGGAAGAGAGATCATGGGCACGCAGTTGGGCGATGTGATCGCCAGCGCTAGACCGATCATCGAACCCAGCGCGTCCGCATCAGGCACGACATGGCTTATCACGATGGGCCGCTGCATCGCGCGAATCGCGTCGATCACTTCAACCGGAACTTCTCGTCCGTCGGGCACGAAGACTTTCTCCTGGATGATCGTCATGGGTACGCCCGTCTCCATACCCGCGTCGCAGGGACCACGGACTCCGCTGGGGCCTCTCTCCGCGAACGAAGCCTACGCCAGCACCATGCCACGTACGACGGCGCACCCGGTATTACCCCTTCATCGACTCGATCAGGATCTCCGCGACCTCTGGGCGGGTGAACTCCACCGGCGGACGCTCGCCGCGCTGGAGCATCTCTCGAACCTTCGTGCCGGAAAGGAAAATCTGATCACCCTCAATCTTAGGAAACGTCTTGCCGCTGACCATACCGCCGGCCTTTTTCGACCAGGCCGCATGCTCAAACCGAAGCGTGCTAATCTCCAGGGCACCACTGGGGAGTGTATCGAAGATCTGCTGTGCGTCATAGGTGCCGTAGTAGGTCCCCACCCCGGCGTGATCCCGCCCGATGATGATGTGGCTACATCCGTAGTTCTGACGAAGAATCGCGTGCATAATCGCCTCGCGCGGGCCGGCATAGCGCATGGCGGCCGGCAGCACCGAGAGCATCGTATGGTCCGGGTGGTAATAGTTCTCGATCAGCACCTCATAGCACTTCATGCGGACCTCGCCCGGAATATCGCCGTCCTTGGTGGCCCCCATCAGCGGATGAATCAGCAGGCCATCCGTGATCTCTTGAGCGCACTTGGTCAGGTATTCGTGAGCCCGGTGGATCGGGTTTCGCGTCTGGAACGCCGACACCGTCTTCCAACCGCGTTTTTCAAACTCGGCGCGGGTTTGGGCCGGTGTCAGACGGTGCTCGACAAAGAGCGGATCATGACGCGGCGTCACCACGTCGATCTTTCCCGCCAGGCACACATCCCCGGACTCCATCATCATCTTCACGCCCGGATGGGCCAGGTCTTCCGTGCCGAACGCCTTGGCGGCCTGCTTTTTCTTATCCGGTGTGAACTTACCGCCGACAGTGAGGTACCCCAGCAGCCGATCCTGATCGTCATTCAACTGAACGACTTCGCCCACGGTCACCTTGCCGGCCATCGTCTGATCGACCGTACAGGTGATCGGCAACGGCCAGACTGTACCGTCGGCCAGAGACAGGTTGTCGCAGACGCTATGGTAATCGGCCTCATTCATAAACCCTTCCAGCGGGCTCATGGCTCCAACGGCGATCATTTCCAGATCACATTGTTCCCATGTGGAAAGTTTGACCGCTACGGACGGCGCGGTGCCATGAGCTGTGGCACCCGTACGATCGACGAGTTGGCCGCCAAGTGGAGAAATCAACGATGTCCCTGCCATGTAAATACCCTCTTTCGGTTCAACTGAAAAACTACGAACAAGTAGGTCGGCCCACCATGAGGCCAGCGGGAGCTAACAGACAATGCCGAGAGACCCACAGCCACGCCCTTCGCGTCAACGCGGGGGCACGACTGCCGCGTCCGTTCGCTACTGTTCCCAAGAACGCACCCCAGCCTAGAGGCAAGGGACAGGAACTTCAACCCCCCCCGTCACACCCGGCACCATGGCATCCGGTAAACCCCGGCGCATCGCCCATTCCGCTAGGTGTGCCCCATTCTTCGTGTCACCGCAGAACAAGCCGCATACAAGCGGGTGCCCCATTCTTTGCCCCAAGGCAAAGGGTGGGGAACGAAACGGAGACGGTAACGATTCGGGCAGCGAACGGAGTCTTGCATACGAAGTCCGTCCCCCACCCTTCGGGAGTACCCGAAGAATGGGGCACCCGCCGCCAAAAAGAATGGCCACCCCCATTCCGCTAGCCGGCCCCCTCATCAGAAGTTGTCGGGGTAGGGGACGCGGAAGGCTCTGGTACCTCGGTAGGTGCCGCCACAGTAGCATCGGGTGGCTGCGGTGGCGCTGTAGGTTCAGTCGGTGCCAC
>JAJRSP010000054.1 GCA_024278775.1 Planctomycetota bacterium
CTCCGTCACATCCGGCAGGTTCAGCCGGTCACGGACACGAGCACAACCGTGGTGACGCTCACGCCCCGAACCAAAACGGTCGTTCCAGGCGAAGCCGTGGTCGTTGATGTGTTCATCACCGGTGTGGAGCGGTTGCGCACGTTCCAAGTAGCCGTGGAAACACACGGCGGCGCGAACGGTACGCTTGAACGTGTGGAGGCCTCCATCGACCGGGAACGATCGGACTACGTGTTTGCCGGGATCCAAGCGATCGACGCGGCGGATCAGAACCATGGGCGGCTCGGTGCTACGACCTTCGGCGTCAGTGTAGACGCATTGGATACGCATTATGCCGGCTCGTTCGTCTTTATCGCGAGCCAGGACGCATCGGGGACCTTCCGCTTTGCGGTTCGTCCACAGCTTTCATTCTTCACCAACGATCAGGCACAGGATGTCCCCTATCGGGCCCAATCCACGGCCGTACGGATCGTCAGCGAAAAAGCCATCCGAGACCTCCGATAATCGGACGACGCTCGGAATTAAAACGTCCTCTTCCTCCAATAGGAAAAGCCGTCCGGGGTGGGCGGCTTTTTCTGTAGGTAGCCACACGCGCCGCCCACTCGGCCACTTCCCCGGTAACGCAGGCTCCCATTCCATTTGAGTCGCATAGAAACGTCCGCTATAATGCACTGTCAGCTCCACTTAGTTATGTCCGAGGAAAGGGTATCCATTGCCGGGGTCTGTACAAAAAGCCGCCACGTTATGGGGGGTGTTCGTTTGCGCGGCGGGGTCGTCAGCGCCGGCCAGCGTCTACCCTATCAGCAGCTTTCCGCGTTTGCAGGGCGTCATCGTTCGAGCCGCGGAGGAAGACGCGCATGGTGTCATCTGGCTTGGCACGGATGATGGAATCTGGCGATGGACGAACGACCGATTCGAACCGGCCCAGACCGAGCTACCCGAGGGCACGCGTATCTTTCACCTTGCGCTTCTTTCTGATCAGCGTATGCTCCTGGCGTGTACGGATGGGCTACGCGCGGTGGATACGACAACCCAGAAGCTCGATAGCCGCTTTCGGATGCTGGAGGGTATCCACATATTCAAAATCTTGATCGCTCCCGATGGAGCTATCTGGCTGGGCACTGCAACCGGCGTCTTCCGACTCACGCAGACGGGATCTCATACGCAGGTTACCCAGATCGCGGGCACGGAAGCCCACCCCATTTATGATCTGATTTCGGACGGCGGCCAGGGCGTGTGGGCGGGCTCCGATGGCACCGTCTTTCGTATATCCCCGGACGACACGGTCACCCCCGTCTTCACTTCGGCTATAGGAAAAGGCAAGGTGGTCGCATTGGAACTTGCCGAAGACGGCTCGATATGGATCGGTCAACGGTGGCCGGGTCAGCTCACCCGAATCAGCGAATCGACCATCAAAGTCTTTTCATCCGAAGATGGACTGACCGACACGAGAGCCAACGACATCATGGAGTATTCCAACGGTGAAATCTGGGTGGCTACGGAGAGCGGTGTGTTTCGACTCATCCAGGAACGGTTCCACAGCATTGATCGCAACGCCGGCCTGCCGAACCCGGATATACACTACCTGTACGCCGATTCCGAAGACCAGATTTGGATCGGCACCTTCGGTCACGGTGTTTTTCGGCTTCGGTCTCCTTACGTCACCACATACTTGTATCAGGATGGGCTTGCCCACCCCGTCATCACAAGCGTTCGGAACGGTGTCGACGACACGCTCATTGTCGGCACCGTCGCCGGGGCCGTACGGCTTGATCCCGTAGCGGGCGTTGTGGAACGACTCGGTCCCGGGGATTATGTCAAGACGATTTTTTCCGACGATACGGGAGAGATTTGGATCGCCCGGTACCTCGATTGTTTCCGCGCTTCAGATCAACGGTTCGTATCGTCCCGCTATACGACCGGCATCATCAAAGACGGCGATGGCCATTTGATCTTTTGTGGCAGCCCGGGTCCGATGCGCCTGATCGACGGCACTTTGCAGCGGATCACTATTTCCGATAACGATAACCGTTCCTGCATCTTGATTGCCGACGGAACCGATCGCTCTTTCTTGGTCTTCACGAATTACGATGAATTGTATCGCATCAGCGACACGAAACACAATCAGTTGTGGAAGGGCGAACCAATCAGTGCGATGGTCGCCGGGGATGACGGACGTGTGTTGGTCGGCATGCGGCGCGGCATGTATGAGGTGACCGACCACGGCGTGACCCCGCTGATCGACCGTCGGCACGAGCCGTTTCTTGTACGCGATTTTGCCAAAGATGGCGAAGGACGTCTCTGGGCCGCTACAGACCACGGCATTGCGCGAATTGACGGCCGGACTATCGAGTGGTTTGACTTCGAGGATGGACTCCCGACGCGCGATATACGAAGTGTGGTTGTCGGCACGGACGGCTATCTCTACGCCGGCACGACGCAGGGACTCGCACGAATCGATAAGAAAAACCTACGCCCCTGTGTCACGAAGCCCCACTTCGTCGTCGAAGGGATTGTCACCGGTTCGCAACAGTGGCAACCGGGAGAGCCCGCCCTGCGGGCGGAGTACCCGGCGAACGACGTGGCGGTTCACTTCAAAGCCAATGGCTGGCGATCGTGTGTGAGCCTTCACTATCAGTACAAGCTACTCGGGCGAGACGCTGACTGGTCAGCCCCGACCACTTCGGCCACATGGCGTGGATCGGATCTTTCTTGGGGTGATTATCTTCTTCTGGCCAAAGCGATTAATCACCGTGGCATCGAGACCCAGGTCCTCAGTACCACGTTTTCGCTTCTGCCTCCGTTTTGGCAAGGTACGCGTTTTCGCGTGATCTGCGCGGGGGTTGCCGTGTTGTTGGGGATTCTGATGGTGTGGGCTCTTCGCCGGCGTCGAACACTGCGTCGCGCGCTGCAGATGTCCGAACGCGCCAAAAGAGAGTTCGTCTCGCGCATGAGCCATGAATTGCGCACGCCGCTCACGGTGCTCATCGCTTCGGCTGAGCTCATCGCTCGGGACTCCGACGACACGACCACCAAGGCCGAGCACCTTCGCTCGGTGATGCGAAACGGAGAGCACCTCCTTCGCGTCGTGAACGACATACTCGATCTTGCAACACTGACCGAAGGCCGGGAATTGATCCGGTCCGAGCGGGTGGACCTGCATCAGTTGCTCAACGACACACGGGACGTCTGCATCCGACGCGTACGCGGCAAAGATGTCACGGTCCTGCTCGATGTGGAGGCGGATGTCCCCCGCCGACTCCACACCGACCCCACGAAACTTCGGCAAATCCTTATTAACCTGCTCGATAACGCTGGAAAATTCACCGATCACGGGACGATCCGACTTCACGCATCCTTGCGTCACGGTACCGGGTCATCATCACCCTTGTTGCACATCACCGTGACCGATACGGGACCGGGCATTCCTCCGGATCGGCTCGCCGCCATTTTCGAGGCGTTTGAGCAAAACGACGCCACGATGGGACGACAGTACGGCGGCACGGGTCTGGGGCTTACAATCGCAAGGTCATTGGCCGTGGCGCTCGGCGGACGCCTGGGAGTCACGAGCGAACTCGGCCTGGGTAGTTCCTTTTCTCTCGTGATTCCGGTAACCATTGATACCGCCACCGACGATGCCGACACACCCCCTCCCGACCCCACGACCATCATCACGGCCGACCCAAGCCCCACTCCGCCGGGACGTATCCTGAAGGGGATACGGGTAGCACTGGCCGACGACCATCAGGACGTGCGGCGCATCCTCACGGTATCCCTCGAAGAGCTCGGTGCCGACGTGTCGTCGGTTTCCTCGGGACAGGCTCTCATCGAGTGTTGCACGACGAACACGTTCGATATCGCACTGATCGACATCCACATGCCCGACCCAGACGGTCTGGCCACGCTCCACGCGCTTCGACAACGGCACATCATGCTGCCGGCACTGGCCGTGACAGCCGACGTCACTACGGCCACGGTTCGACAGTGTTTGGAGGCCGGTTTCGTCGGCGTTCTCGCCAAGCCATTCCATATCGAAGACCTTGTCGAAGCCATCCGGCCACTCGTCGACCCTGCGGTTTCCCAACATGATGACATCGACTCCGAGGAAGACGCAACAATGGACCATATCCCGGAACCACAGGACGCCTCTCAAGAACCGCTCTACTCCGACCTCGCGTCAGCATCACCGCGCTTGGCGCAGGCGGCCGCAGAATTCGTGGGCCATTTCGGAAAGGACCTCGAACGGCTGCACCGGGCCGCCCGCAAAAAAGACGCCGGCGTGCTTCGCGAGACGGCTCATCGTCTCAAAGGAGCCGGAGGCATTAACGGGTACTTCAGCGTGTCAGAGGTCGCGTCGGAACTGGAGCAGGCAATCATACGGCGCGATTTCGACGCCACGAGCGCGCTCTTGGTGCGGATGGAACAACTTCACACGAGAATGGTAAACGGGTTGAGAAACCGCGACGGCTCATGCCGGCAAGTTTGACCCTAACCGCTCCATGGCGAACACGGCCCAAACGTCCCTTCACACGATCGGAGGCCGATGCGCCGGGTTACGTCGTAGACGGTTGGGATATCGAGTCCGTTCGCGAGGGCGATCGGGTCTGCGACTCGATCACATTGGGCACATAGTCCGGGACCAGCTCTTGCAGCGTCGCCCGTTGGGTGGTGGCATCGTCACCATCGGCAAGTTGCAGGAGTCGATCAATCCCAAGCTTCACCCCATCGAGGTCCAACGACTTGCGCGTCCAGATCCCGATTTTGGGGTGAGCCGTATCGCCCACACCTTCGCCCTCGTTCGAAAGCTCCTCAAACAGCTTTTCGCCGGGACGTGTTCCAGTGAACACGATTTCGATATCAACGCCGGGCCGCAATCCACTCAGCGCGATCATGTCTCGCGCCAAGTCAACGATTTTCACGGGATCCCCCATGTGCAACACGTAAATCTCGCCACCGCGGCCCATCGTCCCCGCCTGAAGCACCAGTTGCGCCGCTTCGGGGATGGTCATAAAATAACGAGTCATATCGGGATGCGTCACCGTGACGGGACCGCCGGCCACAATCTGCCTCTGAAAGATCGGCACCACGCTGCCGCTGCTACCGAGCACATTCCCAAAACGTACGGTCACGAACTGCGTGTCTGCGTGATCGCTCAAGCCCTGCACATACATCTCGGCCACTCGTTTGGTGCACCCCATCACGCTCGTGGGATTGACGGCTTTGTCGGTAGAAATCATCACCATCTTGGCCACACCCGCACGAACCGCTTCGTCGGCAACGGTCATCGTGCCGATGATGTTGTTCTTGATCGCCTCACCGATGTTCGACTCCATCATCGGCACGTGCTTGTGGGCGGCCGCGTGAAACACCACGGAAGGTCGTTCCGTTTGCAAAATCGTCCGGACCCGCTGACGGTCGGAGATGTCGGCCACGCGCGGCACCACGTCAAAAACGGGATCACCCGCGCGCAACTCACGATCAATCTCGAACAGGTTGTTTTCGGCTCTCTCGATAAGAATCAGCCTTCTTGGGTGAAACGACGCGATCTGGCGGCACATTTCGGAACCGATGCTCCCGCCCGCACCCGTGACCAACACGCACTTACCGCGTAGTTCGGCCGCGATCTTCTCCACGTCCAGCTCTACGGCATCGCGTCCCAACAGGTCGGCGATGTTGACATCACGAATCTGACTGACCTGGACGCGCCCCTCGATCACATCGCTGACGGCGGGGATCGTCCGGAAGCGCACCCCCGCCCCGTCACACCGGCCCACGAGCGTTCGAATGGTGCGCGGCGTCGCGTGGGGGAGGGCAATCAACACCTCCTCCACCTGCGCCTCTTCACAGATGGTTCGAATGTCTTCGGTGCGACCGAGGACTTCGACGTTGTGGATGCGACCGTGCAGTCGCGCCACTTCGTCATCCACAAACCCCACGCATTCGTATCGTCTCTTCCGCATACGAAGCAGCTCGCGCAGCACGGCCTCCCCCGTGTCACCGGCACCACAAATCAGCACGCGCGTTCCCGTGGACCCGAGTTGAGGTTTGATGTCCTCATAGTAAAAACGAACAAACACGCGTGCCGCCGATACAAACACGATGGTGGCGGCCCAATCGACCGTAAACACCGAGGATTGACGCAGGTATTGTCGGGGCCAATCGTCGATCAATGAATGACCGAACCACATGCTCCACGCATTTTCAAGAAGAAAATAAGCGGACAGAAAGAAGAAACTCGCAATCAACGAAGCACTGACCACGGCGAAGAGATCACGCAGGCCCACATACCGCCAGGAACCGTGGTACTGCTTGGACCATCCAAACACGGCCAGCTTGATCGGCACCGCGAGCGCCAGGAGCGGGAGGTAGAGGCGACCGACCCAGGTCTCCCCGGTATCCGATATGATCACGAACCGAAAGTTGTAGGCCAGCAAAAACGCCGCCGCGAGCGCAGCGGCAAACAACACCACATGCGCCCCGATCACGAAACCGGCCCGGTACTGTTCGAACACATCGTCCGCGCCGGGTGATGACTGGCTGGTGATCGACTCGGATTCTTGCGCCATGGGCTACTTACGTCTGCGCGACGATCGGCCCGTCCGCCAGCGTCACGCGTATGTTCCAATAGTGATCCACGGCGCAACCACCACGCCAAACCAGTACCACCGACCACCGGCGCTACGGGCCCCGAAGGTAGTATCGGACGTTGCGACGCGCGACGATAGCCCCCGGGCGTCGATCATCCGGGATGACGGGGTCAGGGCGTGGGGGCGGTGCCCGCGTCGATTGCGGCCCTCATCTTTCCCGGCCACTCATCCCACGGTGATCCGGGCGATTCCTTGGCGATGGCATCGGCCACCACCAGCGCAGCGGGACGATCCCCCAAATACCAGGCCACAAAGGCGTGCATGGCGGCTACATCCGGGTTTCGCGCCGGAGCGTCCGAGGCCACCTGGGCACGCAGACGCAACAACGCAATACGCTCGCGATCACCGAGAACCTCGGCCACGTTAACGTCGTGAAGAAACGGATTCGGATCACGCCGATTGAGCTGCAACAGCACGGTGTGGGCCGCCCGCATCGAGCCGAGTTCCATCCGTGCAAAAAACGACCCCACCTTCGCGATATAATCACTCGGTTGGAGCATGCCGGCCGATTCAAACGCCCGCATCGACCGCCGGTACTCGCCGTCACGAAACCAGTCCCATGCCTCTTGCAGGAGCCTCCGGTGCGATTGCTCCACATCATAGGCGAGCGCGTCCGCCAGACGATTTTTCGCCGGCTCGGTCAGATCGGAGCCGCGTTTGTCAAAGGGAGTGGTGTCAATCGTCGTGAGCATACCGGCCACCGAAGCGTGACGGACGTTGGCACGATGTACCGGAGCGGCGTTGGATGTGGCCAGGATCAAATCATAGCGACGGGCAAAGGCACGCTGCACTTCACTGAGCTGCTTCCCCTTCGCCCGTTCGGAAAACCCACCATAGTTTCGGAACGCCTGCAAACGCTGAAAAGCACTGCGCTGGTCAGTTCTCGACGCGGCAAAGGGAAGCATGGGCTGCGGGTCTCGTGAGCGTTGCCCCTTGCGGAGCGTATCTCCCGGCAGCGCAAATGGCAGCATGCTCCCGCGCTGCCCGAGCCGCAGACTTTGCTTCAGGTACATGTTAATCACGCGTTTTTGGGCCGATTGCAGAAACACATCATCACGCCGATTCGGACGAATCGACCGGGCGTTGCCGTACATATCCACCTGGGACACCTGCCCCGTACGGGTTCGCGCGGCACCGCCACGTCTGATCTGTGCCGTCGCCACAGAGGCTCCCACCACCAGAACGCCGGCCAGAAAGCCCACAATCATCCTTCGTGAATGCAACATCCATCCTCTGCGTGCAAGCCCCACGCGAAGCGCGGCGTCGCCACACGGCGGCCACGCGGTGCTGACTTCATCGGCAGATCGTAGGAACCGCCGCACCGCAAATCAAGAGAATCGGTCCGTAGCGGGTTGATATCGCGGGTTCGGCTCGTAGTCCGGGGACAATCGAAAGGCACACGTCGCCGGCGAACCTTCGAGACGGGCGACCGCCCCGTTACTGACGACGGCTGATGCCCTTCATGTCGGCGTACTTCGGGAATCCCCACACACTCCGCTGTGTCCAGGTCCACTCCAGCGTGTCGTCGTCAACGAGCCTGATCGTACCCTGGTTCTTGACACGGCATCGAGAACTTTGTCCATGCGTGGATATGTGCCAGGTTCTGGCACTTCCATCGTAGCGGGCGGTACCCTGGGCGCTTTCTCCGAACCCGTCAAACCACCAGAACACGAACCGCTTTCGCTGGGCATCCCAACCCCACACGCTCACGCCCTTCATCGGTCCGAGCGGACCCATGTCATAGTCACTATGGTCCATCAGGAACCGGCCATCGCACGCCCAACTCGCGTGGGAGGTTCCGGTCGTCTTGATCGGTTCGTCCATCCCGATGAACTGAACCTGCCCCTCGGTGATCCAATCTCCGGCAAGCATGTTGAGCTTGTCCAGCTCCGGAGAGCGTTCGGGCATCATCTCCTTCATGGACTCCAAACTCATACCAGGCGATACACAGCCGGAGACAAGGCAGGTGACGAGCAGTAGGGGGGTGGTCCGTCGCAAACAACAAGCACGCATCAATGTTCTCTCCGAAGGGGAAACCGTGGTATCGATCGAGGCCACGTGGTGTATCATAGAAATATGTCGGCGAGGCCACAAGCGTGGGTGACACGTCGTGACGACTTCCCACAAACAGGATCAGTCCGTCCCCCACCCTTCGCCTTGGGGCGAAGAAGGGGCACCCGCCGACGTTGGGGAGTCAAGCTTTTCGGTTGAGTGCGTCTATTAAGATTTCGGCCACGTGTCTCGGCCTGGCGTTTGTGGCGTGTTCGATCTGTTGTCGGCAGCTAAACCCCGTCACGGCCACCTCGGCCTCCCCGCGAACACGAATCGCCGGCACCAGCCGACCTTCGCCGATCGCTTGGGCCGCGTCGTAGTGCTCTACCTCGTGACCGAAGGCACCGGCCATACCACAACAACCAGCATCCATCTCGCTCACCGGACCACCACACGCGGCACGAAGCAGGGAGAGGCAGTCCTCGATACCCACGAGTGCCTTTTGGTGGCAGTGGGCGTGAAGCAGAATCGGCCGGGATGTCTTGGCGAAACGAAGGGCATCCGAGTGGTCATCGAGCACACGCCGGAGAAACGATTCCAGCAGGTAGGACCGATTGGCCAGCCGCTGGGCCTCGGCCGTGCGAACGAGCTGCGGGTATTCGTCGATCAGCGCGGAGAGACAGCTCGGCTCCGTGGAGATGACGGGCACTTCCGCATCGAGTGCGTTTGAGAGCCGGGCTACGTTCCAATGGGCAAGCTGACGGGCCTCCGCCAGAAGCCCCTGGCTGATGGCCGGGCGACCGCAACAATAGGTCGCCGGACAATGGACCTCAAAACCGGCCGCCTCCAGCAGCATCACCGTCGCGACACCCACCTGCGGCGTGATGTAGTTCATCCAGGTGTCCACAAAGTAGATCACCGCGCCCCGGTTGGCTCGGAGGTCTCTACCCGTCTGGATGTTTCGCGTTCGTCTGCGACGGTGTTTGCGAAACCACGCTCGAAACGTACGTACGGCGAGCCGCGGCGGCGGCATTCTGCGATCCAAACCGTATCTTCGCTCGGCGAACCGCCTGACCGCGCTGGATCCCATGACGACGTTGGCCAGCCGAGGAAACCGGCTCAGCGAGGCCAGCCGTTCCGGAACATCCGCCACAAAGCGTGCGTGGCGCGACACGCCGCGCGTCATGTTTTTGTACGAGAAGTATTCCGACTTGAGCCGTGCCATATCCACGCCGGTGGGGCATTCACTCTTGCACGCCTTGCACGACACGCAGAGGTCCATCACCTCTTCCAACGCCGGATCATCCAGCCCCAACAGCCATTCGCGATTCGACAAGGCGATGCGAAGCGCGTTCGCTCGTCCGCGCGTCGTGTGCGTTTCGTCCAGCGTGGCCACATACGACGGACACATAGAACCGGTGAGCGTTTGCCGACATTGACCGACGCCGCTGCACATCTGCGCCATCCCGGCCATACCGCCAAACACCTCGAAATCCAGCGACGTCTTGACTTCATCCGATCGAAACGCACCGCCGTAACGAAGATGGTCCGTCATGGGCAGGGGATCCACGATTTTGTTCGGGTTGAGACGGTGCTCGGGATCGAACAGCTCTTTCACCTCGACAAACGCGGCCATGATCCGCGGACCGTACATTTTTTCCAGCCAGCACGAGCGCACGAGGCCGTCGCCATGTTCCCCGGTCATCGCCCCGCCGAAGGCCAACGCCAGATCGCTCACCGCATCCGCGATGGCGGCCATCTTCGACACGTCTCCGTCCGACTTGAGATTCAGCACAGGACGCACGTGGATGCAGCCGACGCTGGCGTGCGCGTAGAACCCCGCGGTGACACCTTCCCCGGCAAGGATGTCGCGGAACCGCCCGATGTACTCGCTCAGCCGCGCCGGATCGACGGCCGAGTCCTCAACGAAAGCGTATGACTGATCGTCGCCCGGTTTCGACATCAACAGCCCCAGCCCGCTTTTTCGCAGATCCCAAAACGCGGTCTGGCGAACGGCATCGTCGAGCTTGACGACTCCGCTCGCACTCGACACCACCGCCTTTTCGGCACAGAGCGCTTCGACCGACGCCGAGATTTCCCGCGCGTCGTCTCCCTGAAACTCCACCGCGAGGATGGCTGCAGGCGAACCCTGGAGAAAACTGCACGGGTGAGAGAGCCGCGTGTTAGCCCGACCGGCGGAAAGAATCGTATCGTCGACGAGTTCCACGGCCGAAGGGTCGTGCGCGAGAATCGCAGGGGTGGCGGCCAGCGCTGTGAGCAGATCATCAAAGAGCAAAAGAACCAATGTCGTGTGTACCGGTAGCGGCGTGAGGGAAAGCGTCGCCGAGACGACGACACCCAGCGTGCCCTCGCTGCCACACAGGATTTTTGTGACGTCGGGCGGGGTACCCGGCGCACCGAGGCGATCGAGTCCGTAGCCCCCATTGCTACGCAGCACCTTGGGAAACCGCCTCACAATCTCCCCATAGTAGGCATCACGAATGCGAGCCAGTTCGCTTTCAATGTATCCGGCTCTCGTATCGGGTGCGGCCGGTTGGCCCCGCTCGAACGTGACGACATCTCCCTGGGCCGTCGCCACGGACAGACGGCGTACGTGATCCACGGTGCGGCCGTAACGAACCGAACGCGCGCCGCACGAGTTGTTGGCGATCATGCCGCCGAGGGTCGCCCGACTGCCGGTGGCCACGTCCGGCGCGAACATGAGCGAATGAGACGCGAGCGCTGCGTTGAGTTCATCCAACACGACGCCCGGCTCCACCTCCACCGTGCGCCGGTCCGCGTCCACGGGGCCAATCCGGCGCATGTGTCGCGACAGGTCCAACGGCACACCCGATCCGACGGCACCACCGGTCAGCCCGGTTCCCGCACCGCGCGGCACGATCGGCACGTCTGACTGCGCGCACAGCCGGATGGTCTCCGTCACATCACGCACATCCTTCGGAAACACCACCCCACCAGGCACGATCTCATAGATGCTCGCATCTGTGGCATAGAGCGCTCGGGTGAGCCGATCAAAACGCACCTCGCCGCGCAGTTGTGCCGTCAGCCGTTTCGCCAACGCGGCATGGGCACCGCCGGTTTCCACCGAGGGAATAGGCACGCACGTCACTCCGATAGCGAGAAGGTCGCCCGAGCGACGGCCAGTGTTCGATAAACGGCGGCGAGTTGTTCGGCCATGGCGCTCACCGCATGGTGTTCCCGGGCGTATTGCTGCGCGGACAGCGCCATCCGGTGCGCAGCCGCTGGATCACGCAAGACGCTTTCGATGGTGTCGATGAGCGCCTGGGGTGTGGGCCGGGGGCACAGACGAGCGGTTTCCCCATCACGCAAATGGTCGATCGATGGGTTCGCGTTTGCCACCACGACAAGCCCGTTGGCCATCGCCTGCAGGCTGTGCTCCCGAAACGCCGGCTCGCTGGAGGTATCGACATAGATATCAGCACCGTGCATGGCAGGGGTCGGATCATCCATCGCCTGGCTGAAGGTCACCCTTCCAAGCAAACCTCGATCGCGCACCATCCGGCGCAGCATCGACTCTTGCCGGCCACGTCCCAACAGAAACGCCATGATCTTATGGCCGCGACCATCCAATGCGTGGATCGCCTCGATCAGGTGCTCCACACCACCGTGCCGCTCGAACGGACTCGTACACAACAACGTCACCGTACGATCAGGGTCATCGAACGAGGCCACGTACTGTCCGGTCTGAACTCCGGGGCGGATCAACACGATTTTTTCCGTCGCGATTTTTTGATGCTGTGTAAGCACCAGAGACAACGGTTCGCCGGAGACCACAAACCGCTCTACGCGCGCGGGATCAACCGCACGAAGCGCTTCACCATCACGCGACGACGACATCGTAAGAACCAGATCGGCATCCAACGCCGAGGCGGTTTCTCCGGCGAGCTTGTACGATCCGCCCGACATGGCTTGAACGATGGTGGGAGGCTGCGGCTCCAGATAGCTAAGAAGCTCGCTACGTTGACGCCGCAGGTGGGGCCAACGCATGGACCCATGAATGTTGGTCTCGACGGGACCGAGCGCGAGCGATCTCGCGCGAGGATCATCGCTAAGCCATCGCAGTGAAACCGCCTGATCGACCAAACCGACCACCAGGTGTCGTAGGACACAGTGCCACCGATCGAACGCATCGTGGTCCACGAGAATCACGGCGCTAACGGCGAGTGCCTTGGATTCACCCGGTTGATCACTCACGAACGCCATCAGACCACCCACTTCGCCGGATGTCAACCAAATCGTCACCACGCAGCGCGTTTGCCCTGACGCCCGGCACGCTCTATCCTGCGTCGGTCTCGCGGAAGAATGGGACAACCACAACCAACGGCGGGCTAACAACGTGAAAGTGATCGAGGGATTGGACAAGCTTCCGGCTCCGGTGGCACAGTCCGTATTGACAATCGGAAACTTTGACGGAGTCCACCGCGGGCACCAGCAGTTGCTCGCCCAGGCGGGCCTGTGTGCGGCCAACACCGGCGGTCCCGTGATCGTGCTGACCTTCGAACCGCATCCGGTCTCGGTCATCACGCCCGAACACGCACCACCGCGGCTGATGATCGGCGATGAAAAACGACGCGCACTTGCCGAGGCCGGTGCTGATCTGATCGTCATTGCCAAAAGTGAACCGGCGTTGCTCGGACTGGAGCCGGAGCAATTCGTGGACGACATCCTCTGGAAACGGTTTCATCCGACCCACATCGTCGAGGGACCGAACTTCGGCTTTGGACGGAAACGGCGCGGCACACCCGAGATGCTTCACGAGCTGGCCGGACGACACGGCTGCGAGGTGCATATTCTCAAACCGGTCACCCTGGACATCGACGAACGAGAAACGCTTCTCGTATCAAGCACGGTCATCCGCGATCTGATCCAGCAGGGCAAGGTGCGGCGTGCCTCGCTCTGCCTCGGTAGACCCTATGCCCTGTTGGGGCGGGTGGTCCACGGCGCTCAACGCGGTCGCCGCATCGGTGTTCCCACAGCCAACCTCGAACCGGAAGACCAGCTCGTCCCCGGTGAAAGCGTGTATTCGGGCGTTGCGCGTGTCGGAAACCTACACCGACCTTGTGCCATCAGCATCGGACGCACGCCGACGTTTTCCGACGGAGCGCTGCAGATCGAGGCCCATCTGCTGGACTTCGACGGCGACCTGTACGACAAACCCATGCGGCTCGAGTTTCATCACCGACTGCGACACCAACAGAAGTTTGAGTCGACCGAGGCGCTCCTCGAACAACTTCAGCAAGACATCGCGGCCGTGCGACGGGAAGCCAGTCCCATCGACGGCTTGAAGGCCCAAACACCATGAGCGACACACCGTCCTTGTCCTTTGCAGACGCCACCACCACCATCGAGCGCTGGCGGCGGCCACTGCTCCTCACGCACGCCAAGCCGGACGGTGACGCCCTCGGGGCCATGATCGCCATGTATGCCGCTCTGCAACAGCGGGGTGTCCGCTCCGTCGCGCTGGTGTACGACGAAATCCCCGACCGCTACCGGTTTTTTACCGATGCGGGGCCGGTGCAGCGGCTCGGCGTGGACGTCTCACTCGATGATCTGAGCGCGATGGGTCTCGACAGTGTGATCGTGCTCGACACGTGCAGTTATGGCCAGCTTGAACCCGTGGCGAACTGGCTGCGTGAGCATGCGCTACCCAAGTTCGTCGTCGATCATCACATCACGCGTGATGATCTTGCCGACGGTTATCTCATCGACGAAACCGCATCGGCCGCGAGTTTGATTCTGCTGGAGTGGTTTCACCAGGACGGCTGGACCATCGACGATGCCGTGGCCGAGGCACTCTACGTCGGCATCGCCACCGACACGGGTTGGTTTCGTCACTCTAACACGGACGCGCGAACGCTGTCGGCGGCGGCGGAACTCGTGCAGCGCGGCGTACGCCCTCATGCGATGTATGACCAGTTGTTTCAACACGAATCGGTCGGCCGGTTTCGACTGCGGGCGGCTGTCGCAAGCCGGATGGAACTCCTGGCCGGCGGCACACTCGCCGTGATGACGTTACCGGCTGCGGTTCTCGCGGAAACCGGCGCATCGCTCTCCGACACGGAAGACCTGGTCAACGAGCCGCTGCGCATTGACGCTACGGTGGTATCGGTCTTTCTGGTGGAACAAGATGGTGGCGTGGTGCGTATCGGGTTCCGCAGCCGAGCTCCGCTCAATGAAGATTCTCTCGATGTGGACGTGGCCGCCGTGGCCAACCACTTCGGCGGCGGCGGACATCGCCGGGCCGCCGGTGCCAGAATCAACGCGACTCTACAAGACGCGCGCGAGCAACTCGTCGACCATATCACCACGCTCCTGAAGACGTGATATCGACGAATCATGTAGGGTATGGCTATTGCATGCCAACGATGTTCGAACGCCGTTGTCATAGACGGAACCCTGCGGCATGCAATAGCACGCCCCATGAAGCTTGGCCCACAAGGCTACGCGACGTGTACGCTACAATTCCTTGACGGCCGCGAGTAGCTCCATAAAAGCCTTCTTGCCGTCGGAGAAGAACATCAGCGTTTTGTCATTGGCGAAAAGCGGGTTCGGGATTCCTGCGAAACCGGGGCTGAGGCTTCGTTTGATAACGACGACGGTGCGGCATTTGTCCACGTCAATAATGGGCATGCCGGCTATCGGAGAGGATGGGTCAGTCCGCGCGACGGGATTCACAACATCGTTCGCACCAATCACCAGCGCCACATCGACGGTATCCAGCGTCGGGTTGATAACGTCCATCTCGAGCAGCTTGTCGTAAGATACGTCGGCTTCAGCCAGTAACACGTTCATGTGCCCCGGCATACGCCCGGCCACCGGATGAATCGCAAACTCCACCGTCGTGCCACGAGTTTCGAGTGCGTTGGCCAGATCCCGCACGGCGTGCTGCGCCTGAGAAACCGCCATACCATAACCCGGCACGATCACCACGCGCTGAACACCGTCGAGCAGCATGGCAATCTCATCAGCCGAAGTCGATTTGATTTTCCCTTCGTACACGTCATCCGCCGACGGGCCGTCGGAACTGGACGCACCCATCGTAGCGAACATGACATTCGCCAACGAACGGTTCATCGCCTTGCACATGATCCCCGTCAAGATCAACCCGGAAGCACCCACAAGCGCCCCGGCGACGATCAGCACGTTGTTGTTAATCACAAACCCGGTCGCACAGGCCGCCAAACCGGAATAAGAATTGAGCAGCGCGATGACCACGGGCATATCCGCCCCGCCGATCGACAGGGTAATCAACACGCCCAACACCGAGGCAACGATGACCAACAACCAATACCAAATGGCCGTGGTCGGGTTCATCACCACGACCACACACAAACCCACCGACGCCAGCGCCGTGAACAGGTTAATCGCGTGACGACCCGGCAGGCAGATGGAGCTACTCATCCAATACTTCTTGCCACCGAGCGTGAACTTGATTTCGGCCAGCTTGGCATACGCGATGAGGCTACCGGTAAGCGTGACCGCCCCGATCAACCCCGACAACGCCGTGGCGACCAGCATTTGTGTGGACAGACCGCTGTGAACCGCAGCACCAGACACGTCGGCCGCGCCGGCGGCATGCGCCGCCGCCATCACAATCATCAGCTCGGCACCGGCCACGAGGAACGAGGCCGCACCACCGAAACCGTTGAAAATCGCCACCATCTGCGGCATGCCGGTCATGGGCACTTTCAGCGCCAGCACCACACCGACCACCGAACCGATCACCAACCCCAACGCAATCCAAGTCCAACTGACCACGCCGCCGCCCCAGAGGGTAGCCACAATGGCGATGAGCATCGCGAACGAACCCATCAGGTTGCCGCGGACGGCCGTGCGCGGGTGCGTCAGCCCCTTCAGGCCGCGAATAAACATGACGCTGGCGACCAAGTAGGCCACATTCTGAATGATCTTTACAGATTCAGGTGACAGATCCACGAAGTGTGCCCTTCCTACTTCTTGCGAAACATCGCCAACATGCGATGAGATACGACGAACCCGCCAACGACGTTGATCATCGCCAACGCCACCGCGATAAAACCGAGCCCCGTCGGCAGCGCTCCCTCACCGGCCCCAGCCGCCACCAACGCACCCACCACCGAGATGCCGGAAATCGCATTCGACCCCGACATGAGCGGCGTATGCAGCGTCGGCGGCACCTTCGTGATAATCTCAAACCCCACGAAAATCGCAAGCATGAGGATCGTCAACAATCCGACGATGTCCGTTTCCATCTAGTCTTCCTTTGTCGCTTCGTTGGTGTCGGCCTTCGCTTCGACCTCAACCTTTGCCGGCTCGAGCGCAGGCATCTTCAGTATCTCGCGAATCCGAGCGTTCACGACCTCACCGTCGCGGGTCACCATCGTATCACGATGGACCTGGTTTTCCATATCGAGGGCCAACGCACCCTCCTTATCCGTAATTTCCTTGAACAACGTGAGCAGGTTTCGAGCGTACATCTGCGACGCATGGAACGGCACCGTCGAGGCCAGGTTTGTCGGACCCATGATCGTGACACCATGCACCACGACCGCCTCGTCCGCCTTGGTCAATTCGCAATTGCCACCGCGCTCGGCCGCGAGGTCCACAATGACTGAACCCGGCATCATCCCCTTGACCATATCCCCGGTCACAATCACAGGAGACTGCCGCCCGGGAATGGCTGCGGTCGTGATGATAACGTGACTCTCCGCGCACACACCGGTCATGAACTCCCGCTGCTTGCGGATGAAGTCCTCGCCCATCTCCTTGGCGTAGCCGCCCTTGTCCTCGGCCCCTTCCGCTTCGAGGTCCATCTCGACAAACTTGGCCCCGAGGCTCTCGATCTGCTCCTTAACCGCCGGTCGCACGTCATACGCGGACACCACCGCCCCGAGGCGTTTGGCCGTCGCGATCGCCTGCAATCCCGCAACACCGGCCCCGACCACCAGCACGTGGGCGGGCGTGATCGTACCCGCAGCCGTCATAAACATCGGGAACATACGGGGAGAAGCATCGGCAGCCATCAGCACGGCCTTATAGCCCGCGACCGTCGCCATGGAAGAGAGCACATCCATGCTCTGCGCCCGCGTGATCCGAGGGATCATTTCCAACGCGAAAGCGGTCACCCCTTTCGCGGCCAATTCCTGAATCGCACCCGGCTCACCAAGCGGATCCATCGACGCAAAGATGATCTGACCGGGCCGCATGAGTTCCAGGTCGGCTCGACCGGCAGCTTGATTGGCTCCGAAGCCCCGCACCTGAAACACGGCCTCGGCTGAGCCAAACAGAGAAGCCCGATCGGCCGCAATGGTGGCACCGTGTTTCTGGTAGGCCTCGTCGGTGTAGCCGGCCGCGTCACCCGCGCCCGACTCCACCATCATCTCATGACCGGCTTTGGCCAATGCCGTGGCCGAGTCGGGAATCAACGCGACCCGACACTCACCGGGAAAGGTCTCTTTGGGGACTCCGATTTTCATGCTACGCGTTCCAGCGATATTTCCGTTTCAACTCGGTCTCAAATCCGGCGACAAGCCCCGCCCGGGCCACACACCGCCGCAATCCCGTCGGGGCGGCACCATACCGTACATCGGCTAGCATGGCCACCACGACACACAAGCAACACCCATCTGCAAAGATTCCACAGCCCTGCGTCACAGACAACCGGGCCAACCACCGCGCAGACCGCCCCGGGCGTCCCTCGACGCATCGCCATCTCGCCCGAAACGACTACAGTTTTCATGCCACAAATCCCCATTCGTCGGCACAAAATCCAAATAAGTGACGCTCCTGGTACCCAAGGCAAAGCTCCCACGCCATTACGCAAGAAACCCCGACGCCGACGGTCTGCGACAGGAATACCATCCGGTCTTCTCCGACATCAGGGAACGCCCTAGCGAGTTGGTTCGAGCCAGCCACGCTCCGAGAGAAAAGCGTAGGTCGCATCGGCCGCAATCCGATGGGCCAACTTGTTGGGGTGAATGTCATCGGGGAACAGATGGTTCCCGACCAGCCCATGGGTCCGCGCGTACCGCCGGTAGATCGGCGTCAAGTCAAGAAAAGGCACCCCGTCCCGGAGGCATAGGGCGGCCAGCCAATCCTGTGGCCGCGACCATTGATCCCCCGGCATGTCGATCTGATGACCCGTCGGAAAGCAAACGATGGCGACGGGACGTCCGGAGTCACGGGCGAGCGAAATAATCCGAGCCAGGTTCTTACCAGTGATTCGAAGCGCCTCTTGGATACGCGGCGAGTCGAAGTGATCGATAACCGCCTCGGGCGCGTACTCGGTTTCTCGTGCTTTGAGTTCGGCGCGCGTCGGACCAAACCATTGAAAGATCAGCGCCCGGCTCATCCGGAACAAACCCGACCACTCCAGCGCAGACGGCTCCGGCGGTGCCAGGTGTTTCGTTCGTCCGCCGTACTTGACAAGCCTGAACTTCTGCCCGATGTCGTTCAGGCAAAACACCTGAACGATCACGTCGGGGTCATATCGAAGCCCTTGTTCCTTGAGGAGATCATACTCCTGCCAGGGCGAATACCCCGTGACGGAGGCGTTCACGACGGAGAGATGGGGGTATCCTCCGGCGTTCGCGGCCATCCTCTCGATCAGGCGTACGAAACCATCCTCGTCATCGACGCCCTGTCCAAACGCAATCGAATCTCCAAGAAAAAGGAGGCGGTGTTCGTCTGCCTGCTTCTCGTAGGGGATGAGCGGACCACGCAGACCCTGTTCGTTGATCCTGTAGGTGGTGTGGCCGTCGGTATGTACCCAGCCCGGACGGAACATCCAGTACCGCGTCGGGTGAGGCATCATGATCTCGGTCCTCGGTTTGATAGGCCGGTAGCCAACCGAGGCGATCCTGTCTGCGGACACGAGCAGCAGTGGCCCGACGCTCGCCAGCGCAACGCGGCTCCACCACCGGGCCACGTGCGTGCGCCGCCGGGCGCGGAAGAAAAGCAACCCGAGGCCCACGGCCAACCCGACATGAAACAAGATCGCCAGCCGCAACGCCGAAAACTGCCAATGCGCCAGGATCAATCCCCATCGGTCCAACTCCCACCGGAGCAGCAATCCCACCGACACGACAGCCAGATAAACAATCATGACCGACAAGCAAGCGGTAAACGCACGCCGATCGTCGCGCAGCCCAATCACGTTGGAAGGACGTCCTTCGGACCGTGTCGACGATGCGGAAGATTCACTCATCTCGGCAATTATACGCGCCGGATCAGCACCGTCCCACGCTATTGAGATATCGACGATACGCAAGAAGCCCGCGACGCCGGCGCATCGCGAGCTTCTTGAGAGGGAGGTACGACACGTTGTTATTTGTCAGGCACGGGCAGACGCGCACCTGGGTCTACGCTGGCGTCCCGGCGCGTCGGTATGCCAGCGCGGGAGGCTATTGAACCACGTGTACGCTTCCGTTGTGTGTGCGGATGGCCAGTAGCTCGCCGCCGTCGCCTATTTTGCCAACCAGTCGCCGCCGGGACTTCTCCTTCTCCTGCATCGGCACCGAACAACGAATGCCACCGTTTTCGGTTTGCACGTCAAGCTCAAGCGATGTCGAGTCGTCCACCGTCATCTCCACGCCGCCGTTGTGGGTCTCGATCCGGCCGCGGACGACCTGACAACCAGCCAAGTCGGCCGTGATCGATCCGTTATGCGTCGCCAGGTTCAAGTCGCGTCCGGAGAATGTCGCCTGAATGCCGCCGTTGTGCGTCGCTGCAGTGAGTTTTGCCCCGGACGTATCGGCCGTGATCGCCCCGTTGTGTGTGGCGAATGTCAGGTCACCCGCCAGACCGGTGATATTCACGCGACCGTTATGCGTGGCACCGCTGAGGTCGATCTCGCTCGGCGCGTGGATGTCGAAAGCCACGCTCGCGACCCAAGTTGGCGACTTAATCCCCTTCCAACGATAGCCGATCCGCTGCGTGCCCTCACCGGCCGACTCGACGAACACCTCCAAGGCGTCCATCGCACGGGCTGCGTCATCTGCCGTTAGGCCGCGAGTCTTCTTCGTCACTACGACGTAGGCCTCACCCGATGTCCCGGTAAAATGAATGAACCCGTTGTGGGTATTGACCTCGATCCGTTTCAGGCCGGTTGTATCCACGGCCATCCGTTCCGTAGATTTCTCGGTCCACACGCCGGGACCCCAATGTCCGTTGATGCTGATACAACCGGCGCTCGACAGAGCCACTCCGACCAGCAGTGTTCCCAATATGTTCCGTCGCACCATCACCGAACTCCCTCAGAATGATATTGCCGATCGGCCCAAGCGCGACGCCACGCCTACCGCGACCGACAACGTTCCTAACCACTCTTTCGTAAAAACCTACCTCATATTTGCGAGGCGGGTCGCTTGATCCACAAATTCTTACAAAAGTGATGTGAGCACAGGTGCCGGGCCGCGTTACCGACGCCGCGTGCGGAGCAGCACCAAAAACAACGGCACGCCCACGATCGCCGTCACCACGCCGATGGGCAGGGTCGCGCTGCCAAGCTGTTGCCCCGTCGCCCAACCCGCCACCCGCATGGTCATCTGGGAACCCCAATCGCAGAGGATCAAGAAGGCACCCCCCAGCAGCGCTGACACCGGCAGCAACACCCGGCCATCCGAACCAACCAACAGCTTGGCGATATGCGGCACGACAAGCCCGACGAACCCGATCGGCCCGCACTGACCGACGGCCGCCGCCACCGCGAGCGTACACACGACCACACAGACAATCTGTAGCCGCCGGATACTGACACCGCGCGTGATCGCCAACTCATCGCCGAGCCGGTACTGGTTCAGCGCGCGGGACAGCAGCACCACAACCACCCACGCGGGGAGCATCAGCGGTAGCAGCCTGGTGCCGGCCACCATCTCCACGGCGTCGAGCGACCCCATCATCCAACGCACCATCGCGAAGGTCTGGCGTTGGCTCGACACCGACGTGACGAGCATCATCATCGCCGAACAAAACAGACCCATCGTTACCCCGGCGAGCAGCAGTTCGTTGGAGGTCAGTCGGCGCACGCCGGACGCAATCAGCATCACGACGGCCACCACGACCACCGCGCCTCCGAACGCCGACACCGCGAGCGAGGAAATGCCACCGAGTGACATGATCCAACCCAGTTTGATCGCGATCATGGCTCCGAGTGAGCCGCCGCTCGCCACACCCAACGTGTACGGGGTGGCCAAAGGATTGCGAAAGAGGATCTGAAACGTCGCCCCGCACAACGCGAGCGTCATGCCGATCTGTAGCGCGAGCAGCGTGCGCGGCATGCGCTGGTTAAAGATCATCCGTGCTGTTTGGGAAAAGGCCTCACACTCCGACTCGGACACGACGC
>JAJRSP010000055.1 GCA_024278775.1 Planctomycetota bacterium
AACGCCGTCCCTCCTCCTCGGTATCACGGCTGGTGGGACAGACGGGCATGATGCCGGGCCGGGGCTGCCTGCGGCCACACTAGCGATTCTCCTGGATCGGCCGGTCAGGTTGGGAGGGACACTGGTTGGGAGGGACACTGGTTGGGAGGGACACTGGGGACGGCAAAAAGAAAGCACCGCTCGCCCGAAGGCGAAACGGTGCTTTCCGGAGGGGAAAGAAGCCAAGTACTGCAAGATATCGGTGGGCTCTTCAGCCCGCCCTCCGTAAATATATCTTTTTTCGGCAAGCCGGATCGACCCGAAATCGAAAACGCCGACCGGCGGCCAGCCTCCCGCTCCATGTTCTATCGGCACAACCTACCGCCGAACTTTCGTCTGTCAACCGGAATATTGTACGCCTCAAAACGGCCCGTGTCTTATAAAAACACAGAAAAATACGCCTTCATGGCGAAATTAGCACTTTGAGAAGCCGCAGGCGTCACAAGTTACGCAGCCTTCACTAAAACGCAGTCCGGATTGGCATTCTGGGCATTTTACCTTGTACTGGCTTTGCTGCCATTGGATTCCCCGTGACTCCAAGCGTTTGAGCATGGCTGTGGCACTTTTTTTTGCGGCGTTGTGGGTGGCCCCACCATTGCCGTTTCCGTGCCCATTTCCGTTTCCGTGGGATACGCCGTTTCCGTTGTTACCGGTTCTGGCTTCGACCGGCGGAGGGACGTCGATTCCGCCAAGCAGCAGCGATCGAAGCCCGCCTTCGGCTTTGGCCTGGACATATCGTTTCAGCGCTCGGGCGAGTCCATCGCCCAGGCTCATGATTTTGCCCTCTTTGGTGTGGACTTGCAGGCTGGAGCCGATACCCGATAGCTGGCGGATGACATGTTCGAGGCTGCCGCCGGCCCGAAGCCACAGGCTCACCATGCGGCAGATGGCCTCCATATCGCTGTTGGCGAGATCGCCGCCCTTGCCCAACTGCGCAAAGACCTCGACCTCGCGCTCAGATTTGGGGTCGATCGTGATGTTGACATGCAGGTTGCCAAACGGCGTCAACTGGCGAACGCGGATGGCGCTGGTGATCTCCGGCAAGACGGCCGGCTTCAAAGGACGCGGCTCTTTTGAGGCTTCGCTCGTCGCGGTTGATTCCTCCTGGTTCTTGCCACTGTCTTTGAGTGCCATCGGCTGGTGGTTGCGGCAGCCGTTTCGGTACACGGTCACGCCCTTGCAACGAAGCTCGTACGCGAGTCGATAGATTTCAGCGACATTCTCGATCGTCGCCGACTCAGGGAAGTTGATCGTTTTGGAGATGGAAGAGTCACAATGTTTCTGAAACGCTGCTTGCATTCGCATGTGCCAGGTCGGGGCGATGTCGTGAGCGCAGACAAACACTTCTTTCACGTCGGACGGAACTTCGGTCAATTCAGCGAGGGTGCCGTCCGTGGCAATCCGCTCCATCAGTCCCTCGCCAAAAAATCCCCGGTGACGCGCGACACTGTCGAAGATCGGATTGATCTCGACCATCGGCGTTTCACCTTCCTTCTGTCCGCGCAACACGTTGCGGAAGAAGGCCAAACTGTACATCGGTTCGATACCGCCTGAGCAGGCGGAGATGATGCTGATCGTGCCCGTCGGGGCCACGGTGGTGCAGGTGGCATTGCGCATCGGGCGGTGGTACTTCGTGTCGTAAATGCTGCCCTTCCAGTTCGGGAAGCAGCCTCGTTCTTCAGCCAGTTTTTCGCCGTAGCGGTGTGATTCATCGTTGATGAACTGCATGAACCGTTCGCCCCACTCGATGCCGGATTCACTGTTGTAGGGGACGCCCAGTTTGAACAACGCGTCCGCAAAGCCCATGATTCCCAGGCCGATCTTGCGGTTGGCCTTGCAGATCCGATCGATCTCCGGCAGGGGATAGCGGTTGGCGTCGATCACGTTGTCCAGAAAACGTGTCGATTCGTGGATGGTCTCGCGCAACGCGTCCCAATCCACCGTGGCGGCACCGTCTGCGCCATCGACGACGAAAGAACTCAGGTTGACGCTGCCGAGGTTGCATGCCTCATACGGGAGCAACGGCTGCTCACCGCACGGGTTGGTCGCCTCCATGCGGCCAACATGTGGAGTCGGGTTGGTTTCGTTAATCCGGTCAATAAACGCGACTCCTGGCTCACCCGTGCGATGCGCGTTTCTCGTAATGATGTTCCAAACATCTTCACGTGTGTAATAGTCACCCGGTGGCACGGTGCCACCCGTAGGCACTTCCACCAGCGCCCGGATATCATCATTGAAAATGTCGTAGCTCTTGGGTATGACGTAGCGTTTTCCCGTACGAGGGTTGAACACCTCGTGCGGTCCCGTCGCGTCCGCGAGGAACCCCTCCATCCAATCATCCGTGATCTTGACGGAGATGTTGTAGTTCGTGAACTGCGTCAGATCCTCTTTGGCGTGCAAAAACTTCAAGATGTCCGGGTGATGGATGTACATCATCCCCATGTTCGCGCCGCGCCGAAACGCACCCTGCTGAATCGCGTTGGTCGCCTCGCTAAAGGCCCGCCAAAACGAAATCGGTCCGCTCGTCGTGCCGCCGGAACTGCGAATGTAGTCGCCGGTGGGGCGTAACTCATCAAAGGCGAATCCTGTGCCGCCGCCCGCTTTTTGGATCAGCGCCGTGTGTTTGATCGAGTCGAAAATGTCGTTGATGCTGTCGCCCACCGGCAACACAAAACATGCGCTGAGCATGCCCATCTCACGACCGGCGTTCATCAACGTCGGGCTGTTCGGCATGAACCGGCGACTCACCATCAGCCGGTAAAACTTCTCCGCCCACGCCGCGCGAACCGCTTCGTCGCCGTGGTAGTGCGTCTCCGGTTCGGCGATGGCATCGGCCACACGACGGAACAAGTCCTCCGGTGTTTCGATGCACTCACCCTGTTCGTTTTTCTTCAGGTACCGTGCCCTGAGCACACGAAGTGCGTTTTCGGAAAAACCAAGGCTTGTGGCCTCGGCCCCGTCGACGATACCCTCACGCATCCGATCCGTCAGTACAGCTTGCGACATCTGACTTGCTACGCCTCCGCCAACTCCGAGCGAGCTGGATAGTTGGACTCACCTCGCGCCACATGGCCCCGCCGCCCACTAATTGAGACGGCTGACAGCCTAACTCGCGATCTTTCCCTGCTCCATCCGACAGACGCGGGGGCTATTTTTGCTCTCGAAGAGCGAAACACCGCTTGTCCCCGGCGCTTGGCGAATTTACGCTACATATCGGCGTCCGTCAAGGTAAAACCACAATATATTGTACCTCAATAGTCACAGAAATGCAAGTTCTTGATTAGTTTATGGTTATGTGAGATCTGCCGAGTAAAAAAACAGGCCCCATCGCGTGTGACATTTTTCTGAGTCTCGAATCCAGACACTTTGGAAACCTTGCGGCCGGCTCCTGTGATTTTTGGTCCGACGGCCGCCTACAGTCTGGTTTTCGTGCAGATTTGACCACCATTTCCACCGGGGCCATAGTGCTTTTCGTGATTCAACGGTACGCCCGGGGGGTGGCCGTTATGAAACGATCCCAATACCCGAGCAGAGGTCATTGATGCCACGCCATACCGCTACGTTGAGCGTTCGCCGCCCGTTTTCCCTCAAGGCGACCGTGCTGAGTCACGGCTGGCACGAATGCTGCCCGATGAGCTGGAGCGAGGGCGGCCAATGCTTCCAGATCATCGAACGCGCCGGGAACTCCGCGTACCGTGTATCTGTCGTCAAGAAATCTCAAACGGCGCGAAAAGTGTCACTACGTGTCACTATCGAAGGTGCGGACCTCCCGGACGACTTTGTCCAGGCGGTGTGTGGGCGGCTTCGTGTCGTTCTGGGGTTGGATCGAAACCCCGCTCCCTTTCATGACCTCTGCCGGGGTGATCCGGTGCTCCACGTGATCCCCCAGATCGGGGCCGGTCGGTGCATCCGGTCTGCCTCCATGACGGAGAACGTCATCAAGGCGATCTGTGGTACGAACGTGACGTGGAATCAGGCCGTCAAAATGATCAATCGGCTGGGGCAGCTTGGACCCGTGGTGCCTCACTTCGTCAACCTCAACGCCTGGCCCACCCCGCGTGAGATTTTGAAAGCTGGTAGGAAGTACCTGGAGGAGGTCTGCCGCGTCGGCTATCGAGCCGAATCCATACTCCTGTTTTGTGAGCGGGTGACTCACGGTGACATCGACCCGGAGGGCTGGGACGCGCTGGCCGCCGACGAGAACGTCTCCACGGAGGAACTGCTGGCCGTGCTGAAATCGGTTCGTGGTATTGGACCGGCCAGCGCGAACTATCTCGTCTCGTTTCTCGGGCGACATGGCCACCTCTCTATCGACACCGCAACCATAGCGCACGTCGCGCGAACCCACACGAACGGTCGCAAGCCGAGCCGAAAGAAAATCGAGCGGATCTATGCCAAGTATGGCGAGTGGAAACAGTTGGCGTGGTGGTACGAACATTGGTTGACGTGGGAGACCGGCAAGCAGATGGTCGCCGACGCCGGGCTGAAGGTGGGCACCGCCGACAAGGACAAAAGTCGCAAACGGTGAGTTTGACGCCGGTAGGCCGTGAAAGTAGGTTCGCCACGCGATGACCCCAACGCCTCTCGACTCCGTTCACGTCACCTCCGCCTTGCACGAGCGGCGCGAACGGGTGTTCGTGGTGCTGGCCGGCATCTTTCTCGGCTCCATGACGATGCTCAACATCCTGGGGATCACCCGGTTCATTCACCTCGGCCCGCTGGTATTGGCGGTCGGCGTGTTGCCCTATCCGCTGAAGTTTCTCTGCACCGATTTCATCTCGGAGTTCTATGGACGGCGGCGAGCGAATTTTGTCGTCTGGGTCGGACTGCTTCTCAATGTCATCGTGATCGGCTTTTTGTGGCTGGGACACCTCTTCCCGTCCGTCGATGCGACCGTCCAGCCCGGTTGGCAGATGTTACACCTCGCCAAGCCGATCACGTTACCCTTCGGCGGTTCGGTGAGTGAGATCGAGTTGTTCGAGGTTATCTTCCGCTGCACACGCGGGGCCGTCCTCGCGTCGATGGTCGCCTACATGGCCGCCCAGTTTTGCGACGTGTACCTGTTTCACTTTTGGAAGCGAGTGACCAGGGGTAAGCACCTGTGGCTGCGTAACAACGGTTCGACCATGATCTCCCAACTGGTGGATGCGACGGCTGTGATCGTCGTGACATTTTGGACGGACTTTTCTACCGGGAGGAAAACACTGGCCGTCATGTTTGGATTGATCGCAAGCAACTATTTCTTCAAGGTTGTCATCGCGGTGCTAGACACGATCCCTTTCTATGTGGGCGTGCGCTGGCTCAAGGGGTACCTCCACATTGACCCGACGCGTGAGCCGCCCGGTACCGGCGTCGAACTCGCCCCAGCGTCTGACGAGGTTTGACGCTCATGGGCACCAGGCGTTCCAATGGTTTGCTCGCGGTGTTCCTGGCTGCGATGGCCGTGGGCTATGTGGCCGCCGGCTATCGACAGCAGCACGCCGTCAACCTATCGGCCACGGCCGGTGGCCAATACCCCTACCTCCTGAATGCCAAGGAGGTGGCACAAAAGGGCATCACGAGCTATCTCGGCGATCGCAACCGTATGCCGCTGATCCCGGCAATCGTTTCTACTGCGTATCGCGAAAATTGGACGGCGTTCACCCGCCGGGCCGGGCAAATAGCTATCGGCTTATCGCTGGTGTTTCTCGTTGGCGTGGTGGTGGTGGCTTTCGCGTCGCTGCCCGTGCTGCCGGCCATCTTTCTCACGCTGCTGGCTACCGTGTGTGTGTTCATGCCGAAGGCGTCGTTCGTGCAGGCGGAGTTGGCGTACTACGCGCTGCTGCTGGCGGCGTGGCGGGTGATGTGTCGTGTGATTGTCAAGCCGAATTGGCGTTGGGCGGCGGCGGCGGGCATGCTGTGCGGGTTGGCGTTTTGGGCGAAGGCGTCGGCGTGGCCGCTGATGCTTGCGTTCGTCTTCGCGATGATGGTGCGTAGCGCGTGGGAACTTCGCACCACGGCCAACACGCCCCGGCCAGAGCCGACCGATCCGCCTGATTTCTTGTCAGGACCGGCTACGGTGGCGGCGGTCGCCGTCGCCTGTTTTTTGGTCGTCGCAGGGCCTTACCTGCTCGATAACCACGCCAAGTTTGGACGGTGTTTGTACAACGTCAACTCCACGTTTTTCATCTGGTGTGACAGTTGGGCTGAGGCGAAGGCGTTTTCCGACGCGCACGACTTGGCCCGCGAGTACCCGGAGGCACCGCCCGACCAAATCCCCAGCGCGGCACGATATTGGCACACCCACACGCCGGGGCGGATCGTCCGGCGTTTCGCCTACGGAGTGGGTACGCTCTGTCGGCTCACGTTTCACGCGGCGTATTTCAAATACCTCGTCATGCTGGCGGTTTTCTGCGGGTATGTGGCGTGGAAGCGGCGACGCCTGCTGCGGTTGATGGCGGCACGCGATTGGATCGTCGTCTCGTTCTGTGCGGTGGTGCTGATCGGCTACAGCATGTCGTATGCCTGGTATGCGTTGGTGGCCTACGGTGATCGGTTTGTCTTGTCGCTGGTGTTGCCGGCGGTGCTTGCGTTGAGCTGGTTCGCGTGGCGCTTCGGTCAGCGCTGCGCCTTCGTCACGGTCGGCTCGCGCCGTGTGCGGCTGGTCCGCGTGCTGTTTTGGCTCTGCAGCGCCGCGCTGGTGCTGGAGGGTATTGGCCAGGGTGTGAATAGCACAGCGACCGCGGATAAAGCGTTCGTGCAGTTCTATTTCAACGAGTCCCGTGAGGCCCAACGAGCCGGGGCGATGGCGGTGGCCATGCGCGGTTATCTCGGCGTGGTTCAACTCGATCCGACTTTCGCACCCGCCCATCATGAACTCGGCATGATCGCCCTGCGGCAGGGGCAAACGGAACAAGCGGTCGAGGCATTGTCACGGGCCGCCTTCTACCGACCTGACGACGCCAACATGTTCAACAGTCTCGGCTCCGCTTTCATTCAGGCGAACCAAACCGAGCAGGCGATCGAGGCGTTGTCACGCGCGGTGAGGCTCGATCCGAAGTTTGCCAGTGCGTGGTATAATCTCGGCGGGGCGTACCAGATGATCGGCGATCGGGTGCGGGCCGAGGAAGCGCTGCGCGTGCTGGAGACGATCGATCCGCGCATGGCGCACCAACTGGACGAGTTGCTGCGTTAGGGGCAGGAACGATGAAGTAGCGTCATGACTTCGCTACGGGTCCGAGCATCGCTTCGGCACAAGCCGCGGATGGCGGAGGTCACCATGATACTGCCGGCCTTCTTGATGCCACGGCATGTCATACAGGCGTGGGTGGCGGACATAACGACGGCCACCCCTTTCGCGTGGAGCTTGTCCGTCAACAGGTCTGCGATCTGCGACGTCAACCGCTCTTGTACCTGGGGACGGTGGGCGAAGTCATCCACGACGCGGGCCAGCTTCGAGATGCCCACTACTTGTCCATCCGGAAGGTAGGCGACGTGCGCGAACCCCTCGAACGGCATGAGGTGATGCTCACACATCGAGGTGAAGGGTATATCGCGTAGCACGACCAACTCGTCGTAGCGCTCTGTGAAGGTGGTTTCCAGGTGGGCGGCTGGATCCCGATCAAGCCCGGCGAACAGCTCTTCGTACATTCGCGCGACCCGCGCCGGGGTTCTACGCAGACCCTCGCGATCGGGGTCTTCGCCCACGGCCGCCAATATGTCGCGTACGGCCTTCTCGATTCGTACCAAGTCCATCTTGCACCTTGTCTGTCAGTATTGTTGATTCACATGACGGCACCCGAGCGGGGATGGTAGGATGCGATCCGTCACCGGGCAAGGCGCGACCGATCGGGAGCTTGCTCATGCCAACTCACTTAAGGCCGCACCAAATGCCTTTTCCGGACATTGTTTCGCAGTCTTCGGGCTATGTCGCGGTTGCGGCGATGACGCCTATCTCCGGGGATGATGCGGTGGCGTAGCGTTTCTTGGGGATGCGACCGGCCAGGTAGGCCGAGCGACCCGCTTCCACCGCGTGGGCCATCGCCTTGGCCATGAGCACCGGATGTTGGGCACCGGCGATGCCGGTGTTGAGCAACACGCCGTCCGCACCGAGTTCCATGGCGATGGCGACGTCAGAGGCCGTGCCGACACCGGCGTCTACAATGACGGGATAATCCGGGTCGCCCTCTTTGAGGTATTCGAGGCAGATGTGGATGTTGTTTCCGTTGAGAATGCCCTGGCCGCTGCCGATGGGAGAGCCGAGCGGCATGACGCTGGCGGCGCCGGCGTCTTTGAGTTGTCGCGCGATGATCGGGTCGTCGGTGGAGTAGGCCAGCACACAAAATCCGTCGTCCACGAGCTGCTTGGTAGCTTCGAGCGTGCCGATCGTGTCGGGCAGCAGGGTTTTCTTATCGGCGAGGACTTCCAGCTTGACCCACTTCGCGCCGGGGTTTTCGATGCCTTCGAGGAGTTCGCGGCTGAGTCGGGCCGAGCGGACCGCGTCCTTGGCGGTGAAGCAGCCGGCCGTGTTGGGTAAAATCGTGTAGCGTGACAGGTCCAAGAAGTCGAGGATGTTGTTCGGCTTCGCGCCGCCGTCCGAGGAGAGCACATCCCGACGGATGGCCACTGTCACCACCTGGCACCCGGATGCGAAAAGCGCCGCCTGCATCTCGTCGAAGTTGGCGTACTTGCCCGTGCCGACGAACAGCCGCGAATCAAACTCAAAACCACCGATCCGATATTTATTATCTGCCATTGATCTAACCGCCTCCGACAAATGTGACAATTTCAACGAGGTCGCCTTCGTGAAGCACGGCTTCGTCGAAGGTCTTGCGCGGTACGAGGTCTTCGTTGATCTCGACGGCCACCCGCACCGGTGCTAGATCGAGCCGCGCGAGAAGATCCGCCACGGTGGCACCGGGGTCGATGGTATCCGCTTTGCCATTGATGGTGACACGCATCGCTGATCGCTCTCGAAACCTCTTGCACACGGCCATGGGCCACCCAACGCGGCCAAAACCACCCGGTCCGTCCCCCACCCTTCGCTTTGAGGCGCAGAATGGGGCACCCGGTCACTCGGCAACCAGGCCGATTATACGGAGTCGTGGGTTCGGTACAATCGGCTTACGTTATTGGCGACTCAAACTTGGGGCGGGTCCAGTTTTGTCGAATAGATGATGAGGTAGTAGACAATCGCAGCCGCACACAGCGCAAGTCCGATCGCGATTTTGGACTGAAGCCGCTGCGCAGCCACCTCGGGACCATCTTCGGGCGGGTAGGCACCGATTTCATGGACATTACTTTTTCGTAGCGACCACAGCACAAGCGCACCGAAGCACATGGCCCCGGGAGCACCGAAATAGAGCACGGCCGTAACGGTGATATCCGTCATCCACGGGCGGTAGACTAGCATGCCGATTGCCAGCAGTAGCGTCAACAGACCGACCCATACACCCATCAACGCCAGCATCTCGCGCTCCCTTGGCCTCGGTATCCGTTGCGTCACACAAATAGATTACCCTAACACCACCCCGTGCTTGAGCAAGTGCGGCGGTTCGGATAACGTCGCGCGAAGTCAAAGCGGAGATGTGTATGATTGATATCGACGAGGCTTATCGAGTGTTGTTCGAACATGTGACGCCGGGTCCGGTAGTGGAGCTTCCGTTGTCGGAGGCGCTCTATCGCACATTGGCCTCACCCATCTCGTGTGATGTGGACATGCCGCCGTTCGATCGTTCGGTGATGGATGGCTACGCGGTGCGTGCGGCCGATGTGGCGGATGCGCCGCTCACGCTTCAACTCGTGGGTGAGGCACCGGCCGGCGCGATCGTGGAACGGGCGATTGGTGCCGGTGAGGCGATGCACATCAACACCGGGGCACCGATCCCGCCGGGGGCCGATGCGGTGGTGCGGGTGGAGGAGACGGAACCGCGCGAGGGAGCGGTGTGGATCAAAACGTCCGTGCCCGTGGGACATTTCATCACACGGCGCGGTGCGTATGTCTCGGCGAGGGACATTGTGATGGAGGCGGGGCTTCGGCTGACGCCGGCCGGGATCGCCGCCGCGGCGACGGCGGGCGCGGCACGCGTGTCGGTGCGACGCCGGCCCCGTGTGTCGATTCTGACCACCGGGGATGAGCTGGTCGATGTGGATCAGAAACCGGTCGACGCACAGATTCGCAATTCCAACCAGTTTCTTCTCGAAGCGTTGGCTCGCTCGGCCCATGCCGGGGTGACGGTGCTCCCGGTGGTTCGTGATGATCGAGATCGGCTGGAGGCGTCGATCCGCGAGGGACTGGAGGCGGATGTGCTGTGTGTGAGCGGAGGGGTCTCGATGGGCGATCGAGATTTCGTGCCGGAGGTATTGGCGGCGGTCGGCGCGACGTTTCACATCCACAAGATCGCGATCAAGCCGGGTCGTCCGACGATCTTCGCCAGCACACCCTCGGGGACGCTTGTTTTTGCGCTTCCGGGCAATCCGGTCAGTGCGTTTGTGGGGTTCGAGCTTCTGGTTCGTCCGGCGCTGCGCGCCTGGGAAGGCGGTGGAGCCTCCAAGCCGGCACTGGTGGCGGCGGCGATGGTGGGCGGATGTGCGGCGGCGCGTGATCGTCAGACGTACCTTCCGGCCAGAGCGTGGGTGGATGCGCGTGGCCAGTGGTGCGTGGAGCGAGTATCCTGGGGCGGCTCGGGTGACTCGTTGGGCCTTGCGGCGGCCAACGCGATGATCGTGCGTGTTCCCGAGGCTCCCGAAGTGCCGGACGGATCGCCGGTATCGGTCATGCTGCTCGATCCGGTTTGTGACGCCGCAGTGTAGCCAGCCCAACGTCAGGGACGGACGTCGTTGCCTCATAATAAGCCAACATCCCACAAGACACGTGACGCCAAAAAGCGATCGTTGTTGTCCACCGATCCCGGTTTTGCGATCGAGACCCACCGGACCCTGCTAGTTCTGGCGTTTGCGTCATTGGCGCTTCAGAGTGTGATCTTTGCCCCTATCGGATGGTGGCCGGTGGCGTTCGTGTGCCTGGTGCCGTGGCTGATTCTGGTCGGGGCTGCGTCGAGTGCCCCGCGCGTCTACTTGCATAGTTGGGTGCTGGGGTTGGCGTTTTTCTTCCTGAACATGCGCTGGCTCTATTTTTCGACGGGGTATGGGTATGCGGCGTTGGCGATCTATCTCTCACTTTATTTTCCGTTCATGGCGTGTGTGCTTCGTCACGTGGTGCGTCGTCGACGCCTTCCGCTTGCGATGGCGCTGCCGGTGGTGTGGACGGGGTGCGAGATGCTTCGGGCTGTCGTGATCTCTGGGTTCCCGTGGTTTTTTCTGTCGCACAGTATGCATGGGGTGCTTCCGTTTATTCAGATCAGTGACCTGGTGGGTGCGTACGGCGTGAGCTTTGTGGTGGCGGCGGCGAACGGTGCGGCGGCCGATGCGGTGCTGTTTTCGGTGGCCCGGCGGCGCGGTTCGACGACGGTGTCGGTGTGGCGTGGCGCTGGGCGGAGTGCGGCGGTGGCTGCGCTGCTCGTGGCGTGTTCACTGGGGTATGGGTGGTATCAACTCAGCCGGGATACGATGACGGATGGGCCTCGCGTTGCGCTGCTTCAGGGTGATTTTGTGGTGAGCGTGCATGGTGAGGAGGCCTCGGGTGGTGAACGCTACCAAACGTATATGGCCATGATCGACGCGGCCGCGAGCGAAAAGCCGGATTTGTATCTGATTCCGGAAACACCGTGGCCGATGTATCTTAATCCCGAGGCGAGGCAGGCGAACATGTCGTCGCGCCAATCGTTCGAGGCGATGCAACGCCGGGCGACGCGCGACGGAGCGTATATCGTGACCGGCAGCGCCTCTCGCGAGGAGAAGCCGTTTGATCTGCTGGCACCGGTCCGCATGTACAACTCGGCCACCGTCATCCGACCTGGCGGCGGTGAAGTCGGACGGTACGACAAGGTTCACCTCGTGTACTTCGGAGAGATTGTACCGTTTCGATTTGGGCGGCTCCGTTTTCTGTATCTCTGGATGAACCGGCTTATGCCGTTCAGTTATGGCGGTCGGATTGAATACTCCCTGTTTCCCGGTACAAGCTTTCATCATTTTGAGATGACGCCGAAGTCACAACCTGGTCAGGTGGTTCGTTTTGGTACGCCGATTTGCTATGAGGATGTGATGCCGTACGTGAGTCGGCGTTTTACGGCCGGTCCGCCGGGCAGCCGTGGTAAGCAGGTGGACGTGTTGCTGAATATCAGCAACGACGGTTGGTTTGGTCGGGGGCATCAGCAGCCGCAGCACCTGGCGATTTCCGTGTTTCGAGCGATCGAGAATCGCGTGGGCGTGGCGCGGTCCGTCAATACGGGAGTCAGCGCGTTGATCGATCCGGACGGTCGGGTTCACGATGTCGTGAACGCGGATCCGACGAACCCTTGGCCCCGAGCCTGCAACTACACGGTGGGGCGTCTCCGCATCGACTCGCGGTTTACGTTATACTCTCGCTTCGGCGATTGGTTTGCATGGGGCTGTGCGGCACTATGTCTCGCTTTGTTCATCGACTATTGGGTCATCCGTGCGCGTACGCGGGGTTTGTCATCGGAAGCGGTTCATCATGATGCAGGCTAGCCATACGGGTCACTGCGATCGGTTCATGCGGAGTGTGTGCGTAGTGACCTTGCTTTTTTCGCTGGGGGCCGGTTGTGTGTCCACCAGACCCGTCGCGGTCGCTGGTGGTAACCACCTCATATTGAGACATCGGGCGGAGGCGTTGCTGGAGCACGCGCTGGGCTATCCGCACAATCCGGTTGTTCGGGTGGAGTCCGTCGAGGCGCTGCAGGAGGCGGGGTCGGATCGCGCTCTTCCGTGGATTCGCGAGGCACTATTGGACGACCACCCGGCGGTTCGTTTTGCGGCGTGTGTGGCCGTGGGTACGCTGCGTGACCACCTGGCTTCCAGCCAAATAAAACGCTTGCTCTCCGATGAGGACGCGAGCGTCCGTGTGGCGGCGCTCTACGCGCGTCACCGGCTGGGGTTTACGCAACAGACGGGGCTGATAGCGTACTATCTTCTCGAGCACCAGGAGCCGGCGGTTCGTCGAAACGCGGCACTGGTACTCGGATTACTGGGAGAACGCGGGGCCATCAAAGTGCTGGCGAAGGCGATGCGGGATCATGACGAAGGGGTGCGACATCACGCGTTGGAGGCCATGGCGCGACTGGGACAGCCGGATGCGGCCAAGGAGCTGGCGTTTTTAACTAATGCCGGTATCGGTTCTCAGGAGGTGTTTGCCATCCTGGCGTTGTCCGGGACCAACGATCCGCGTCATGTCGATACGTTTCGATACAAATTGACCACGGCGATTCACCTGGAAACGAAGTTGGCGGCCGCTCGTGCGCTGGGGGATCGTGGGTACGAAGACGGGTTTGACATCGCGGCGCGGGCGCTCAGGCAGCAGCGTGCGACCATCAATGACCCGGATGATCCTCCGGCTGGTCAGGTGTTGCGTGTTCGGCAGATGGCGGCGGGCGCGCTCGGAGCGATCGGTCGACTGGAGGCGCTACCGTGGCTGGCGCGTGTGATGGAGGACACCGCTGATCCTCGCCTTCAGGTGTCCGCGGCGGGTGCGATGTTGCGCATCCTGGCGAAACACCGGGCGCGGCCTTTGCCGTTTCTGCGTGAGGGCTACCAGGGTGGGGGGTAGGACGCCATGCGGTGGGTTTCCTTTTTCACGTTAGCGGTCGGCGTGCTCACGCTCCAATCGGCGCTGATACCGCATGTGGAACTTCTCGGTGCCCGTCCCGATTTGCTTTTGGTGGTGACGGTGTTTTTCGCGATGCATGCCAAGTGGCGTGACGCGCTGGTGGCGTCGTGGGCCATCGGTGCGATGGCGGATCTCATGACGATCGAGCGGTTCGGTCTGCTTGCTCTGTCGTACGCGATGAGTGCCGTGATCGTCGCGTCGGTTCGAGATTTTCTGTTTCGGTATAACGCCTTCAGTCAGTTTATGGTGACGGCGGTGGCGGCTTCACTCGTCGGGCTCGGGTGGTTGGTCTATCAACGCATCATGTTTGCCCTGTCGTCATCGTTTGTGACCGACGCGGTGGTCCTGTTGCTGTTGACACCGGTGTATACGGGGCTTCTTGCGCCACCCCTCCACGCGGTCTTGTTGCCCATGTCGCGTGTGTTCGGTCTTACGCCGCCACGGTATACGTTCGCGGGGTTGCACAAGCACGGAGGCCCCCGTGTTTGATTCGCGACTCAAGGTGTTGCTTGCCGTCTTTTCGCTGACGTTGCTGGTGATCGTGGTTCGCCTGACGGAGCTGCAGGTCGTCCACGCCGATTATTATCGTGCGGCCGCGGAACGCTCGCTTCTTCTCAAACCCAAACGGCTCCCCTTTGTGCGCGGTCGTATTCTTGACCGGACTGGCGAGGTACTCGTTGCGGATGAACCCTGTTGGGATTTGACGATCGACTTCGATGCGATTGCCGTCAGCGTCGCGCAAGATCCGTTCAGCGCTGATGCCTTGATCACGCTGTGGCAGCGATCGGGTCGGGCCCCACGCGGTGTCTCGCGGAGCTCTTTGTTGGCGTCTTTAGAGAACGAATTACGAGACACCTGGCGCGATCTCGATGTGTTCGTTCTACAACACTGGTATCACACGGAGCGGTCTGCTCAAGATCATTGCCGGGCGATCTACGATCGAGTTCGCGGAATCCGTGAGGCGGTGGCGCGGCGGCGTGGCTTTGATGCGCCCGTGGCGGAGGAGAAGGTATACCACACGCTCATGCCGGCGCTGAACGCCGAGCAGCAGATCGCTGCGAGAGAAAGTTTTTCGCGGTATCCTTGGATTCGGATCGAGCGTGCTTCGGTGCGGCGCTTCGTGCCGAACGCCACCCCACTGGCGCATGTCCTCGGGCGTACCACGCGCGTTTCCGCGGATGATATCGCGCATGATCCCCACGCGGAGGATCCGTTCGCGCGGTATCGGGCTGATGACAGACGTGGCGCGACGGGTGTGGAGTGGGCCGCCGAGACGCTGCTGCGCGGGCGGCGCGGGCAGATGACGCTCGATCGTGACGGTCATGTGATTGCGTCGGAGATGATCGAGGCGCAGAATGGCCGCGATGCGGTGCTCTCGATCGATGCGGAATTGCAGCAGAGGTTGTACGCCCAACTCGGTGCCGCAGTGGATCAGATTCCCGAATCCGGCGGGGGCTCGGTCGTGGTGTTGGATGTGCGCACCCGTGAGGTGCTGGCGCTCGTATCCTATCCGGCGTACGACCCGAATCACTTCGACGAGAGGTATTCCTCGTTACGCGATGACACGGTGAGGCTGCCGCTTCGTTTTCGTGCGATTGCCAACCGTTATTCCCCCGGCTCCACCATCAAGCCGTGGGTGTGCCTGACCGGTCTGGCCTCGGGCGTGATCGATCTTGCTTCGCGTGAGACCTGCACGGGGTATCTGTTTGAGGACCATCATGATCGGTGGCGCTGCTGGCAAATTCACGGCTCGTCGAGGCGTAAGGCGCATGGCCCTGTTAATGTCGTCGAAGCCCTCACCGGAAGTTGCAACGTGTTCATGTATCGTCTGGGTGAGCGGCTTGGGGTCGCTGCGCTGACAAACGCATTCGATATGATTGGCGTGGGGAGACCCTCGGGCATCGGGTTTCGCGAGGAGTCGTACGGGATCAATCCCACGTCCAGTTGGCTGGCTACACACAAGGGGATGCGAACCACACCCGGTCTGGCTCGGTTGTACGCGATCGGTCAGGGGGAGCTTTCGATGACGCCGCTGCAGGTGGCGAGTCTGATGGCCACCTATGCCTCCGGCGTGTATCGTGACGTGACCCTGGTGGGTTCGGATGAGGAAAAGCCGGCCTGGACACTACCGGGCAGCCGCGATGACTGGAATGCGATTCGCCTGGGCATGTACGGCGTCGTGAACGATCCGGATGGTACCGCCTATCATCATGCCCATTTCGTGAATGACCGTTATGCACTGGTCGGCAAGACCGGCTCGGCCACGGCGTACCCCTGGCCGACGTCGTACTCGGTGCCGTTTGTAGACGACGCGGGAGAGAATCGGGTGGAGCGCGTACCCGCCGGCTCCAAGCGTGATGCGATCGAACGGTTTGTTCGGCTGCACCCTGCGGCAACGTTTGATCCGAAGGGTGTCCAGGTGGCGTCGAAGTGGCCCACCACGCCGCCGTCTTCCGGCGACCATCATTCGCACGCGTGGTTTGGTGGATTTCTGCAACCGATCGACGGCGATGGTCAACCGGATTGGTCAGCCGTGCCTCGAATCGCCTTTTCGGCCCTGGTGGAGTTTGGCGGCAGTGGCGGGCGGACGAGT
>JAJRSP010000056.1 GCA_024278775.1 Planctomycetota bacterium
CCATGATCAGCGGGCGCCCCATGACGTTGGCGGTCTTGCTGATTCCGGTTTCTCAAACCCCCGCGCGGACGCGAAGCGGACTGGCCAATGCCCCAACCCTGATCCCGTTGGTTCAGCCCGTTTCTCGGACAGACTCCTAGGAACCCGGAGTCGCTTCGGGTTGGTCAGAATCAATAAACAACTCAAGCGCAGCCTGTGGAATGCTTCGAATACGCTCGTAGGTCCACGGACGGCGAAGGCTCAGGTACGCCATCGAGCCCGCCAAACCGGTCATGCCAAGGCAACATGCGACGATCAAAGGAGAAACGACGGCACGCTGAACCAGGATCCGTCGCTTGTCCGGACCTGTGACAATTTCGTCAATGGATTCGAGGACCGGTAATCCCAGGCTTTTGGCGACATGGGCCGAGCTCCGGTACACACCGTCGACCAACTCCGCAAGGATGACGAATATGACGCCGGCCGCTAGACCTGCGAGCAACGCCAAGACCACGATCGAGGCCGACTTCGGGGAGATGGGCGTGGCACCGCCGATGGGTGGCGACCCTTCCGAAAACTGAAGGAGGCGTCCTTGTTCGATGGTTTTGATGACAGGCTCGATTCCCGCCAGCGTTTCTTCATGCTGAGCGAGACGCTGCCGACAGCGAATGACGCGTGCCAGGATATTGTCGAACTCATCCCGTCGATCAAACAGTTGTGTCTTGGCGTCGAGAAGCCGTTCGGTGGCTTCTCGATTCGTCTCAAGGTCGATCTCGATTTCCCGGAGTTTCTGCTGCTGGGCGGATATTTTGACCAACAGCTGGTTGCGCCCACGTTGCCATTCGCGGGCTTCAGGTGTCAGCGCCACCTCGGCGGGTTGGGGCACGAGCGTAAGATCTGCGTTGGCTTCACCTAACTTTTTGTCCAATTCTCGTTGCTTGGCGAGACGCTGTTCGAGAACACTTCGTACTTTCAGTTGCGCCACCACTGTGGGATGATGGTCGGTCATTCCCTGGTCCTGCCGAAGTGATTCGATCTTGGCAGTGACCGAGGCGATCTGTCCAAGTAGTCGAACACTCGCCGCGCTGGCAGGGACAGATCCGTACGAATTGCGCGACCCGGAATCCCCGGTGGGAGTGATCGGCATGTGGTCTCCGATTGCGGCGAGTGATTCCCGGTGGGCATCGAGCTCGCCCTGATACTCACGCTGGCGCAGTTCCAATCCCCGACGCTCCGCCTCCAACTGGGTCATTCGGGAGGCGATCTGAGAGGCGTCTCCGGAGGCAATGAGAGGGTGATTGAGTTTGAGCTTCATCTCATCGAGCTGTGCGACACGCAGCTCCTCGGTGGCGAGCTTCGCCTCGTTCCGGAAGTAGTCCCGTTGCTTCACGAGGAATTCGTGAATCCATTCCATCGTGCGATGAACGTAGGTATGCTTGGCTTGCTCTACGAGCTTTTTCCCGATTTTCGGGTCGGGTCCGGTGTAGGTGATCCGAATGACATCGATGAGTTCGCTGGGAGAACTCGTCGAGATGGTGAGCGTGCCGCCCAGCGATCGGGCGAGGTTGGTTCGTAGCTGCTCGCTGGCCGGCGTAAGCTTTCCGTTCTCGTCACGTTCAGCATGATCGAGCAGTCCGATTTTCTCCACCACCTCGGACATATAGGAGGTAGATGTCAGGTCACGTACAATCGTGTTGCGGAACAGCTTGAACGACGCGGCACCGGCGCTCATCGGCACGTTCATCATGATCGGGTCGTTTTTTCGCTCAAAGGTCGTGGTCGCACGGTAGGTGCGCGGATAATACAAGCTGGCGACGAAAGCCCCGGATGAGACGATGCAAAACGGAATGAAAAACATCCACCGGTGGAGAGAGACCATCCGCCAGATTTCGTTCAGATTCTTACGCACCTCTGCGAGTGGGCGATCCTCTTCCACGCGAGTGGGCGGTGCGGCGTCCTGGCTTGAGGGCGCGGGGGGCGAGGCTTGTTGTCCGACTGATCGGTTCAAGTTTTGGTGCCTTTCGGATGTATACGGTGAGCGTTGCCAAAGGCTACGCCACACGTCTTTTTCGGACGACGGTCATACCGGCTTGAGGGGCGAAGTTTCTCGGAACTTCTTTGGGCCGACAGCGGACCTTATTTGATCGCTGTCGGTATTATCGGCCCCACGGATGGAGGAGGCCGGTGAACTCAGGCCGGCGTCGGCGCGGCGGCGTCACACACGGCTCCGGCGGGAACTTTCATTTGTTGGTCTCGGAGGATCGCCTGATAGAACCGATCGTAACGGAGGGCTGCCTGGTCCAACCGGTATCGCATGGACCTACGTAGCGCAGCATCACGCAGCCGGTGCGAGAGGTGGCTCTCAGTCATCAGGCGTGTGACGGCTGCTGCGATCGCCGAGGCGTCGCCGCGTGGTACGATCAACCCGTCGACGTCGTGACGAATCACCGACGCATGATCTCCCACATCAGTCGCCACGATCGGTAGCGCGTGGGCGAGTGCCTCAAGGAGGGCGGTGCTCATCCCTTCGGAGTCACTGGTGCAGGCATACGCGTCGATTGCATCGAGACAGACCCCGACGTCATCTCGCCAACCCGAAAAAATGACGGCCGTGTCGAGGTGGCGTCTCCGGCATTCGTCCTCCAATGCGTTACGGCACGGACCGTCGCCGATTACCAGAACCCGAACATGAGGCCTCCCGGCGTGAAGTTTGGAGATGGCGGAGAGGAGGAGGTCGTGACGCTTGACCGGCGTGAGTGACCCCACGATCCCAATCACAAAATCAGAAGGTGCTATTCCGAGCTGCGCTCTGATGCGACGCCGATTCGTTTGAGCGTGATCGTTCGACGAGCGGGGAGCGATGCCATTGGGCAGTGTGTGAATCCGGTCAGCGGGTACCCCCAGTTCGTTGACGATTTTTTCTCGTCCGGATTCGGATACCGTGGCGAAACGGGCCGAAAAGCGCCGAGCCACCATAGTTACGATCCGGTCTTTGCGAGAGAATCGGCCCGCATGATCGAGCCCGTGAAACCCGAGAACGAGCTGCACACGCGGAGCCAAGATCCCGGCGAGGGTCGCATCCGCCCAGCAGCAGGTGTTGCGTGCGTGGAGTATACGGGCGCGTTCCTGTTTGACAATTCTCGCGAGAGCAGGCCCAAGGCACCGGGTGGGGCGGGAGGCTTCCAGCGCGCGGCAGCCGACATCATCCGGCAAGTGGGACGCCAAGACCCCGGCACCACGCATGGTGATTACCACGTGTCGGAAGCTATTCCGGTCGAACGCGCCGAGTAAACGAAGAAGTCCCTTTTCCGTTCCACCACCCCCGAGCGTGTTCAGCAGGTGGAGAATGACCGGTCGAACGTCACCAAGCATAAGGGGGGCTACCATAACCATCGAGTGCCACGGCCGGAGGCCGATCAGCTGGAGGCCAAGAGAGAAGCGGTTCTTCAGATAGCTGGGGGACCTCTCGAGCCGCTGCGCGATGTAAACACAACGGTAGCGTGAGAACCCACCAGAACGATTCACAGTACAAACGCTGGGTACCCAGCGCCGTCACCACATAGGTCACGATTGACGCGAACAGCGCGTAGGCCAATATGTTGGTTTCCATGGGGTACTCGCAATGGGGCGCGAGTCGCCGTGCTCGTAATAGTTGCCGTATTGATCCGGCCATGATGATGAGAAAGAGTATGCCGCCCTGAACACCGAGTTCGGTGAAGCAGGCTACGACGGAATTGTGTGTGGCCCGCCAGCGATGGATCGGGTTGTAATCTCCGATTTTCCGGGTGAAGTTTCCCGGACCCACGCCCAACGGGTAGTCGCGAAGCATCTCAAACGCCGCCTGCCAGATTTCCTGCCGGCTTCGGGCTGCGGCGTCAGACTGCAGGCCTTCGCGACTGGTGAGCGTCGCCATTCGGTTCCAGAAGTTTTCGTCTGTGAGCGAAAACGCGGCCACCGCGCCCATCGCGAGTAGCATGTAAATCCGGAATCGTTTGACCCGAGGTGCCAGGAGGATGGCCGCAAACACGCCGGCAAACAGCCCCAGGAAGGCGGAGCGCGTGCGGCACAGAATGACGGCATTGAAGGTGAGGGCACCGGTGACGGCGGCGAAGACCCGGTACCGCCAGTTGGGTGCGATCAAGTAGGCCCCGCCGATGATCGGTAGCATGGCGACAAGGTGGGCTGCCGCACCCGAGGTTGTTGAGAAATCCGGACCGCCGATACGCTCAAGGCGCCCCAGCACAAACGCATCAGGCGGGGCCGTGTAAGCGTCGTACCCGATATACATGCTTCCGGCGACCAACGCCCAAATGACCAGACGCAGATTTCGTCGCGTCGATGCCATTCGCGCGAGGATCAGCACGAACAGAATAATCTTCCAAAACTTATCGATGGTTTGTGTGGTCGCCGGGTAAATACCAATACCGAGTATGAGATTCAAGGCGGCCAGCAAGACCAGGCCGATGACACTCAACTCCCAAGACGACAAACCGGGGTGAACGTCGGGCACGCGTCGCCGACTGAAGATCAGCCCGAGCATGGTTGCGGATGCCGCAAAGAGAGAGAACCGCATACCGAATTTGACGAGCGGCAGACCCCACCACGTGACCGTCGGGTTCGCTTGATACACCATCATATAGGTGACGACGCCGTAGATCGGGTTGACGATGGCCATCGCGCACCCCGCCCAGAACATGGTGAAATAGGCGATGGTTCTCAATGGCCACATAAATCGCTCCGCTCATGATGAGCGCGGTTGTGGTTCGTCCTGCCCCTGCGCGCAAGACCCTCCTACGGTGAGGACCACGGTCGTATGTCGACCATTCTCGGACGTCACTTCATAGAGAAACACACGGATGTCGAGCGTCCGAGGATTATTCGACCCCAGTCGGAGCCGCCGTCTGCGGACGCGCGTGTCGTATCGGCTTCCAGCGGCAATCAGCTTTTTCGATTACACGCGGTTGAGGCCGTTCGTGTGAGGTGGAACGCCGAATCGCGAAGCGTCCAACCATCATGATGAGCGACGCAAACGCCAACACGCTGGTAACGGCCAGTTTGGGCTCCTCAAGAAGAATCGGACGCGGGAGACGATAGACGTTCGGGCCGATGACCAGGAAGAGGATGTCTCGTGCGAGTGTCGTGATCCGACTTCGGTGCCAATTGATGGTACTCAGGCCGGAAAAGCTAGCGATTTGAGGTTGATACCAATGAAGCGGGCGGAACCGTGGGACGGTGTCCCACACATACGTAAGACGTTCTTGTAGACGTTCCGGGTGTTTTCGTAGTTCGAGCAGACCGTAATAGCCGTGGCCATCGGGCTTGGGGTAGTACAGCTCGTATGCCGGGTCGACGAGCATGTAGGAGTCCGGTTCCGGTTGTGTCTCCACGACCGTGTGTGAAGGCTGACCGGTTTTTGGGTTGAAACAGAGCGCCATGCTTGCCGGAATGTCGATCTCTCTAAGCATCGCCGCGAGCAGGCGGGCCTTGTCGGCACAGTCGCCACCACGCAGGAGCACCTGTAGCGGTGTGGCCCTTAGCTTGGCCACCATGAAGTAGGCCTCGTTTCTGGAAGTTGCCAGATGACGGCTGACCCAGGTGTTGAGCCGTAATACTTTCTGGGTCGGTTCTTGAATGTCGCCGACGATCTCCTCCGTACGTTGTCGCAACTGTGCTCGATCGCTTTGGTAGCTGAGGTAACAAGCGATCGAGGCGACGCCACATACCGTGGCCAGCGCCAGAGCAGTGGGTGACGCGATTCGCCATCGGGTCGACGGGGTCGTGTGTTGTTGATCCGTAGAGCGCATTCGAAGTTGTTATCGGGCAGTAGGCAGGCAGGCTTGCCTTATCAGGGTGCTCTGGTCGGAGGGTGGCGCGCCGCGGGAAAGCCTCAGATGCCTCTCCGAAAGCGGTGGATCGCGATGACCGATAACTCACTGGTGTTCTACTCCAGTGCCAATCAACCTCTCCGGTGGGGCAGCCGCGGTGTACGCCGGCGTTCCAGTGTGATGGAGCGCGCGCGCCGGGCGACCTACGCGGCCATGGAACGTGAGGATTTGCCGACGCAAACGATCTCCAGAAGATATCGCAACGGTACGCGCAGGCGGTCGCGGCGCCTGGCCACCACAGAGGAATCCATGCGTTCGGTCTTAACCGTGATTGTGTTGTGTGTGGCGGTGTGGCTGGTGATGCGAGTGGTGTTCTTCGTAGGTATTACCGGTAGTGATGACCTTCGCTACATACGGTACGCCGCGCTGTGGGATCGGGCACCGATCAACACCTGGGAGGCTCGCACGCTGGGTAACGCACTCACCGCGATCAGCATGTCCCTGTTTGGGCGTGGTGAAGTGGCCGCCGCACTGCCGTCGATGGTTGCCTCCCTGCTTACCCTTGCCTGTACGCTCTATTGGTGTTTTCGTCGGGGGTGTTCTCGGTACGCCTATTGGGGCGGTATGTTGGTGGCCGTGCTGCCGTTGGATGTGGAGATGGCTACAACGGTCTCACCCCACACGGTGATGGTCGGATTCATGTCGGTCGGTACGCTCTGGATGATTCTGGAATCCACTAGTCGCCGTGGACAGCGGCTCGCTGCGGTCGCGCTGGCGTTGGGATTTGTGTCGCATTTTGCCGGTGTGTATTACATTGCCGCGCTATCGGTGGCGGTGCTGTGTGTGGATCATAGGAAATACGGGCCTACGGTCTTGATGACGGCGGCGGCCTGCGCGGTGGGGTTGTTGATCGAGATGGGCGTGCTCTATGCTGCCTTCGGCGAGCCATTCGCGCGGTTGCACGCGTGCTTTGCGGAAACCCATTATGTAAAACCGATTATGCCGCACCTGGCTGATGGTTCGTTGAACGTGGAATACCTGATGTGGCCGATCAAATCGGTGTTTTTTAGCAAGGCGTTTGGGGTGTCGTTGGCCATAGTGATGTTCGTCGGTCTGCTTCGCATCCAGCACCTCGACGCGCCCGAGCGAATTCTGGTCTTGACGATTGTGCTGTTTTGGCTGTGGATGAGTTTTGGCTCGGAGGTGCCGTGGCGCTACGTGTCGTTTGATCGAATCAGTCGGTTCCTACAGCCGCTTACGCTGGCGTTGTCGGCGTTGTTCGCGGTGCTTATCGCGACCCGGCGTAATTGGTGGGTTCCGACGACGGTTGTGTCCGTGGTGATTACCATCTGCGTGGCGAATCTGATGGGCAGTGGACCGTGGGGTCAAAACGCACGCATCTCCGAAGAACTTCTGGAATATGTCCGGTCGAACCCCCAGACACGTTTTCTTGCTGATTATCGTACGGCCAATGAGTTGTACATTCTTAACGGTGTGCGGTCAGTGAAGAATGTTGTGGTGCTTGACGACGGTCACAGGTCGCGTCTGTTGGATAAGTCGTCCGTATGGGTGGATTTCGCCGTGGCGGATGAGCGGGTCGACGAGATTCTCGTGAACAAACTCAATATGGGAAAATCGCCGGAGTTCGTGTCGTTCGTCGAACGAAGTGGTGGCGCAGTCACCTTTCAAACCTTGCCCCAATACCGGACGGTGGCCATGTTCATTCGGCCGCTCATGGATCACCCGTGGGCCGTTCGCAAGCCTCCGGCGATCGTGCGTGAGTGCCGTGACAATGGCACCAGCCGGGTGGTGCTCACGTCACACGCTGAGTAGTGCGTCTCGCCTGGACAGCAGGTTCGCTATCGAGATTCGTCACTATCGGAAACGAATGCCGCGTGCGGTTTGAATCAGTCCGACCAGTCACCCAGACTGACGCGGATGGTGCGGTGGACGCGGGGTATGGGAATGTCGAGGAACTCGACGGTACGCTGAATGGGTGACGTGGATTCGTACACATCCATCGTGACATTGCGGTAGTTTGGTTCTCGTTCTTCGGCGAGCCGTAGGCTGTCGATGCGGCGGTAAGTTTCAGTGGTCGCGAGATAATCACGTAGGAGTTGATCCGCATGCACCTTCAGCCGATTTTCCCGTTCGATGAAAAGATGAGTTAATCCGAGGGGGCGAATGACGGTATCAATGTCTTTCACGTCAGCGACTTTTGATTCAAAATCAAAGATCGGATGCGCCAAGCAGGTGTAGAGGAGCTTGCTGGCACGTATCACGACGGTTCTTCGCCAAGGAATATGCTGTCGGACGGCAAACACGAAATCACCGTCGCGCAATCCGCTGAAGAGCACCGCGTGTCCCTCGATGTCATGGCGGTGGGCAATCACGGTGGGCCCGTAATCCGGGAAGTATTCGATCGGGCGGTCAAACGCGATCTTTGATATCACCACCATGCCTAAGACCACTGCCGCCGACCGCAGGCGATGCGAAAACCGGCCCATGATACGGTCACAGCCCAGTGCGGCCCAAATCGCAAAGGGAAACAGCCCGACGAAAAAGAAGCGTGCCGATTTGAACTCGGCCAACGTGACCATTGCATAGCAACCGGCGAACCAAACGGCAAGGAATGTGGCATACACGACTGAACGCCGCCACGACACGACAAAACCGATCGCCGCAGCCACCAGAACCCATGATCCGATTTGTTCGGGTAGAAGTAGCGCGTATTGCGTTAGCGTGCCGAGGCCGCGGTTCGGTTCCGCGCCATCCTGTCCCGCGACGAGTTGCGCCACGGCGTCGCTCATCGAGAGCCAGACCGCCACCGGTACCATGATGCAGAAGATCGCCGCGATGATGGCATGTCGCCACCGTGTTTCGCCGCGCCACGCGCAGACGCCGATGGCAGCGGTCACCGCACCGATGAGAAACAGGGCGTTCTGTTTGAAAAACAGGCTCAATAGCGTAATACCGATGACTCCTGCGAGCCGCCAGCCGGACGGCTTGGCCAGATAATGCGTGAGCGCGACGGCCGCCCAGATCATCATCGTGAGTGTGGGGAGTTCCAGCATCGTCTGATGCCCCCACAAGGTCACCGCCGGCATACCGAGCAGGGCCGTGCCGGCGAAGGCGCTGACGGCTTGTCCGGCGAACCGACGCATGAACATGTACGCGCCGATCACGCCGAGGATACCCATGAACACGACCGCCATACGTGCGGAGACGGCCGAGATGCCAAACACGCCATAAAACGCCGCTTCGACGACGGCGAACCCCGGCGGGTAATGACGACCGATCGACAGCGACGGATAGTGGGCGTACTGCTCGATGGCAAACCCCATCGGATCTGACCATGCCGACGGGCCAGCCGCCACCCAGTCGTGGACCAGCACGCCGTCCATCGCGTGAACCGGCGAGTCCATCGAACGCAGCCCCCCCTTGCTGATGTCTTTTCCCAGCACTACCACGGTCAGCGTGACGAGCAGCACGAGCCAGAGGGCATCGCTTCTGTCATACCGCTGCCTTGCCGGCTGAGCCGGATGGGGGCTGGGTGGTGGGGTGATGGTTCGGTTTATCGCGTTCATGGCCGCGCGTCGATTCAGTGCGGTGCATCAGATGCGATCGGGATCAGCTAGCCACCGACTCGACCGCACGCCTCGTTTATCGGACAATGAGCGGCGAACATGCAGGACCGGTAGGTGTCACGTGTCGACCCTTCCCCGTTGGACGCTGGTTATCGGTCGCGGTAGGCTGCCCGGATGGTTGTGGCCGTCGCTGGCGGTGCCGGTTCTATCGGAGCGACTCGTACGTGTTAGGATGGATTGTTCTCTATGTTCGCACGATTGGTTCTGGTCCTGACAATCGTTCCGTTGGTCGAGGTGCTGATCTTGCTTCGCCTTGCGGAAGCCTTCTCTTGGGGGTCGACGATCGCGCTGGTGATCGTCACCGGCGTGCTCGGAGCGGCGCTAGCCCGGCGTGAGGGGCTTCGGACGTTGTTGCGGATTCAGGATGATCTGTACGCCGGGCGGGTTCCCACACTGACGATGGTCGAGGGCGTGATGATTCTTGTGGCCGGTGTCGCTCTGGTCACACCGGGGATTCTGACGGATTTGGCCGGGTTTGCCCTGCTGGTGCCGGTGCTGCGCCGGTGGATGGCACGACGCTTGGCCCTTGCGATCAGTCGTCACGTTATCGTGATGCATCCGGGCGGTTTTCATGAACAAAGTGCCGGCGAAGGTGTCGCGGGAGATAACCCCTTTATTGATGTCCCCGCTGTTGGGCATGACAAGGCACCGCCAGGCAGCGAGTCGGGTTCCGGTCATCAGGGGCCATGGGAGAGTCAACCATGAGAATGGGCTGGGTGGCCGTCGCCGCCGTGAACGGTCTGATCGCGGTCTTGTCCGGAGCCTTCGGAGCGCACATTCTCGCGACGCGGTTGGACGCGAAGTCATTACATGCGTTCGAGATTGGGGCACGCTATCAGATGTACCACGCGATTGCGTTGCTCGGCGTGGCCTGGATGATGACGGAGCGGCCTGGGCGGCTGACCTCGGCGTCGGGCTTTTGTATGCTCTTTGGCGTGGTGTTGTTTTCGGGGAGCCTCTACGGCATCTCTCTGGCAGAGTGGAGCTGGCTTGGACCCGTGACCCCGATCGGTGGGCTGCTGCTGATGATGGGGTGGTTGCTTCTTGCGGTGGCCGCGCTGCGCAGACGCGGAGACCGAGGTATCTCCCACACGTAGCGCGAGGATGAACGGTGATGGCCGGCGAATTCGACGATAATTTAGTGCGGCATGTGGCCCATCTGGCCCGACTTAAGCTGAGCGATGAGGTGATCCATTCATTCGCCTCGCATCTCTCGCGCGTGGTGGATTACGTCAACTTACTGAACGAAGTAGATACGGAGGGCGTTCCTGAGACGGCTCATCCGCTGGCCGCGGTCGGTGTGATGCGCGACGATACCGTGGGGCCATCCGTGGATCACGACGAAGCGCTCCGCAACGCACCCGACCGTGGGGATGGTTTTTTCCGCGTTCCGAAGGTGTTGGATCAGGGAGACGCATGAGGACATGACCATCCCGGATACCATGTCGGAAATAGCCAACGCCGTCCGGTCCGGCGTGTGCGCCGCCGAGCAAATCGCTACGGATGCGTTGTCGCGGATTCACCGGGCGCAACCCGCGATGAACGCGTTTATTTCTACGCATGATGATGAGGCGTTGGCGGACGCGCGCCGAATTGACAAGGCTCGCGATCAGGGGGAACGGCTGGGGCCGCTCTGCGGCGTGCCGGTGGCCGTGAAAGATAACATCTGCACGAAAGTCGGCGTCACGACATGCGGCTCGCGGATGTTGAGCGGCTTCGAGAGTTTGTATGATGCCTTCGCCGTGCAACGGCTCAGGCAAGCTGGGGCGGTCATTGTCGGCAAGACCAACCTCGACGAATTCGGGATGGGTAGCAGTTGCGAACATAGCGCCAGCGGACCCACGCGCAATCCGTGGGATACGCAACGTGTGCCGGGCGGATCTTCCGGCGGGTCGGCGGCGGCAGTGGCCGCGCGTCTGGTGCCCGGGGCGTTGGGCAGCGATACGGGTGGCTCCGTCAGACAGCCGGCGTCCTTTTGTGGCGTCGTTGGACTCAAGCCGAGTTACGGCCGCGTCTCCCGATCGGGCTTGGTGGCCTACGGCAGCAGCCTGGAGCAGGTCGGCCCGCTTACCACCACGGTGGCCGACTCGGCGCTGATGCTGAGTGTCATCGCGGGGCACGATACGAACGACTCTACCTGTGCGGATCGGGTGGTGCCGGATGATTTGGGTGCCCTGCACGGTCAACTCGCCGGTGTTCGGATCGGCGTCTGTGAGGCGCACTTTGCCGAGGGGTTGGATGCGGGCGTAGCACAAGTGGTGCGGGCTGCGTTGGATACGTTGGCCGCGAGTGGAGCGATGCTTGTTCCGGTATCGCTTCCGCACATGAAGTATGCGACGGCGTGTTATTATCTGATTGCGACGGCCGAGGCGTCCGGAAATCTGGCGCGCTTCGATGGCGTTCGCTACGGACGTCGATCGGAGGACGCGAAGGACATCGGTGATCTCTACAGCCGCTCTCGCGGAGAGTTCCTTGGCCTGGAGGTGCAGCGACGTCTGATGTTGGGTACCTATGCGTTGTCAAGCGGCTACTACGACGCTTACTACGCCAAGGCGCTAAAGGTGCGGACGCTCGTGAAGCGGGATTTCGATGCGGCGTTTGCCGAGGTGGATGTGATTGCCTCACCCGTCGCGCCGACGACGGCCTTCGCCCGCGGAGAGAAAATCGACAACCCGCTCAGCATGTATTTAGGAGACGTGTACACGATCGCCGCCAACCTGGCCGGGCTCTGTGCCGTCAGCATCCCCGCGGGTTTCGACGACGCCGGCTTGCCCGTGGGGCTTCAGCTTCAGGCTGCGCCGTTTCAGGAGTCCGCGCTGCTCAACGTGGCGCACGGGTTTCAATTGATCACGGATTTTCATCGCAAGCAGCCGCCAAAGGTGGAGGCGGTGTAGGGGAATATGATGGAACGATCCACGGTCAATTCGTTGCTTCGATGTACGCAGGCCTATTGTAATCAGCTCTGCGACAAGCACACACTCGATTTCGGTATCGTCTATTACTGCGAGCGGTTTCCCCGCGTGGCGCAGCTCAATCAATTTCGTGAGGTGATTGCCGAGAGTTCGGAAGAGGTACTGGCGGCGGTGGCCGAGGCGGACGCGTGTTTCTCGCAGTGTGGCTTGCAGTGCCACCGGTGGGCACCCGCGCTGGGACGTGCGTCTGCGTCGCTGTCGGCGCGTCTTGGTGAGTTGGGGTTTGAACGTCGCGTCGAGCGGGCATTGCGCCTGACTGAGTGGCCGACGTGGGATGTTCCTCAAGGAGTACGAGTACTTCCGGCGAGAGCGATGCGCGCAGCGTATCAGGAAACGCTCGACGCCGCTCCATCATTCAGAGAGGACGCGTGTTCGGAGGATGTCGCCAAGGTCGCCTCGGAACGGCTCGACGATCCTTCCTTTGATATGTTTGTGGCGTTGGTACACGATAAGCCGGCTGGTCGATGTGCGCTCTATCAGGTGGGTGACTTGGCGCAGGTGCGCGATCTGACGGTGCTACCGGAGTTCGAGAACGCTGGGGTTGAGCGGGCACTCCTGAAGCAGGTGTTGGCGATGGCCAAGAGACTCACGATCCGTCATGTGCTCGCGAGTGTGCCAGTGATTGACACTATACGCTCAGATTGGTTTCAGCAAGCCGGCTTCGTGATGGATGGTGAAATCGAAGAGTATGGCCGTACCGCGCCGGTGGAGTCGAACCCGTCCGAATGAAACTACTCGCCGCACGTTATGTCGCACCCGTGGGTCAACCGTTGATCGAGAATGGTGCCGTGCTGCTGCGCGGTGGGCGAATCGAGGCGGTCGGAAGGCGCGGTGATCTCTCGGCCGATTCGCGGATCGACTACGGCGACGCCGTCATCTGCCCGGGATTTGTGAACGCGCACGCCCATCTGGAACTTTCCACGCTAGCCGGACGTATTCCCCCCGACGGGGACTTTACCGGCTGGCTCACACGCCTCGTGGCCGATCTGGCCAAACCGGATCCGACCGAAGACGATATCGAGAGCGTCGTTCGTGACGGTATCATGCAGTCCATCCGTGCCGGTGTGACGTTGTTGGGCGATATCACGCGAAGCCCATCGCGGACTCGTTCCGTGCTGGCATCGGGTAACCTTCGGGCCGTGTCGTTTGGTGAGGTGATCGCGATCGGGACTCAACGGTCGAAGCTCTCGGAGCGGATTTCGTCGGCGCTTCCGAATGATTGGTCTGATGGGCGTGTGCGGGTGGGCGTTTCGCCGCATGCGCCTTACACGGTGGAGCCGGACGGTTTGATCGCGTGCGCTCAGCAGGCGGCGCAAACCGCGGCCCCGATCTGCATCCACCTTGCGGAGTCACCGGAGGAGGCGGAGTTCACCGAGACGGCTAGCGGCCCCTTGGCGGATCATCTCCGATCGCTTGGCGTGTGGGATGCTGCGATTCCGGCATCGGGCTGTCGGCCGGTCGAGTTGGCAAAGCGCTGCGGCGTGTTGACCGATCGCACGATCGCCGCGCACGCGAATTACGTGACGGATGGTGAGATTGAGCTGCTGGCGAGTTCGGGATGCAGCGTCGCGTATTGTCCGCGCACGCACGCCGCGTTTGGTCATAAGCCGCATCGGTTCCGCGATATGATGCGTGCCGGTGTGAACGTTTGTATCGGTACGGACAGCCTGGCGTCGAATCCGTCGCTATCGGTGTTGGAGGAGCTTCGGTTGTTGCACCGGGTTTATCCCGACATAGACGCGGGCGTGTGGCTGGAAATGGGCACGATCCACGGGGCGAAGGCGCTCGGTTTGTCGGCCTCGGCCGGTGCCATCAGCCCGGGCATGCCGGGTGATCTGGTGGTCGTTCCGATTGAGCGTGCGGATCGCAGCGACGGTGTGCGGGCCATGCTTCAATCGGCCGCGCCGCCCGTTGCGGTGTACATCTCCGGCGTCTTGCAAACTCGATAGATCACCGTTTGAGCTTCCTACGAGTGCTCGGGTTGTGCTCCCGTGAAAATGGGTGTGGCGATTCTTTTTGGCGGCGGGTGCTCCATCCTTTGCCTTGGGGCAAAGAATGGAGCACCCGCTGATTCCGTCTTACACCCGTGGACGACGCGACACTACCTTTCCGCAAACCGGCGAGTAGAATAGCCGCATGGGCATGACAGTTCGGAATCGGAGTTGGCTAACGGGTGTCGCGATCGGGTTGGCCGTGACGGCGTTGGGGGCGGTGGCCCTTTCTGCCGGTTGGATGGACGGACTTGGTCTTTACACGCTGGATTTGCACTTCCGTTTTTCCGGGGAGCGGCCGACGGACGATCGCATCTTGCTCGTGGATATCGACGATGCCAGTTTGGGCGCCATTTCCGATTGGCCCTGGCCTCGGCGACGATACGCACAGATCATTCGGGCGATCTCGCAAGCCGGTGCTCAGTCGATCGTGCTGGATATGGTGCTGGCCGATCCATCCGCGCCGCGCGTGACCCATGCCGGTCTAGGTGCGCAATATGATATCGACGCGGCGCTCTCACTGCGTGGCTCGCGTGCGGCGGACGAAGTCATTTACGATGACGACGAGCTTCGCACGGCGATGGCGTCAGCCGGCAATGTGTATCTCGCCATGTTCGGGCGGACCGCGCGGGCCGATGAGAATCCCGATGCCCTGCTGATGCGTTACCTGTCGTGGCTTCGTGAAACGCCGGATATGTCGCTGCAAGAGCTGCGCCGACGGACACGCCGTGACGACTTGGGTGGTGACCATTCCGCCGACGATGGCACGCTCGTGCGAGCGATGTTGGTGTCTCGTCTCGAACGCACATTTGGTTTGAAGTTGGACGAGGCGGAGACGCAGTTGGTGTCTGCCGGTGTGGACCGCGCCGCGATGACGCGAGAGTGGGTCGCATCGAAGAAGGCGGCCGCTCGGCTGTTGGCGTCGGCATTTTTCGCCGGTGCGGAGGTGCCATCGGGTGGCGCGACAGAGCAGGCTTGGCTGGCGTTTCTCGCGCGGGTGCTGCCGGAAGCGGCGGCCGATGCGTTCACTCCCGACCGAACCGTATTGTTGGAGGCGTTCCGGCGGGCGCGATCGCAACGAGCGATCAGGGGTTTTTCAGTATCGGTCGAGGGCGAAGCGCGACTGCCCCAGGCTTATGACGAGACCTATCCGCTGGACAAGTTCGCGGCCGTCGCCCGGGGTGTGGGCTTTGTGGCGTATGAGCATGACGCCGGCGATGGGGTGGTTCGCAGCCTGCCGCTGCTGGTTCACGGCTCTGATCGCTGGTACGCCCAGCTTGGCTTTGCGGTGGCGTGCGACGTGCTCGGGCTTGATCACGCGCGGCTCCTTCCGGGGGATGGCGTACTTGAATTGTCGGGCGGTGGTCAGCGACTCCGCATCCCCATCAACCGTGCCGGCCGAAGTGTCATCGCGTGGCACGCGCCGAGCGCTCGCGGTGATTGGCGTGAGAGTTTCCATCATATATCGGCCCGGTACGTGTTGCAGGCGGCGCTTGCGTGGGAGGCGATCGAGCAGAATGAACGGCGGATCGGGTTGGCGATGGGGGCGTTGCTCGCGGCGCGGTGTGGCGAGACGCCGGAGGCGTACGCGCGATACGAGAAGCTGGCTAACGAGCGGTGGCGGCTTCGGCGCAGGGAACTTCGCTGGTGGGGCGGTGCGGAATCGCCGTTATCATCCCTGGTACAAGAGCCCAGCCGCCAACGGCTGGATGAACAGATCGCGGCGATGGAGAACGATGCGCTTGTCTGGCTTGAGCGGTTGCATCGGCTCTGGCGAGACACGACGCCGGAAACGGGACAAGAGCGCGCGCAGCGGGACGTTATCGAAAAACTTCATGCGGAGTTGGTGGAGGGCAAGCTGGTTGAGCGTCTGACCGCGCTTAACCGGGCTTCATCGCAGCAGGCGGCCACGGCTCTTGCTGAGCTACGCGAAGCGGTGAGCGGAAAGATTGTTTTGGTGGGGTATACCGCATCGTCTGTGGCGGATCTGGTGACGACGCCGGTTTTTTCGAGCATGCCCGGTGTGATGGCTCATGCGAACGTGATCAACATGGTACTCGGCGGTCAGTTCATCCGCGTGGTGCCCTGGTCGGTGCAGATTCTCGTGTTGGGTGTGTGGGGTGCCGTGATCGCGGTCGTCGCATCCCAAAGGGCTGCGATTGCGAGTTTTTTCGTGGCCGTGGCATCCTCAGCGGTGATGATGGTGGTGGGCGTGCTGTTGTTTCGCGGCGCGGGTGTACACCTGGCGACCCTGCCCATCGTATTCGTTATAGCCTGCGTCTGGACGGTCGTGACGGTTCATCGGCAGTTTACGGAGGAACGTGTGCGGCGAAAGGTGGAGCGGGCGCTGTCGCAGTATACGTCCCCGGCGATCGCCAGCCGCATCTCGCAGGACGCCAACCTTCGTCGATTGACGCCGCAACCGGCTCAGGTCACCTGTTTCTTTAGCGATCTCGCGGGCTTTACCCGTCTGAGCGAACGGCTCGGGCCGGGGCGAACGCGCGACGTGCTCAACCCCTACCTCGAAAGTATGAGCGCCGTACTCATTCAACACGGTGCGATCGTGAACAAGTTTATCGGTGACGGTATTTTCGCGTTCTTCAACGCGCCGATTCGTCCGTGTGAGAACCACGAGCGGTCGGCGTGCGCGGCCGCGATTGCCTGTCACGAGGCGCTGGCGGCCTTGAACCGCCACCAGCCTGCTAGTGATACCCTGCGGATGCGGATCGGTATCGCCTCCGGCGAGGTGTTCGTGGGTGACTACGGAAGCGATACAAAGCTGGACTACACCTGCATCGGAGATTGCGTGAACCTCGCCGCGCGTCTGGAACAGGCCAATAAAATGCTTGGCACGTCCATTCTGGTTGATGGGGCGACGGCCGTGGCGGCGGGCGATCTTCCGACGGCGCGAGCGCTTGGTTTGTGGCGTGTCTCCGGTCGGGATCAGGTGGTCAAATTGTTCGAGGTGTGTCTGACTCCGCCGCCGGTTGCCATGAACCGAGCGTCGCAGGACTCCTGGGATCAAATGATCGGCCATTTTCAAGCACGTCGGTGGGGGGCTTGCCGCGACGCGTTGGAAAGCTACGCAGTCGAAAACCCGGATGACAGTATTGCGAAGGCTTATCTTTGCGTGATCGCCCCATTTAAGGATGATCCGCCCGGTGACGATTGGGACGGTGCGATCGACATGCCCGCGCGCTAACGCGATCTTGCAGAGCCGATGCGCACATCCAGTCCGGCGCGGCCGAACCTGTCCGTAACTTCAGACGCACCCAGTCCTATCCGACACTACAGGCACGAGAGCGGTTATCGGTCGCTTGGCTATGGATGAGTCAACGCCGCTTTTGTCTATGAGTGAGCGGAAGCGGCGATGGTCGGAGTGCTGGACAACGAAACTGCGGCCGTCGTGGACACCGGGCGAGGCGTGGCGTATCCCCATGTGGATTTGCCGGTTCACGATCTTGCCGGTCGCGTGGCCGAGTCGGCGGTGATTGCTTCTCTCCGCGAAGAAGTGACCGCACTCCGTAGATGGACCGCATCGCAAGATAAGCGACTTCGTCATGTGAAGACATCATTGTCGTCGGCCGCCTCACTTCATCGCGAACTTTGCACGTCGGATGTGCCGGTATTGCATGGTGCCACGATCGACGTTCTGTACCACCCGGTCGAGGAACTGAGCGGCGATGCGTACACGATCGTTCGTCTTGATGACCATCGCGTGGCGATGAGCTTGATCGATGCGACGGGACATGGTGTGGCCGCCTCCATCCTGGCCGCCTATGCGCAGCAGTCCCTGCGCGGTGCGTTACGACGTGCGGTGGCCGAAGCGGATACGCGCCCATCGGAGATTATGTCGCGTGTCAACCGTGACGTGTTTGACGCGAACTTGACTGACTGCCAGTTTGTCGCGGCTGTCGTGGCGATCTACGATGAGCGTGATCGTATGCTACGTATGGCTCGCGGCGGCGTTCCTTATCCGATTCATCTCAGTCCTGCACAAACACCGAGGACGTGGGAACAGGGCGGACCGTTGCTTGGCGCGGTCGAGGAAGCTGTGTTTGACGACCTTACGGTGATGCTGGAATGTGGTGACGTGCTGGTGATGCATACGGACGGGTTGGAGCATGTGCTGGCCGAGGCGAATGGTCCCCCCGTTTCGAATGTCGCCTCCACGTCGTGGCTGCCATCGCTGCTGAATCGTGATCTTTCCGATGCCTGGCGAGACATCAACTGTCCGTGGTCCGGTGGTGACGCCGATGATGACGTAACGGTGATTGCGCTCCGAGTGCTATAGCGCATTCCCCCTTTTCGGTGTACCGCTCGATCCCCTCTTTCATCCCCCCTTGGTAAGAAGGGATGAAAGAGAGCCGGCCTGTAAGGAAACCGCGTTAGATCACCACATCTTTTGGATCCGGGTCGAACCATCGGTATACCGTTGGTAGTACGAATAGTGTGAGAAACGTCGAGGTCACCAGCCCGCCAATGACCACGGTCGCGAGCGGGCGTTGCACTTCCGCGCCGGCGCTGGCGGACACGGCCATGGGGAGAAAACCGAGCGCATCTGTGACGACGGTCATCAGTACGGCGCGAAGACGCACACGGGCGCTGTGTCGGGCCGCTTCCTCCGGCGACAGGCCTGTCTTGCGTTTTTGCTGAATGTAGGAGACGAGCACCACGCCGTTGAGCACCGCTATACCGCTTAGGGCGATGAACCCCACGCCGGCCGATATGGAAAACGGGTAGCCACGCACTACGAGGGCGAGGATGCCCCCAGTGATCGCGAGAGGTACATTCAGGTAGATCAGCAACGCGAGTTTCGCCGTACCAAACGTCGTGTAAAGAAGAACAAAGATCAAGAGCAAAGCCATGGGGACCAGAACGGCCAGCCGTTTGGACGCCTCTTGAAGATTTTCAAACTGTCCACCCCAGTCGATAGACCAACCGGAGGGCAGGTCGAGTTCACGACGTAACACCTCTTGCGCTTCCGCTACAAATGAAGCTAAATCGCGTCCGCGAACATTGGCTTCGACCGTGATTCGACGACTGATATTTTCGCGGCTGATCTGTGCGGGGCCTTCTTCGACTTCAATAGACGCGAGTTGCGATAGCGGGATTAACTGGGGCGTCCCGTCAGCTTGCGGCGGGCCCGCGATCTTGAGATCACCGATTCTGTCGAGGTCGGCACGAACGCGGTCGGCGAATCGTACCTGGAGGGCAAACCGTTTTTGACCCTCTAGAACCGTTCCGACCTGATTGCCGCCGATCGATTCTATGACTTCGAGGACATCTTCGGCGTTGATCCCATGGCGCGCAATCGCGTCGCGATCGATACGCACGCGCATGGTGGGCAGGCCGATGATCTGTTCGGCCTTGACATCGGCAGCACCCGGCACTTTCTTAATCAGACGCACCACCTCGTCCGCTTTTTGTTTCATCAGTTCGAGGTCATCGCCATAGATCTTGATGCCGATATCGCTGCGTACGCCGGAAATCAGCTCTGAAACTCGCAGTTCGATGGGCTGGGAATAGCTGAAGATTGCGCCGGGCACATTTTCTTTCAAGGTTTTGTCGATGGCCTCAATCAGCGATTCCTTGGTTTTGAACCGCCATGAATCCTTCGGTTTGAGAATCAGATAGGTGTCACTGATTTCAACACCCATGGGATCAGTCGCAATCTCCGCCCGTCCGGTTCGTGAGACAGAGGTTTCGATTTCGGGAAACTCCCTCATTAAGACCCGTTCCGCGTGAAGACTGATTTCGTTCGACTTCTCCAGCGACACACTCGGCAGACGCCAGATTTGCATCGCGATCGCGCCCTCGTCGAGACGCGGCATGAACTCTGCACCGAGAAACGGCACGAAGCACAAACTGGCGAGAAACACGGCCAGTGCGCCACCGAATACTCGTCCTCGACGCCCCATGACCTTTTCCAGTAGCGGGTAGTACACGCGCTTGGCCAGTCGGTAGAGGATGGGCTCCGTCTCCTTGACGTTCTTAAGAAACAGCGAGGCCAGGACCGGCATCAGCGTCAGGGCGCAAATCATCGAGCCGGCCAGGGCGAAGACGACGGTCAACGCCATTGGGCGGAACATCTTGCCTTCGATCCCTTGCAACGCCATGATCGGCAGGTACACGATCGTGATGGTCATCACGCCGAACGCCACCGGACGTGCCACCTCGCGACACGCATTGCGCACCATTTCGGTATGGGAACCAGACTCTCCCCGGCGTCCTCTAAGCACCCGTACGACGTTCTCGATCATCACGACGGACCCATCGACGATAATACCGAAGTCGATCGCCCCGAGGCTCATGAGGTTCCCGCTGAGTCCTGTCAGTCGCATCGCGATGAACGCCACCATCATGGACAAGGGGATGGATGATGCCACGATAAGGCCGCCGCGTAGATTACCAAGCAGAAGAAGCAGCACGATTACAACCAGAATGCCGCCCTCCGCCAGGTTTTTGGCGACGGTCATGATGGTCCGGTCCACGAGATCCGTGCGGTTATAAAAGGTGTCGATCGTGACGCCTTCAGGCAGGAATTGCTTCAGCTCATCGATTTTCTCGTCGACCGCTTGAGACACGACGCGAGAATTTTCGCCCATGAGCATCATGACGATGCCGACGACAGCCTCACGATTTCCGTCACGCGTCACGGCACCCTGACGGATGACCGGCGCAAACTCGACGGTACCGATATCCTTCACATAAATCGGTGTGCGCGCGTCGTTATCGTGCTTGACGATAATGTTCTCCAGGTCGTGGAGCGTCTCCACCAGACCTTCCCCACGGATGAGATACTGCTCGTCGTGGTGCTCGATATACCCGCCACCGACATTTCTGTTGTTGGCCCGTAACGCTCCGAGGATATCGCCCACGGGTATGCCAAAAGCGGCCAGGCGGTTTGGATCAAGTGTAACCTGATAGGTTTTTAATTCGCCTCCGAAGGCGTTGATCTCCACGACGCCGGGGACGCTGCGAAGCTGGTAGTTGACGTACCAATCGAGAATCGTCCGAAGTTCCATCGGCGTGTGGTTCTCGCCGCGCACCTCGAACTGATAGATCTCACCCAGACCCGTGGAGATGGGGCCCATCGAGGGCTTGCCATACCCTTCGGGGATTTGCTCGCGGGCCTCGACCAGACGTTCTCCAACAAGTTGGCGCGCCCAATAGATATCCGTGCCTTCCTCGAATACGACCGTGACAACCGAAAGTCCAAACTTCGATACGGAACGAACCTGTTCGATGGCGGGGAGACCGCTCATGGATGTTTCAACGGGGAACGTGATAAAACGCTCGACCTCTTCCGGGGGGAGGCCGGGCGAGTTGGTGAGGATTTGCACCTGAACGTTGGTCACATCGGGAACGGCATCGATGGGAAGTTTAGTTAGAGAATCCAGACCCAAGGCCACAACCATCAGCCACAGAACCAGAACCAGAAAACGATTATTCAGCGAGAAGTCAATGATCTTTGACATAGTTACTCCATCATTTCGAGTGACTGCTACCCTTTGCTTCTTTACCTATTTCCCATTGTTACGCGAATGCGTCGCCCACGGGTGGCGCGTTTGTCACCTCGGCGAATGCCCGAGATTTCTCCTGAACATGGACCGAAACGAGGTGCTGTGCGATATGCTCGGAGGAAGGGGGCTCGACGAATTCGCCACTGGTATTCCGCCATACCCTCGACGCCGCCAGTGGGGCTTCTCGTTGGGCGGGCACCGTGTTTCCGGGCTGGAGCGTTTGTTTTCGGTTGTGGCCCTTAGTCATGTGCGGTGGTTTGATGGGGGTCACTACACCGGGTGTCGTCAACGGACCGAGCCGATACGAAAATGTCGAAATATCTTTGAGCATTGTTGTGATTCCCCGGCCGACCCCGCTAGAAGTCGGTTCCTGTTTGTCGATTGGTACACATCGAATAGGGACAAGTCAGCGCGTGTACCTCATGCGCATGACCACATACAAGTGGAAGATTGGGGGAATCAAATAAGGAGAGGCTGGTCGCTGGGCGGGAACGGAAGCTCCCGTGAGCAAGGCAATTTGAACCTGCCCGAGTAGACTACTTCTTCCCGAGATTGCGTTTCGGCCGTTGAGATGAGTGCCGCCGGGGTGTCGGGCTGAACCGAAGCGACCACAAGCTCATGTTGACGTTGTGGCGAGGCGACACGAATGGTGCATGAGCCGCCCGGGCATTCATCCTCATGCCCACACTCCGTCTCATGCTCGCAACTCGTTTCGCACGAACAGGTGATTTCCGCAGTGCATCCGCAATCATGGTCAACCATACCGCCCATGCACAAAGCCGGAACGACGAGGAGGGGCGCTACGGCCGCGAAAAAAGTCAGCATATTCACCATCACAGTGGGATTCTAGTTGGCTCTCGGAAAGGGATCAACTTCATACCGTAACTGCATAGTAACACGGTGCCGCCGAAAAAAGGATACGTTGCGAACGCCCTACGCTATTCACCCCTCATCAGTTTGCGAAGGGTCAGCGATTGACCCTGAGCCTGGACGAGCACCGATAAACGTACTCAGCATCAGAGAATAAAGTAAGCTCCGATCATTCCGTCGGGCCGATCCAATCGGAAGCAATGAACGATTCGGACCGGCGGACGAACAGGGATTGCTGTAGATGTCCCGGTTCGATGCCGGTGATCGCGTTGAGCCGGATCGGATTCATCGCTGCGATTCTCCGCCGGAGGCTTCTGCTGTTCCGGATACGGTCGCAGGGGAAGAGCGTGAACTGGTCAACTGAGACAGACACCGATCGTCAAGCGAATAGATGAGGGGAGCCACTACGATGCCCTCGTACGCTTTTCGAAGTCGTTCGGCCTCCGACCAGACAAAGCTCTCGGTATCACCGAATCCATATCGCGAGGCGTGCTCGTCGAAGTGCGCTTCCGCACGATGGCGGTCCCAACCGGCCTGGTCGACCAACCCGGAGATAAACGCTTCCCGTTTCGCTGCCACATCGACCATTCGGCATCCGTCGTGCCCGATTAGACATACGGAACGGACTTGTCCGACTGCGATGGCGAATGACACATCAAACTCCAGAAGGTTAAGATTGGCGCCCGCACACCGGAGGACGAACGCAAAATCGGTAGGGATTCGGAGCTGCACACGGTGATCCATGCACATTCCGATCAATACCCCTGCCTTCGTATGGTGGCGGTGCGGTGCGCCAAAGTTGTGGTATGCCAGGAGATCACCGACCGCCGTCCCGTGATACTCGGGAAGAATGTCGTTCACGTGGTGAACCGGAAGGAGGGTGATTTCCACTTTGCTAGCTACTCTTGACGAATCCACACATACCGCCTCTCGTATTTTATGAATCGATCCTGGTCGTCTCTTCATAATGGACTTGGGTCTGTTTGATTGTTTGGCGTAGTACCCGCTCAAAGATCCTGTGACAGCGTGTTGTCATCGGTTGGCGGAACACCCGTTCGCATCCGCATGGCGCGCTTGCGTTCGAGCGTATCCCGTACGCGCCGCGCGACGCGTTCTACCGCGCGGCCCACAGCCGATGTAACTTCCGCGTCAGTCGCCTCGGCCATGATCGTGCCCGACGGAACCAGGCTGACCTCGATCCTGCAGTGCTGGTCCTCACCGCCACGCGGCCCGTTAATGTCGTCCAGGATGGCGCTGATGCGGCGAATACGGTCACCGAACCGGGCCAGTGCGAAATGAAGACGCCGTTCCAGTTTCTCCTTGAGGCTGCGGCTTAATCGGCCTTGCCTCATTCGAATATCTACATCCATCGCATTCTCCTTTCTACGAGGCAGCTTGACCCGCCGCCACTATGGGTATATACGACGCAGAAGGAACGATAGATATATAGATAATATCGCGTTGACATATAGATTATTTGGATGTATCCTGCCGGTATGGAATGGTTGAACTATCACCACTTGCTGTACTTCTGGGTCGTGGCCAAGGAAGGAACGATCGCGGCGGCGTGCAAGGAGTTGCACCTGGCCCAGCCGACGATTTCCGCTCAGATTCGAGTGTTGGAACGCTCTCTCGGTGAGAAGCTCTTTACCCGCGTCGGGCGAAATTTGGCTCTTACCGAGACGGGGCATGTGGTGTACCGGTACGCCGACGAGATTTTTTCACTCGGGCGTGACCTAATGGACACCGTGCGGGGTCGCCCCACGGGTAGGCCGTTACGGTTCAACGTCGGTGTGGCCGACGTGTTACCCAAGCTGGTGGCGTACCGGCTTATCGAGCCCGCGCTGCACCTGCCCGAGCAGGTTCAGATAGCTTGTTCCGAGGGCAGCCCGCCAGAGTTGCTTACGAGGCTGGCGGTTTATGAGTTGGACCTCGTGTTGTCCGACAGCCCGATTGGCCCCGACGTCAAAGTGCGTGCGTTCAGTCATTTGCTCGGGGATTGTGGCGTGTCGATCTTCGGTGCGAAGGGGCTGGCCGCCAAGTACCGGCGGCGGTTTCCCAAGTCGCTCGACGGTGCCCCTTTCATAATCCCCACGACCAACACGGCGCTTCGGCGGGCGATGGAACACTGGTTCGATTCCGAAGACATCCGCCCGTCGGTGTTTGGCGAGTTCGAGGATAGCGCTCTTCTGAAAGTGTTCGGTCAGGCGGGGGTCGGATTGTTTGCGGCACCAACGGTTATTGAGCAGGAAGTGCAGCGCCAGTACGGCGTTACAGTGGTGGGGCGTCTGGAGTCCGTGCGGGAACGGTTTTATGCCATTTCAGTAGAGAAAAAAGTGAAGCATCCTGCCGTTCTCGCCATTGCGGACGAGGCTCGACAAAAACTATTTGGCTGACGGGAGGTTGCCCCCAACTCATGATTGCCGGCGTACTAGCTGCTGCTTCCCATGCCGACTGGGCGATCATCACGGACTTGGTCGTGATTCTGGTGAGTGCGGCCGTCGTGGCGGTCGTCATGCAGCCAATGCGGTTGGCTGCGATCCCCGCCTACCTGATCGCCGGGGCTGTGGTTGGCCCTCGTGCGCTCGGCCTGGTGCCCTCGCCAGAGAGTCTGGGTGCCATCTCGCATCTTGCCATTGTCCTACTTCTTTTTGGGATTGGTCTTGAGCTTCACCTTTCTGTCCTCAGTCACAGGCTGGCACGCATGGTCCTGGCCGGGTTAGGGTCCTGCCTGCTTTCGATTGCCGTGGGATGGCCGATTGCGATCTGGTTTGGGTTGGCACCACCGGCGGCGCTCGCCGTTTCCATGGCGATGGCCCTCTCCTCGACCGCGCTGGTGTTGAGGATTATCGCAGACCGTCGCGAGCTTCGCCGTATGCACGGACGATTGGCTCTTTCGATTTTAGTGATTCAAGACATGATCGTCTTGGGAATGCTGGCGGCGATTCCGGCGTTGGCCGCGTGGTCCGGCTCCGACGTGATTCCGGCAACGGATACGGACGGTCAGGTACCCGGTGACGGCGGTACGATGCCATATATCGCCGAGGCTTTGCGGCGAGTCGGAGGTGTGGCTGTTCTCATTGTCCTTGGTCGGGTGATACTCCCACGAGTTCTTCGTGAGTCATTCAAGGGCCGATCGTTGGAAGTGATGACCTTGTCCGGTGTGGCGGCAGCACTTCTCGCCGCCGTGGTGGCGCAAGGTATTGGGTTTAGCCTGGAGATGGGCGCGTTCCTGGCTGGTTTCATGCTTGCGGGGACACCGTTTCGGCACCAACTGAGCGGTCAAATCGGACCGCTCAGGGATATCTTCATTGCCGTGTTCTTCACGACTCTCGGTATGAAGTTGGATCCGAGTATTGTGGCCGAGTGGTGGTGGGTCATCATTGCGGGCGGGGCTCTGATGGTGGTACTCAAAGCCGCCATGATCTCCGGCGTCTGCTGGGCGCTCGGTGCTACTGCCAGCATTGCCGTTGCGGTTGGATTCTCGCTCGCGCAGGCCGGGGAGTTTAGCCTTGTCGTGTTGGACACCGCGCACGGCCAAGGAATAATCGACGACGTCACGATGGCGAACGCCATTGCAATCGTCGTAATCTCGTTGATCTTAACTCCGGGGTTGGTCGAGTTGGGTGGACGGGCTGCTCGGGTGGTGGCTCACATCGGGACCGTTCCATGGGTCAAGTCATCGATCCTTCGCGACGCAGGTCACACACGGACGCATCCTGCGAACCAGGCGAAACATGTGATCATTGCCGGATACGGTCCCATCGGGTGCCTTATCGCGGAGGCGCTCGAACGCGCAGGCATCAGCCATACGGTTGTCGAACTCAACCCGGCTACCGTACGAGAGCAGTCTGGTCGGGGGAGACCGGTCATTTTCGGCGATGTCGGCAATCTTGAGGTGCTGGAGTCCGCAGGAATCGGAACCGCTCATGCGCTTGTCTTGACGATCCCCGACGAAGAGGCCGTGCTGCGTAGCTGTGTGGTGGCGCGAGCGCGCGCATCGGATCTCTTTATCGCGGCGAGAACGAGGGTCGTGAGCAAACGGGCGGGTCTGATGGAGGTCGGTGCCGATTCGGTCACGGTTGACGAAACTTGCGCGGCGGATGAGATGCTTCGTGCCGTTATGGTTTGCGTTGATGGCGTTACGAGGGACGAGCAGATGGTCACAAGACTGGAATCCGAGATACACACTGTTTCAGGGAGTTGCAATGAAGACAAGTAGACCAGCCCGCGCCATTCGCAGGTTCTTAGAGCTGCAAGCGGCCGGAGGTATTCTCCTATTGGCAGCCAGCGGGGTGGCGCTGCTGTGTGCCAACATTCCCGGCCTTGCAGGTTGGTATCAGTATTTCCTCGATGTGCCGATCGAGATCAAACTCGGCGGACTCGAACTGAATAAGAATGTGCTGTTGCTCATCAACGATGGGCTAATGGCCATCTTCTTCCTGCTCGTGGGGTTGGAGATCAAACGCGAAGTCCTCGAGGGTGAGCTGGCGAGTCCGAGTCGCCTTGCGCTGCCCGCGCTCGCCGCGCTGGGTGGCGTGGCGCTGCCAGGTGCCATCTACGCGTGGATGACCTGGAGTGACCCCGTGGCTGTAAAAGGCTGGGCGATTCCAGCCGCAACCGACATCGCGTTTTCGCTCGGTGTCTTGTCACTACTTGGCAACCGCGTGCCGCTGTCGCTCAAGGTGTTCTTGACGACTGTGGCCGTCGTCGACGATCTGGCGGCGATCGTCATTATCGCGGTTCTCTACACGAGTCAGTTGTCCCTGACGGCCCTGCTGCTCGGGGTCGGGGGGCTTGCGGTCCTCGTGATCCTTAACCGGCTCAAGGTGAAACATCTCGGGGCGTACTTTCTCGTCGGGGCGATCATGTGGATCTGTGTGCTCAAGTCCGGCGTCCATGCGACGCTGGCCGGCGTCGCGCTCGGCCTCGCCATTCCGCTCAAAGTGAAGAACGACCATGGTGAGTCGCTGTTGCGCCACCTGGAACACATTCTGCACCCGTGGGTGGCGTTTTTGATCCTTCCGCTGTTTGCATTCGCCAATGCGGGCGTCAGTTTTCAGGGGGTGTCATCCGAGGCCCTGTTTGGTCCGATCACGTTCGGTATCGCGGGGGGGCTCTGCCTGGGGAAACCGTTTGGGGTATTCGGGTGCTCCGTGTTTATTGTCAAGACCGGTCTGGCCAAGTTGCCCACCGGTGTGACGTGGTCCATGATGTTCGCAGTCGGCCTTCTCGCGGGGATTGGCTTTACGATGAGCTTGTTCATTGGGATGCTGGCTTTCGAGGGACAGGGCAGTCTGTATGCGGTGGCGACGCGCGTGGGCGTGTTTGGCGCGTCGATCGTCTCTGCGATGGCAGGGTTTCTTCTGCTCCGATGGATACTCTCTCGGGGACCCGCGGAGGAGGATCGGTCTTCGGCGATCGGTGGCGACGATGCGTGAGCACGCGATTGGTCTCAAACGCGACGAGGGCTTGTCGAAACGAAGCACTTTTCGGCGGTAAGACTAGATCGAGAGACGAAGAGGATTGCGTATTATGTCCGACAGCGTCTTGCTGATTACGAAAGATCGGAGCATCGCGCGGAAAGTGCGCGAAGCGTGCTCGGACATCGAAGTCAGCTTGAGTCATCTCACTGAGTCGAAAGATGCTGCAGAACAATTCGCGGCGGCACCTCCCGATCTGATTCTTTGCGACTACGCCACATTTGAGGTCGTGCGAGAACAGTTCCCGCGTGCCTGCGTTCTGTTGTATACCGAGTCCGCCGACAGCGAGCAGGCGATTGAGGCCATTAAACGAGGTGCCCTCGACTACCTGGTGACACCGATCGAGACGAAGATCCTGACGCATCACATTCGACAGGCGCTTCGAATCAGCCGCGACATCCACGTTCCGGCGATCTATGAGGAACCGGATGACGACGCTGTCGTCGAGCGCATCATCGGCCAATCGCCCGCTATGAGAGAGGTGTACAAACTGATCGGGCGCATCGCCCCTAGAGATGTCAACGTGCTCATCACAGGCGAAAGCGGTACCGGCAAGGAGTTGATTGCGCGCGCCATCCTTCACCACAGCCCACGAAGGGATCAGCCGTTTCAGGCCCTCAATTGCGCGGCCATTCCGGAAACGTTGATTGAGAGCGAGCTGTTCGGCCACGAGAAAGGAGCGTTCACCGGTGCTGCGCTTCGGCGGATCGGCAAGTTTGAGCAGTGTGACGGCGGTACGCTATTTCTGGATGAGATCGGGGACATCCCTCTCTCCACACAGGCCAAGCTGCTACGCGTACTACAGGAGAACTCATTCCAGCGCCTCGGCGGGACTGAGCTTATCACGAGCCACGTGCGAATCATCGGTGCCACGCATCAGCCCCTTGATACGCTTATCAAGGAAAAAAGGTTTCGGCAGGATTTGTACTTCAGGTTAAAAGTGGCAAGTATTGACGTGCCACCACTTCGGGATCGCGAGGTCGATGTGGTGTTGCTCGCGCACCAATTCGTGCGGCGGTACAATCGGAGTCTCGGTGCCGATATTCGCTCGTTTTCGCCGGACGTACTTCCGGTGTTGCTCAAGTATCCTTGGCCGGGAAACGTGCGAGAGTTGGAGAATGCGATCAAAGCCGCGCTGGTCGTTGCCCGCGGCTCCGTGTTTCGACTAGAGTTCCTTCCTGAGCAGATTCTTCAGGGTGTCGAGGGAAGTCCAGCGGACGCCTCGATGACCAATCGTATCACGGATGGTTCGCCCACCAACGAAGCGCGAGCGGTGGCGGAGCAGCTTGTCTCGGACCCGGACTTGGAAGGCAAGCTCCATGAAGCCGCGACCACTATGATCGAACGCGAGATCATTTGCGTTTGTCTTGAACGTACGCAAGGCCGACTCGCTTCGGCGGCGAAGCTACTGGGGATTAGTCGCACGACGCTCCGCAAAAAAATTGCCCGCCATGGGATCCATACGATCACATCTGTTGAACTCGAGCGGTAAACCAGCAGTAGGCTGCCGACAAGTCGACCTGGACAGTAGTTGGTCGTTGCGGTTACTTGTTGGCCAGCGCTTCGCTTTCACGCTTCGATAGTCAATCGTCATAACGGTCTGTTTTTCATGCGGTTAGGTTTCTTCTTGGGGACGCGATGGATTGGCACGCGTCGTGCGATATGTCATTCGGCCGGGGAACATGTGACAGGGATTATCTCACTCCGAGTGAGTGGACTTCCGCGAAGTTTCGTCGGTTTTTCGGACCATTGGGTTCGGTGAAGGCTTTACGGGATGGCTCGTCGCCACAGACGTGATCGTCCGGAACTTACGATGAGGAGATCATCATGAAATTGCGCAATAAGACATCACGGGCAAAGCAGCGGCAAGAATTGCTGCGCGAGTTGGCCACCGATGAGGCGGTCTCTGTCATGGCTAGGCCAGGACACTCGCGAGCGGCAGAAGCTGTCGACGCGTTGGAGCGGATTCGTGAGGGTACTTACGGGATATGCGCCGACTGCCGCCGGAAGATACCGGCCGCGCGTCTGCGGGTTAAGCCCGAAGCCACACGGTGTGTCGCCTGCCAGACTGAATACGAACGGCACTCGGTTGCCAGTCCAGGAGCGTGGCGTGATGCGGCCAGACGTTCAGCCTGATCGCACCTGCTGGATCGGATATGTGCAGGGATGGCTCGTCTACTTGGCGCGCGATCCGCCTCTCAGTTCGGTCGTTTCGGGGGGGGTTAGGGAGTACACCGTCCGCAGGCGTCCGTGCAGAATCCTCCGATGCACAGCCCGGTGCCGCAATGGCGTTCGGTAGTGCATGGCGACGCGCTGCACGTTATCGCTGGCGGGCCGGTACACGGGCCGGTGGCGCACGACATATCGGCGTATCGCGCGCCAAGGAATGATTGTACGAAGGCGTTGATATCTTTGAAGCTGATCGCACAATTCGGGAATACGACATTGGGCTGCACCTGGACCAACGATTGACCCGTCAGCCGACCCGCACGGCTTCGGTTCGGGAGGGTCATGCCGAAGTTGCGGCCGTTTGGGTTTTAGTAAGGATGCGCACGAGCGTGTCGGGGAGCTCGGCCAGAGATACGACTTGATCGACGCATCCGGACGCCGCGGCCGCTTTGGGCATGCCATATACCACACACGATTCCTGGTCCTGTGACAGCGTGATGGCACCAGCGTTTTTTAGTAGTTTGATTCCCGCCGAACCGTCCCACCCCATACCGGTCATGACGATACCGATGGCGTCACGGCCGCAGGTTTTGGCGACACTTTCGAAGAGGACATCGACAGACGGACGAAACCCGGAAACCTTGGGGCCATCGTTTATGTGTATGACAGGGGAACCCACCCGTTCGTCGATGGTCATATGCCGGTTGCCCGGTGCGAGGTACAGATGCCCCGGCCTCACGGGCATTCCGTCTTCGGCTTCCCATACGGTGATCTTGGATGCCGAGTCGAGCCGCTTCGCGAAGGGGCCGGTGAAGTCAGCCGGCATATGTTGAGTGAGCAGGATGGGCGGAAACGCTGCGGGGATGAATGGTATGAGTTTGTGAAGCGTGGCCGGACCGCCGGCGCTGATGCCGATAGCGATGACGATGTCATCGGTGCGGATCGACCTCTTGCGCGGTGCGATGATCTTCGATTTGTCTTTTTTCCCAATCCGCGCACGGTTAGCGCCAAAGGCGGCTTCTACCGCCCGGATGACTTTCTGTTGGAACCCCTGTAACGACGATCCTTTGTCGCTGAGTGGCTTTGCCACGTAGTCCACTGCCCCAAGATCAAGTGCGTCGAACGTCATTTTCGCACCCGCCTGAGTCTTGGTAGAAACCATCACTACGGGCAGCGGACAATCCCTCATGACACGCTCAAGGACTTCCAAACCGGTCATGCCGGGCATTTCGATGTCAAGCGTGACGACGTCCGGCTTTAGAGATTTTATTTTCTTGAGCCCCTCCGAGCCGTTTTGTGCTGAGCCGATGACTTCGATATTTGCCGATCGCGCCAATGAGGTCTTGAGAACGGTGCGCATGAATACCGAGTCGTCGACGACGAGCGTGCGGATGGGTTTTGTGGACACGGAGGCAGCCCTCTCGTCGTGCGACGGGTTTGAATCCCCATTGGTGAAGACTCTTCAATCCCGCCCACGTTCATCGGATGGAGAAGCCCCAGCACTGAACTTTGAAGGCGCTCGAGGTTACAGCTGCCATCCCCCATGTCGATTTGAGGCTGACGTTTCACTCATGGAGAGTGGCTCGTCTGGTAGGGGACCTTGCTTCCTCCTTTCGGAAGATGTTACGCCCGGTAACTGCGGTGGCGTTTACGCCGAAAGGCTTTTCCTTCCACAGTGACCCATTGTTCTCCAGGGGGTGAGAAGGAGAGCCGACAAGGCTGAATGGAGACCACGCATGCTCCGCAATTCGGCCTGCCTTGATCATAGTGGCGGTGTCGACGGGCCCGGTGACGAAGAAGGTTGGCTATGATGACGACAGGAGCACAGACCCAATGAATGTGCAGGAGCTCAACGATGTAATTCTCGGCGAGGTGTTTGAGGTCTTGGACTCAACGGAGTCCTATATCGCACGGTTCCGAATGGACTCCAGCGGCAGCCGGATTGTCGACGCCATTATGCAGTTGCGTGCGAAGCTCATCGCCGAGAGACCACAGGCCGGGGTTTACACGGCGGTGCTATGCGCGGCCCTGATGGAGAACGCTGTGGATGCCATCGTCGTCATAGATGATGAGGGCATCATCAAGTCCTTCAACCCGTCCGCCGAGCGTATGTTCGGCTACACGGCGGGCGAGATGATGGGCCAGAAAGTGAACCCTCTGATGCCATCGCCGTATTGTGATCAGCATGACGATTACATCGCTCGCTACTTGCAGACCGGAGAGGCAAAGGTGATTGGCATGGGTCGTGATGTGATGGGAAGACGCAAAGATGGATCCATGTTTCCGGTTCATCTGGCTTTGAGTCATGTCCACATCGGCGGCGGTGATGTGTTCGCCGCATTTCTTCGCGAGATCAGCCCTCCGATCGGAAACGAGTGAGACTTACCCGAAACCAACCACAGAAGGCGCGTTTGTACCAAGAGACGACATGCTCGTTGTTGGGGGGGGCGGTGTGAGCCAGGATAAAACCAGCGCGAAGATGGTGCGAACGATTCGTCTGTGTGACGATCGTGTTACGGAGATTCTCAATGAGTTGGACGCCGCCGGCACGGAGTGGGAAAGTGCCAATGGGGGGCAACGATCTCCTCGCTACCAGTACCGGATCAAGGCGCTTGTGGTCCACATGCAACAGCCCGGGTTCTCCTCCGCCGTCCCATATCTCGTTCCGGGGCGAAGCATCAGCGATGAGGATCTGACGTTTCTTCACGGAGGGTTTGTTCACCCCGGAACCCGATGCCTTGTGCAGTTGATTACGAGCTATGGTACTTGGAATAATGTGAACGGCTCGGTCACACGGTGCGAACTGGTCGAAGGCAGTATCCACGAGGTTGTCGTGCGATTCGATCACGCGGTGGATCCGGAAGTTTACTCTCCCGAAGCCGTATCAACCCGCGTGCTTCTTGTCGACGACGACCCGACGATTGTTCGTCTTGTGAAATTTCATCTTGGAAAACTCAACGCAGTGACCGACTTAGCCGAAAACGGCGAAGAAGCCATCGAAATGGCGTTACGTAGACCCTACGATTTGATTTTGATGGACGTGGAAATGCCCGTCATGGATGGATTCGAGGCGACGAAACAGCTTCGCGAACGCGGCTACACCGGTGCGATTGTGGCGGCCACCGCACTGACCAAGCCGGAAGACGCCGCACACTGCTTGGATATGGGGTGTGACAAGTACCTGCCCAAGCCGTTTTCGCGGGACGGACTATCTGCGATCTTGGATTCTCTGAGGCAAGAGCCGCTTTTCAGTACATTTCACGATGATGTGTCTATGGTGCCGCTCGTTCGCGAGTTTGCCTCCGAACTACCGACAAGAATCCGTTTGATGGAAGAGGCTATTCTCAACGATGATGTGGAAACAGTAAAAGACTTGGCGCGGTCCCTCAAGGCGGGCGGCACGTCTTACGGATTCGAAGTCATTACGGAGGTGGCCGACGTTATCGAGAAGGGGGTGTTCAACAGGGCACCGCTCTCCGAGTTGAAGCTAGACGTGGACAAGCTATCAAGGCTCTGTTTCCAGGTTCGCGCTCCGCAAGAGGTGACTCCCGTTGACACCGACGCCGCTGACGGATGATTGAATCGGTCGGAACCCCAAGCTGGTACGGCGGACAATACCCTGTTTTGAACTTGTGTGGTCTTCGTCTATCTTGCGGTTCGTTACGTCGTCTGGGCGTGCGGCGTGGCTACTTCGTATCTGCGTAATCAATCGGGTCCGTACCCCCGGCATCGGAAAAACCCTGTCGCCGCAACAGACAGCTATCACACCGTCCACAGGCTACCCCTTCCGGAGACGGATCGTAACAGCTATGGGTTAGTCCGTAGTCGACTCCAAGGCGCAGGCCCTCCGCGATGATGTCCGCTTTGGTTAGGTGCAGCAGCGGGGCGTGGATCACGAAGCATGATCCCTCTGTGCCGGCTTTCGTCGCGACGTTCGCGAGTCGTTCGAAGGCCGCGATAAACGCCGGTCGGCAATCCGGGTATCCGGAATAGTCCACCGCGTTCACCCCGACGAAGATATCGGTAGAGCCGATCACCTCCGCGTAGGCCAACGCGAGCGATAGCAGGATCGTGTTGCGGGCCGGCACGTAGGTCGCGGGAATACCGGATTGGATTTGTTCCACCGCATCGTTTTTCGGGACGGCGATGGCGTCCGTCAGTGCCGAACCGCCGAACAGCCTCAGATCAATCGACTCGATTCGGTGCTCGGCCGTGCCTACGCTGGCAGCCACGCGCTTGGCCGCTTCGATTTCGACGGCGTGTCGTTGTCCGTACACCACGGTCAGGGCGTGGACGGCGAAGCCGCGCTCCACGGCGATTGCGGCTGTCGTCGCGGAATCAAGCCCCCCGGAGAGGAGTAGCACTGCCTTGGATTGCTTATCGTTCATTGAGCTTCGTTTTTCCGGTTCAATGTGAACCGACCGCAGATTCAGGTCTACAGGTCCCCGTACTCCGACGCGGCTGATTCGGCGGCCTAACTTGTTGGTCCGGGCTCCTTCGCTACCCGTGATGTCCAGGCTATCTTGCGTCCATACCCTCCACTGTCGGTGGGTGGTCCATCTCTCAAGATGTGCGGAACGTGATTGGTCCCACGATTATCGTATCCCACGACTCTAACCACGGCCCATGCATCTGAACACCCGTTTGCCTGGCGAATATACCGCCAATCAGCTTGGCACACATCGTATCCCAGTCAAGTGTGGGGCGTGTGCATGTGAAAGGGGAGTGGCATATTTGCTTGTGGGAGCTGTGTTTCGTCGTTCCAGTATGCCTACGCAAGCGTATTCCTCCTGTTGCCGGTCATGGTGCGAACCCGGTCGCTGTTCGGCGCGCCGGAACCGCGTTCGTGCAGCGCGTCAGCCGGCATCCCATCCTGATCGAAGATGACACCGGCGGTTATTGTACTTGGTATGTTCATGGCCGATATCGTGCGGGCACCACCGGTGCGCGTCAATTTGTCGCATCGGCAGTGATATGGTTGGCCCGTGGGTCCGGCCCCTCTACAATCGATTCATCATGTGGGAAGCGATGGCGAGTCATAAAGGGCAGTTGGCCGCCCTGGCCACGGCGATGCTGTGGACCGGTACGGCTATCTTCTTCACGGTGGCCGGTAAACGACTCGGCACGACGGTTGTCAACGCCTCACGGATCGCCATCGCCATTGTGCTGCTCGGTGTTGCTCACCGGTATTATCACGGCGTGTGGATTCCCGAGGCGCAGTCGCGGCAGGTTCTGTTTCTCGCGTTCTCCGGGGTGGTCGGGTTATCCCTTGGAGATCAAGCGCTGTTTACGTCTTTCGCCTATATCGGTCCGAGACTGGCGACGCTCATCATGACGACTTCGCCGATCTTCGCGGCCGTGTTGGGGTGGGGCGTGCTCGGGGAAAGTCTTACGCCCCGTGCGTTGGTGGGGATGGGGCTGACCGTGAGCGGTGTCGCATGGGTCGTGTTGGAGAGAACGCCCGCCGCAAGTACACCCAAGCCGCATCATCAACTGCGCGGCGTGCTTCTGGCCATGGTCGGTTCTGCGTGTCAAGCGGGGGGGCTGCTCCTGAGCAAACAGGGCATTGGCCACGGCTGGCTGCCCGAGGATCAACACATCGACGCGCAAGCGGCCACCCTCATCCGCATGGCCTTCGCGGCGGTGGGCATGGGGCCGATATTGCTGATTTATGCCCTGCGAGAGCGTAATCGAAAACGAACGGGCGCGTTGTCGCAGCGTGCCGGGCGGCGATCTGTCGGCTGGGTGTGTACGCTGGCCGGTGCCATCTGTGGACCGTTCCTCGGCGTATGGATGTCTCTCGTGGCCGCCGACAACGCGCCGTTGGGGATCGCCCAGACGTTGTGCAGCATGGTGCCGATCTTCATTGTGCCCGCCGTGGTGATGATCCACAAGGAGAAGGTCAGCGTCCGAGCCGTCGTCGGTGCGATCGTGGCCGTCGCCGGCGCGTCCCTACTTTTCTAGTGTTTCGACGAGTGACTCCAGCCGGTCGGCCGCGACTTCTGCGCCGTCTTCTGCGCTTAGTTTCTCTCCGAGCCTGGCCGCACGCAGGCGGTATCCCTCGGTCTCAAGAATCGGACGAATCGTTTGAGCCAGCGCGACGGCGGATACCTGGTCCCGCTGGAGCGTAGCCGATACGCCGAGTCTCTTGGCACGCGCTGCGTTATCAAACTGATCATGGGCGAAGGGGACAATGACGGTCGGTTTCCCCGCGCGCATGGCGTGTGCTGTGGTTCCCGCGCCACCGTGATGAATGGTGACACATCCACGGGCGGCCGCGATGGATAACGGCGCATATTCCATGGCGCAAACGTCGGGTGATAGCGGCAGATGGTGGTTGTCACTTTGTCCCGTGAGCAACAGGCCGCGTCGCTTCAGGAGGTGGCACGCTTCGGCCGCGTGATGATAAAAGTCGCCGGCGACGTGGACGGCTGTGCTACCCAGGCAGAACACCACCGGCGGCTCACCCGCATCGAGAAACCTGTGGAGTTCTTCCGCCCCGACCTCCTGATCCACCTGCCGATCAAACCAGCAGAACCCGCAGATCAGAGCATGGGGCGGATCATCGGGCTGCGGTGATCGAAAATGCTTCGACCAGAGGCCGAGCACGGCGGGGCCGTTCAAGGCGTTTCTCAAAAAACCGTCGGGCTGCGGTTGGAGTCCGTAACGCGTTCGAAGTTTGTTGATCGCTCCATCCATTCCCCATCGCATTGCGGCCAAGGCGATCACGCGCCGCACGCGGGCGTACCACACCGGAATGGTGGTCGGATCCCAGCGCCGTAGCACGGAGGCGTCGAAACGCGAAAACCACATCAGCGGCGACAGCGCTACAGGTACGCACGGAATCCCCCGTGCGACGCACAGCCATTGGGTGCCAAAAAAGAGGTGATGGCTTAGCGCGATGTCGGGACGAAAGTCCGCGATGGCGGCGTCCGTCGCGTCGATCATGGAGGGGATCTCCGGGAGGATGAAATCACGCCAGATCGTGGTCGGTCCGCGCCGGGCATCCATCATGTCGGGGTTATTGACGATCTCCGCGATGTCCATTTCGCGTCCGAACGGCCGAAACGACAGCCCGGCGTCGCGCAGTTTCGTCTCGGCGTGCGGGTTAGCCACGATGAGCACATCGTGCCCGCGAGCGCGTAGTGCAAGCCCTATGGCCACAAAGGGGTTGATGTCACCCGACGATCCGGTGGTGGTGATCAGCACTCTCAAACAGGTGTCCCCATAACGCGGCCTCGATGGGGAGCGTGCGCGATACATGCCCACTTGTAAAGCCGGTCTTGGTCGATCACGCCGATCGCACCGGATGCCCCATGCTTCGGATACTCCCGAATCGTGGGGAACGGACTTCGCATGCAAGACGCCGTTCGCCACCCGTAGGGCATGCTATTGCATGCCGAAACGTTCGCCACCCGGACCATAACAGCCTCCGTTTTCGTCCCCACCGCTTTGCCTGGGGGCAAAGAATGATTCCATGAAAGGGGGGCACCCGTGTCATGTTCTGCGGTGACACGAAGAAGGGGTACCCCGCCGCCGATTCCGTCATGCACGGTGCGAAGGGTGTGTCCGGGCGATGGTTGCGTCTCGCCACATAGACGCCTATCATTTTTCCGTGTGGCGATGGGGGCCATGGTCGACGCGGTCGAGTTTCATGACGAACAGGAGCTAAGGTGATGACAGGGAAACATTTTTGTGCTGCGGTTGGCGGTTTGGTTGTGATTCTTGGAGCGCAGTCGGTGTCACAAGCCGGTGCGAAGTATGAGATCGATTCGGAGAATTCCGCCGTATTGTTCAAGGTCAAAAACCGTGACGTGAGCTATGTTCACGGAAGGTTCAAAGGCGTGTCCGGGTCGATTTCGGCCGACAGTTTATTCAACCCTACTTCGTTCACCTTCAATGTGGTGGTTAAAGCGGGTAGCGTAGACACCAACAGCAAAAAACGCGATCGGCACATTTCCGGCAAGGAGTTCTTCAATACCTCCAAGTATCGTAAGATCACGTTCAAGAGCAAGTCATGTAAAAAACTGGAGGATAACCAGTTCGAGGTCGTTGGTAATCTGACCATGCTTGGCAAGTCCAAGGAAATCACGGTGGTGTTTCATCTGATCGGTTCCAAGAAGATCGGCCCCACGGATTGGCGGCTTGGTGGAGAGGTGAATTTTACCATCAAACGTAGTGAGTATGGTATGATTACCGCGTTGGATACCATTGCCGATGAAGTGGAGGTCACGGTGAGCCTGGAAGGCGCGGTCACCATCCATCCGGCCGGTTGAGACGCACACGGGACCGGCGTTTCCACGTACGACCTTGCGTGATACGCGCCGTACGCGGCACCCCACATTGCTCGCGAGGTCATTCGCGCAGGTGCCTGGTTTGTGATGGCAACACCGGTGATGTGCCTACACTGACATGGACGACGACTTTTTATCTATACCTTCAACACCGCAATGTTGACACCGAGGGAAGAAATACCGCTGCCATGGCAAATGACGTTGATGAAAAGCTAATCGAAAAATTGGGTGAGTTATCCGACCGCTGCGACGCACTCCACGCGCAGCTCGCCGATCCTGAGATCGCCATTGACTCGAACAAAACGATCAAAATCACCAAAGAGCTTGGTCGGTTGCGGCGTCTGGTGGACCCTTTCCGAGAGTTCCGTAAGCTCCGAGACGAGCTGCGCGAATCTCGAACGATCGTTGAGGACAAAACGCAAGATGCTGACATGCGTGAGCTGGCTCAGGCGGAGATTGCGGAGCTGGAACCCAAGCATGATGAAATGCTCGAAGCGCTCAAGTCCAAGATCGTCACCGACGATGATGCGGCTATCAATTCCGTCATCCTGGAAATCCGCGCCGGCACCGGTGGCGACGAAGCCGCCCTGTTCGTGCGCGACCTTTTCCAGATGTATACGCGCTTTGCTGAGAAAAAAGGATGCACCGTGGAGGTGCTCGACCAGAGCGGCTCCGACGCCGGCGGTCTCAAGGAGATCACGCTCAACATCAAAGGAAATGAGGTATACCGGCTCTTCGGCTATGAGGGGGGTGGGCACCGCGTGCAGCGCGTGCCGCAGACCGAAACACAGGGCCGTGTCCACACCTCAGCTGCCACGGTGGCCGTCCTGCCCGAGCCGGAAGAGATCAACATCAACATTAACTGGGACAAAGACGTGGAGGAATACGTCAGCCGCGCGGGCGGACCGGGCGGACAGAACGTCAACAAGGTCTCCTCGGCCATCCGGCTCGTTCACACCGAGTCCGGCATCAGCGTCTCCATGCGTGACGACAAGAGCCAGCACAAAAACCGCTCTAAGGGGCGTCGTATCATGCTCACGCGTCTCTATGATTATTACCGGCAGAAATCGGACGCCCAGCGTGACAGTGCGAGGAAGTCGATGATCGGTAGCGGCGATCGCTCGCAACGCGTACGCACTTATAACTTCCCGCAGAACCGACTCTCCGATCACCGCATCGGGCTTGATCTTTATTCGCTCGATAAGGTGATGCAGGGTGAGTTGGACACGCTCATCGACGCACTCCAAACCCACGACAAAGAGCAGCGGCTCAAGGACCTGTAACACTGGTTTCGAGACTGCCGTGCCGATCATCACCAGCAATCACGACCATCCTAATCGGCATAACCGGACCTGTTCAAGCGACCCTGGATGCGCGTCGATAGGCAGTACGAAGGTCGATGTGCTTTCCGTAAGGAAGGGCGGCCTTCAGCAGGGAATCCGGGTTTCGGCGAGCCCGGGTTCCCTTTATATTTACGCTATTCGTCGAGGCTACACGCTTGGTGAGTGATTACGAGAAAACGCCGTCCGGAGTGGACGGCGTTTCATTTGTGGCTCGCTGTGATTCGTGAGCTTTGCAACTCCCGGTGTTCTCGCACGTTTGCTGTGCTACGCGCTAAGCGGGGGGATCTTTCCGGCCTTTTCCAGCATCATGCACAACTCGACGGCCGCCTCCTGCGGAGACAGCTTCGACGTGTCGATCA
>JAJRSP010000057.1 GCA_024278775.1 Planctomycetota bacterium
ACATTTTTGATAAACGCAAGCACCCGCGTGCCGTTGCTGGCAATCTGAACGGCCGCGTGGGTCGGGATCGACTCCGCGTGCGTCATAAAGCAAAGCATCGTGGCGAGTAGCATGATCCCGCCGCCCATGCCCAGCACGGCCGACAGGGTCGACGTAAGCAGCGCCACCACCGCCAGGATAATCGCTACGCTAACGCTCATGCACCACCACCGTTGGCCTTCTCCCCAGGCGTGGGAACCAACACATCCGCCGCGAGATGCCACACCACTTCGCGATCATCGCACAACACCGCGGCCACGTGACCGTCGAATTCGTAATGTTCCACGCGCGAGACGTGCCCTTCGTATTCCATCGTCATACGCGTCGCGTCGAGCGAATCCACCAACCGACACGTCCGCAAACGCCCGATGCCGCGTCCATGAGATTTGAGCGTCGACTCCTTGGCCGTCCACACCCGGTAAAACGTCTCCCAGGTATCCGTTCCGGCCACACGCCATTCCTCAACCGACGCCACATGGTCGTGCGTTCGCCGCCTTCGCTCGATCAACGCCTCAACGTCAATCCCCGCCGGCTCGTTCGATATGACGGCCCCGGTCCATAGCCGCTTGTGGGTCACGGACCAGAAAAAACCCTCATTCGGAAGCGGGACGCGATTGGCATCTTGACGCCAACCATCCAGCGGCGCACCGACAATCTCCGCACACCGCGCCAACGCCGCGCGAGAGGCGGCCCGCTGCCAAATAATCTGATCTTTCGTGCGCTGCGCCGCGACCTGAGGCACGGGAACAAGTGTGGGGTGTAGCGTTTTGGTCAGCGCCGTCAACGCGGCTCGTCGGGCGTCGGCATCTTCGCGGCAGCCGGTCATGCGTCTTCGGTGGGCCAGAGACCCGCAAGAGAGTGCTTCACCACGTCGTTGTCGAAGTAGTTGGTGCTCATCCCGGCGTCCACGATAATGCCCTGCGTGTTGATCCCGCTCGATCGATCGCTCAGCAAAAAGAGGGCCGTGTTCGCCACTTCGGAAGTCAACAGCCCCTGCTTGCGCAGCGTGACCTGCTCGGCGAACATGTACTTATCGACATATCCGGGGATGCCGGCCGACGCACTGGTCTTGAGCAGACCGGCCGACACGGCGTTGAACCGCACCTGCGAAAAACCGCTGAACGACTTGGCCAGGAATGCCAACGACGACTCGAGCGCCGCTTTGGCCGGTGCCATGTAGCCGTAGTTCTCCACGGCCATCCGCGTGGTGGATATCGAAATCGTCACGACCGACGCCCGCTCATCAAGATACGGTTTGAACGCGTTGGCAATCGCAATCAGCGAGTAACAACTGATCGACACACATTGCAGGAAATCTTCGCGGCGGACCTCGTGAAACTTCCCGGAAAACGCTTCATAATTGGCAAACGCCAGCGAATGCAACACGCCGTGGATTTTCGGGTGGATCTTACCTACGGTATCGGCCAGGGCCTGGATTTGGTCGTCATGCTCGACATCACACACATGCACCTCGCGGCCATCCAGCAGCGAAGCGACCGCCTCTCGACGCTCGGGCGACCGCACGCTGTAGACCACCGTAGCGCCTTCATCCTCCAGAATCCGCGCGACCTCATACGCTACGCTTCGCCGGTTGGCCACGCCAAACACCACGAATGTCTTACCGGCCAGGTCAAGAAAACTCACGCCGGGCCTTCCTTTGTGTTGGTGAGCATGCACGCAAACTCGACGCGCGACGCGAGCTTGCCATCGACACTCGCACGCCCCGTCAAAAAGAAACAGTTGTCGAGCGTCTCATCGAGCGTCACTTCGCAACGAAGCGTATCCCCCGGCCGCACGATGCGCTTGAACCGGGCGTCTGTAATCCGCGTCACCACCGGCACGCCCTCCCAGCCGCCTCCCGCACCGAGGATGTGCGCCACGAGCAACGCCCCCGCCTGAAAACAGGCCTCACACTGCAACACACCCGGCATCAGCGGCTCACCCGGATAGTGACCGCGAAAAAAATCGGCGGACGGATCGACATACTTCGTCGTCACAATGTGCCGCTCGTCGACCTCGATGATCTCATCGACAAACAGAAACGGCTCTCGATGCGGAATGGCGTCGATAGAAAGCGTGCTCATGCGCTGACCCTCCGCTTCGACTCGCCCTCATGGTAGATGAAGCTTTCCACCTCGTTCGCGACGATCACTCCGTAGTTGATCGCACCGAGCCAGCCCGACATGATGATGCCCACCGAGCCCGCATGATACAGTCCCGAAATCTGTTTCGGCAGGTCCATACTCACCTGAAGCCCCTCAAACTTGGTGCCGAAAGTCGCTCCGGCCGCCTGCTGGGTGTAATGATGAAACGTCTTCGGCGTGGCTGCTTCTACATGATCCAGCTTGCCTCGGATGTCCGGTATGTACCGTTCGAGGGCTTCGATCGTGGTTTCGATCAGATGTTTCTTTTCCCGATCATAATCTTCTTTCGAGAGATGTGCCCAGTCATCCCAGTTGGCGTTAGTAGATGAGACGATCGCGTAACGCTCTGTGTCACTATCAGGTCGCGTGTTCGGATAGTACATCGAAAACGTACGGCTGGTAATGTTTTTGGCACACAAACGCGTCGAATCAAACTCCGGATCCACCGACGTGAAAAGAAGATCACCGATGTAATCCAACGATTCACCCGCTTTGATTCCCATGTACACCTGACAACTGCTGTTGTTCAACCGCACCGCCTGAGACGCCGCGAAAAACTCCGCTGAAAAATGTTCCGGACCGACCATCTGCTCGATGGTCGTCTTGAGGTTGGCGTTGGAGAGCACCACGGTGGATTCGATGCGCCGGCCGTTGGCGATCACGCCGCGGACGCGACCGTCCCCCACCACCACCCGCTCGACCTGCACCTGCTTTCGTACATCAACCCCGTGACGCTCCATTTCCCGCTTCATCAGCCGGATCAGCTTGTCCGTGCCGCCCTGATAGATGTACACGCCTTTGCTCATGAAGTTGGAAAACACAATGCCGTAGGTGATGGCCGGGTCATCGAGTGTGGAACCGTTGGCGTACGCGATCGGCTCCATCAGCAGCCGCCAGACGTCCGACCGATCCGGAAAAAACTTCTGAAACAACTCCCGCGTGGTCATCGACTGATCGTCGTAGAAGTTCATGCTCCGCGCGGTGTCGAAAAGTCATCCACCACCCGTCGCTCGATGCCCATCTCCTCCGTCATGAGGCGCGTAAAATCCACGCGATCGAACGTCGTCTTGAATTGAAACTGAGGATTATCGAACCGGATCCCCTTGAGCTGGACGATGGAGTCGGAGATCTCCTTGGTCCAATACTTCCGACAGCTCTTAATCATACCCACGGGAAACCCGTGCAACGAGATGTCGAAGATGTGCCCTCCGGGGCGGCGAAACCAGGTGGCCATGCCGCCGAAATTGTAGTGCTGTTCAAGAAGAAGCACACTGCGGCCCGCCTTCGCGAGACTGTTCGCGGCCGTCATCCCCGCCAGCCCCGCGCCGATGACGATCACGTCATACGCTTCTCGAACGCCGTCCAACCGATCCCGCACTGGCCTCTCCCTAGTGCTGTGTGTCATGATTGCTGCGACCACCTGAGCCGCAGGCTTCAGCCTGCGCGGTTTCACGAATTCGTACGACCCTCGATATCCCAGGCCTACGCGTCAGACAGCACATGCAGATTCGCAATCGTAATCCCGCTCAACATCGCCCCGATGATACCGAGGAAACCCTGATCTGTCCCGCAGAGGAAGAGGTTGTTCAGGTGGGTCCGGCCATCGCGGCGTTTCTGCGGCGATCCATAGACGGCCCCGCGCAGATGCCCCGTATATCGTTCGATCGTCAGCGGCGTGAACATATCCGTGCAGATGATCCGCTCCGCGATGCCGGGCACATATACGGCCACCCGCTCCAAAAACCGCCTCACAAGCTGCGACTTTGCCTGCCTGTAGGCTGATTCGTCCAGCCCCGCCCAGGCGTCATAGTTGGCAATCCAGGTGAGCCGAAACAGCCCCTCGTCCATGTCCTCGTGGCCCTCGTAATTCGACGGGCAACAGGCCACGCCGCTACGCAGATCCACCAGTCCCTCGCTCGACTCGTAAGGAAACTTTTCCGTGTCGGAGAAAAACACAATGGCCGCCTCGTGCCCCAGCCGGTGAGGCAGCTCATCCATGACGCCGATCGTCTCCACGAACGTCATCTGGCCGACCTCGCCGGGCTCACCATCACCGACCCGTGTCGACGGAGCCTCGTGATCACACAGCCGCATCGTCTCCCGATAGCCGGCCGATGATATGACCACGTCGGCCGTCAAGACCTCGCCATTCGACAAGTGCAAGGCCGTCGCACGATCACCCTCCGACTCGATCCGGTCCACGCCACATCGCATCATCAGCCGGCCGCCGCAGCTTCGGAAACGCTTCACGACCGCCTTGATGATCGTCCGCACGCCATCACGAGGCCGGGCAAACCCCTCGAAAAACAGGCTCTTGAACATCGTCACGAACTGCGTGAAATCCATATCGTGCGGCTCGGCGTTGCCGTAATACATCACCGGACAGAGCAGCATCTCCACGAGCATCGAATCACCGAGGCAGTCA
>JAJRSP010000058.1 GCA_024278775.1 Planctomycetota bacterium
CTGGCGGATTTGAAGGAGGCGGCCGATCTTGCGCCCGTCAAAAAACTGCTCAACCTCGTGTTGCTCCAGGCGATCAAAGACAAGGCGTCAGATATTCACTTTGAGCCGTTTGAAGATGAGTACAAAATGCGTTACCGCATCGACGGTGTGCTTTATGAGATGGTCCCCCCGCCGAAATACGTGGCGATGGCGATTTCTTCACGGATCAAGGTGATGGCTACGCTCGACATTGCCGAGCGCCGACTGCCCCAGGATGGGCGTATCGAGTTGCAACTCAAGGGTAAGCCCATTGACCTGCGCGTGAGCGTGCTGCCGACTCTTTTCGGCGAAAGCGTCGTGCTCCGTGTGCTCGACCGGGGTAACGTCCAGCTCAGTCTCGACAAGATTGGCATGTACGAAGACGATCTCGTCGCCTTCCGGCAGCTCATTCATAAGCCGAACGGGTTGATTGTGAATACGGGTCCAACCGGTTCCGGTAAGACGACGACGCTGTATGCGGCCCTGCAGGAACTCAATAAGCCTACCGAGAAGATCCTCACGGCCGAGGACCCGGTGGAATACGATATCGATGGTCTGATCCAGGTGCAGGTCCGCGCCGATCTGGGGATGACCTTCGCCCGGGCCCTGCGGAGCTTTCTGCGGCAGGATCCGGATGTCATCCTCGTCGGTGAGATTCGTGACCTGGAAACCGCCCAGATCAGCGCTCAGGCCTCCTTGACCGGACACTTGGTTCTCTCCACGCTTCACACGAACGATGCCCCGTCCGCTATCGCGCGACTGCTCGACCTCGGGTTGGAGCCGTTTCTGGTCACCGCCACGCTGGAGGCCATTGTCGCCCAGCGGTTGGTTCGTCGGATTTGTACCAATTGCAAGACGCCGTATCAGCCGACGGACGATCAGTTGTGGGAGCTGCGACTCAAAGCCGAAGATTTGGCCGGTAAGGAGTTCTTCTACGGTAAGGGTTGTGACTATTGCAACAACACAGGGTACCGTGGGCGTCTGGGATTGTACGAAATCATGGTGCTTGACGACGCCATTCGGGACATGATTATGGAAAGCGCTTCCACGGCGCTCCTGCGGCGTGCGGCCATCAAGCGAGGTATGAGGATCTTGCGGGAGTCGGGGCTGATGGCGATTTATAACGGTGTGACGACCATCGACGAAGTGGTGCGAGAGACGATTCTGGAGGAATAGGGTCACCCGTGGGGGTTGTGGGAACTGGGTGGTTGTTAGTACGGGCGGGTCGTTGGAGCGGTGTGACCGCAGACCGTGGAGAAGCCGGCCGTGAGGATGCAGACTGTGAGGATGCCTAATGCCGACCTTTGCCTATGAGGCGATGAATCAAGCCGGGCAGGAAGTCAAGGACGAAATCGAGGCGGTATCCAGTGAGGATGCCCTGGCCAAGATTCGTAACTTGGGTTACTTCCCCACGCGCATCAAGGAAAAAGGCGGCAGCAAGGCCAAGGCGACCACCGGCTCGAAGAAAAAAAAAGGTACCGGCTTCTCGTTTGGAAAAGTTGGCATCAAGCAGATCACACAGATGACGCGGCAGCTCTCTACGCTCCAGGATGCGGGCTTGCCGATTTTGCGAAGTTTGACCATTCTCCAGGAGCAGGAAAAACCGGGTTTGTTGAAGAACATTTTGGGGGCAGTCGCTGAGGAGATCGAGGGCGGTGCGACGCTTTCGGAAGCCTGTGCCAAGCACCCCAAGGCTTTCAACCGGCTCTATGTGAACATGGTGGCCGCCGGTGAGACGGGTGGTGTGCTCGATGTGATTCTCTCGCGCCTGGCCGAGTTCATGGAGAAGGCCCAGAAGCTCAAGGCGAAGATTATGAGTGCGATGATCTACCCGGTTGTCGTGGTCTCCTTTTCGTTCATGATCGTGGCGGGCATCATGATTATCGTGATCCCCAAGTTCAAGGATATTTTCCTGGACTTTGACGTGAAGCTGCCGACGGTCACGCTGATCCTCATGGGCACGTCCGACTGGTTTGTGATCGGAATGCCGCCCGGCTGGTTGGTCTGTTTGCTTGCGCCCATTGTCTTCTTTGCCGTGATGAAACTCATCCGTTCGTCACAAGGAGGGCGCTATACGACCGACTTCATTGGAATGAAAATACCCGTTTTCGGGACGTTGTTGATGAAGAGTTCCGTATCGAGATTCACGCGAACGCTGGGTACGCTGATTGCCGCCGGCGTGCCGATTCTCGAGGCACTCAACATCACGCGCGATACGGCCGGTAACGAGGTGTACTCCCGCGCGATGCAGCGGGTCCACGATGCGATCCGGCAGGGTGACAGCTTTGCCACGCCGCTCCGTGCGGCCAATGTCGTCGACGGGCTCGTGGTCAACATGATTGACGTCGGCGAGGAGACGGGCGAGCTCGACAAAATGCTCATGAAGATCGCCGACAACTACGAGGAAGAAATGGATACGGCCGTCGAAGCGCTGGTGTCGCTGATCGAGCCGATCATGGTGGTGGTACTCGGCGGGCTGGTCGGTTTTATCGTGGTGGCGTTGTTTATGCCTCTCGTCCAGTTGATTCAGTCGGTTTCGGGCTAGCGCTGCGGCCTCCCACTCGATGGTGGGGTGCGAAGGTACGGCGTGGGAGCTGATACTGCGGTGCGTGCGGGGTTGCCGTGCGTCGTGCCCCTCGTATCCGGCGGGCGTCGGAAGAAGAGACGATCCTCAAGAGTACAAGAGTAGACGTTGAAAAGTAAGGATATTGCGGTCATGACACTACCACGCAGCCACCCCACGGCACACCGGGTTCACACCGGCCGGGCCCCGGCGTTTTCGCTCATTGAACTGCTTACGGTCATCTTCATTATTAGTGCACTGCTCGCCATTCTGATGCCCTCACTCAGCGCCGCGCGCAACGCGGCCAAGAAGACGGTCTCCCTGTCGGCTATCAAGGCGATTGAGGTCGGGTTGGAGATGTTCAAGAACGAAAACGAGAAGCAGTTTCGCCGGACGAACGGCTATCCCCCGTCGTTCGCTCATCCGAGAATCGGTAAGGTGTTTGATCCGATCCGGGGCGAGTTTCCGTTTCTGCCCGGTGATGAGCTCAAGAAGCCGGTGATCTATGGTGCCCAATGGCTTCCCGCGATACTGATCGGACCCGACGCGCAGGGGTACGTGAAGCGTAGCAGCGTACCCAAAAATCTGCGGGATCAGCCGAACGAATGGTATAAGCCCGATCCCGGCGGTAACCCCAAAGCCCTCGAACGCGATCAGTTGTACATCGATCCGGAGGGCATCAATCTGGTGGCCACAAAGAGCCTTCCGGGCAAGAAAGCCGGCGATCCGTTTTTCCCTGACTGGTCCGACATGAAGAACATGCCGGTGATCGCCGACGCCTTTGACTACCCCATTCTCTACTACGTCGCCAACCGAAATGGGAAGCCCACGAACATGGTGGAGGACGAACGCAACGCGGAGAACAGATACGCCAACGGACCGCAGCAAACGGGCGTCCCGTATTACTTTCACCAGGACAACGAGGGATTCACCGGTACGGAGACAAACAAGGGCTGGGATTTTCAGGGTGAACATCCGATGGCGGTGTCCGGTGCGCGGTTGACGGGAGATGAATTGTTTCTGCCGGACCCAAACACGGGACGAATCCCCAATACCTTCGCCCGTTGGATTATTGATCGCAACGTCTACAAAGACCTGAGCCTCAAAGATCCGGCGGATCAGCAGGCGGCGCCACTGCGGCCGGTCAATCAGGACACCTTCATCCTCATCAGCCCGGGCGTGGACGGTCAATACGGCACCAACGACGACATCTCCAACATTCCCAAGTTTATTGAGTAGCGCGGGAGCGCCTTAAGGAAGGAATTACATCCGTGATGAACAGTCAAACCCGACACGCCCGGTACCGGGGGTTCTCCCTGATCGAGATGATGGTCGTGATCGCGATCATTGCTTTGCTCGTTGCGGCGCTGCTGCCTGCGTTCAGCACGGTCCGGACCAAGGCCAAGATCACCCAAACCGCCGCGATTTACTCCGCGTTGGACACCGGTATTCGGTCGTTTCAGGCGGAGTCAGCCCTGGGGGGGACGCTCCCTCCGTCGCACAGTGACCACCCGATCAACCGGCAGTTCATCGCCAACCCCAAGAAAAAATCGGGTACCGGAAATAACGGAAGCGATCCCATTACGATCGCCGGGGCTCATCTGCTCGCTCAAGCCATGGTCGGTGCCGATGGGCTCTTCACTCCGGGTTTCAAAGATACCGGCAGTAACGGCGGCCGGGACGGCAAGTGGTGGAACGACACGCACGACGAAGACAAGGGTCTCTATGAAATTGACCAAACGACGTTTCAGGTCAAGTTCCCGCGCTACGGCGGTGGTTACGTCAGCGAGGACATTCGCGAGAAGATGAAATCACTCAACGGGCTGGACGACGCCGGTCTCATCGTGAACTCGGACGAATTGACGGCCAACAGCGCCGCTTCGGATGAGCTCATGTTCGTCGATCCTTGGGATGGGCCGATCCTCTATTACAAAGCCAACAAAGGCTCGATCTACATGGTCACGGCCGGTGGCAATCGAGGCATCTACGATCAGGAGGACAACGGGCTGATCACGGGGTCGGTCGGCGGTAGCGGGCTGAGCTATACCGGGTTCGACTTCGGCGGCGGTGCAGATGCCGAGGGGCTGTATCATGACCTCGCCAAGATC
>JAJRSP010000059.1 GCA_024278775.1 Planctomycetota bacterium
CGGTTCTATTCTGTCGGCCGAGCGTGTGCTTCTCAATTTTCTTCAACGGCTGTGCGGGGTGGCTACGCTCACGCGTGCCTATGTGGATGCCGTATCGGGGACGGGGGCTCGTGTGCTGGATACGCGCAAGACGACACCGGCCTGGCGCACGCTGGACAAGTATGCCGTGCGCAGCGCCGGCGGGTTGAATCACCGGACCGGTTTGTACGACGCGGTACTCATCAAGGACAATCACCTCTCCGATGTGGATCCGGATCGTCTGTCCGCTCTCGTTTTCGATATGCTCAACCGACTGCACGCGAAAGGGATCGTGCCGGGTTTTGTCGAGGTGGAGGCCGACACCCTGACTCAGGTGGAGGCGTTGTTTTCCGTGACCGGGATCGACATCGTGCTGCTGGATAACTTCACTCTCGACGAGTTGCGTCGCGCGGTGGCGCTTCGCGATGGGGTTGGGTTGCGCGGCAAGGTGGAACTCGAAGCCTCGGGTGGTATTACCCTCAAGACGATCCGCGCGGTGGCGGAGACCGGCGTCGAACGAATATCCGTGGGTGCTATCACGCACGCCGCACCGGCGCTCGATCTCTCGCTGGAGCGCACGTGATGTGGGACAGCGGCGCGTACGGTTATCTATCCGACTATGTGTTGTTCTGGTGTCTTCTCATTTCGCTGCTCGTGCATACCTGGTGTTTCTTCAAGCTGTTCCCTAGGGAGAAATATAAAAAGACGGGTCTGGTGATCGGCAACCTGCTCGTGATGCTGAGCATGTTGGGGGGCGTGGCCATGGCGATGGAAACGCACATTCGCTTCACACTCGTGGAGACGGATTCGTTCGGCGTATCGCTTCCCGCTCGGCGTTGGTTCACGCTCAACACCAGCCTCAACTCACTCGGCTGCCGCGACAAGGAATGGACGGAAGAAAAGCCGCCGGGGGTGAGACGTATCGCCTTTGTGGGTGACTCCTTCACCTACGGCTGGGGCATCGTTCACCCTCAAGATCGATTTGCCGACATCCTTCAGGCTCGCTTTGACAATCGCCGCCCCGGTGCGGTGGAGATTCTCAACGTCGCCAAACCCGGCTGGAATACGGGTGATGAAATCCCCCCGGTCCATGATATCACGACGTGGTATCACGTGGATGAGGTCGTCCTGTGTTATGTCCCGAACGATATCGAAGGGCTGGCCAAGAAGAGCGAAGATTTTGACCCGACCAAGCCTCCGGTTTCCACCTTTTTCAACCTGGATAGCTCGTGTCTGATCGACTATTTGTACCAGCGGATCTACCTGCCCCGATTGCCCACGGTTCGAGGTTTTCACGACTGGCTGGCCGACGCCTACGCCGACGGACCCACGCTACGCCGGCACCTTCAACAGCTTTCCGATATCAAGCGCGAGTGCGACGAGACCGGCGCGACCTTGCGCGTGGTGCTGCTCCCGTTTATCAAAACCAGCGGGAAGAAGTTAGACATGGCCAAGTTGTACGCGAACTTGGGTGCGTTTTTGGATAGCCTTCACGTCGAACATGCAAATCTGCTGCCGAGCATTCAGGGGGTTCCACCGGCCGAGCTCGTTGTGAACACCGCGGATGCACATCCCAACGAAGAAGCCCACCGCCGGTTTGCGGAAGCGATATGGAGTGCGTTTTACGCCGCAGACGAGAAGTAGTCAGGCTCAGCCGCCCACTGGTTTGGGGCGATCAACAGTGATTTTGATCGCCGTTTGTACGCGAGCCTTGCCTTGCTTTTCGATACGCACTTCACCGCGTACGCGGTCGCCTTCGCGAAGGTCTTTCAGTGTGGAGATGACACCGTTGATGATGATTTCGGTTTCTTTGGTGACGAGTGCGTGGCCGAGAATATCCTGCCCCTGCTTTTCACTGAAGTACATCACACTGATCTTTCCCGTGTGTTCGGAAGATCGCTCGACGGATTCGATCTTTCCTTCCAGCGTGATGAACTTGAAGCCGGTTTCTTTCTCTTTGCAGCCGGAAATCGCGGCGAGCCATACACCCAGACACACCAGCCCGATCGAATCACGCCTCATCCCAACACAAGCCGCCATGATTGATTTCTCCGTGTTACACCCCGGTGTGGACTACTCCACGAGTTCCCAAAGCCGAAAGATACTTTATGCGTTCGTTCGCCACGATGCAATGCTGCGCTCGCCACATGGGATCATTGGGGACGCATGACACTTTCGACGGGTGCCCCATTCTTCGGGTACTCACGAAGGGTGGGGGACGGAGTTCGTATACAAGACTCCGTTCGCCACCCGAATCATCATCGCCTTCGTTTTCGTTCCCCACCCTTTGCCTTGAGGCAAAGAATGGGGCACCTGCTGTGCTTGTGTGCGGCATGTGGTGCGGTGACACGAAGAACGGAGCACCCCGCCTACGACGGTGTCGTGCGCCGGGGTTACTGATCCGGCCGCGGTCAGGAAGCGGGCGGCATGGATTCGCGACATGTCGCGATGAGTTTTGGGTCGGGGCATACGATCGTGCGGTCATACCGGCATCGTTTCATTGCCGAGAAAACCGCATCGACTTCACGGGGGCATTCCGCATGACCCGGCAGCCGCACGGTGCCGACCCGGTGCCGGAGCGTCTCCATCCAGTCCGCCGCTGACCCAATGCGAGACAAACGGGCCACGTCAAGACAAACCCCGACCGATCCGGAGTTGGCCTCGTCGAGAAGTTCGCGCAGTTCCGTCGGTGAAAGCAGTCCACCGCCCACCGCCGCCTCTACGGCCACCACCACGCCGTGTTGTTCCGCCGAGAAACGTACTGCGTGCAGCAGGGCGAACGTAAAGTTCAGATGTTCCTGATAGCTTCGGAAACCGGCTTGCGCGCCAGCTTCGTTTTCGGGGTTCGTGACGCGATAGATCGGCGGAAGCGTGACATGGAGGCTAACGACGCCAAGAGTGGCACAGGTCTCGATGACCGAGTTGAGAGCGGGAATCGCATCGCCCGCGTGGGAATTGTCGCATCGACACGCCACGGCGCACGGATGAGGAGGTTGTGCGGGGAACGAGTCCGCCAGAGCGGTCAGCGTTGCTGCAGCCGACTCCGTTCCCTTGCGAAGATCCCACTCGACGCCGTCGAAGCCCTTCCCTGTGATTTTCTCGTGCGATGTGGTCAGGCCGTGCCAGGTCGGATCAACCCGGAGCGGAGCAAGCACGGCACGCGCGCCGGCCCACAACTCACAGTGCGATCGGTCGGCGGTCTCTTTTGCCTCGCTCATAGACGGTGACTATACTCGCTCGCGACGCGAACCGCGACGGGAGCCCTACACGCTTGCCTTGGTCGCGCGTGTCATCGGCGTTTGTTATTCAGTGCCGGGGAATGCAGCATAGGGTCGCAATGAATCAAGTGAGTCGTATCCAAGTCCTTCCTGATCTTCTCGTCAGGAAGATCGCCGCCGGTGAGGTCGTCGAGCGGCCCGCGAGCGTCGTGAAGGAGCTGGTTGAAAACGCCATTGATGCCGGTGCCACGCGGGTGTCTCTCACGATCGAAGAGGGTGGTAAGCAGCTCATCCGTGTGACGGATGATGGTTGTGGTATGGCCCCCGAAGAGCTTCGGCTGGCCATCACCCAACACGCCACGAGCAAAGTGACCCGAGAGGAAGACCTGCACCACATCGGGACCATGGGGTTTCGCGGTGAGGCGCTGGCGAGTATTTCTTCCGTCTCCAAGCTGCGGATCGTCTCGCGTCGTCCCAATGCGGTCGAGGCGTTTGAGCTTCTGGTGGTGGCCGACCAAGTCGAATCCTCTCAGGCGGCCGGAGCGCCGCCGGGGACCACCGTCGAAGTGCGCGATCTCTTTTTCAACGTGCCGGCGCGGCGGAAGTTCCTGCGCGCCGCCCCAACCGAGGTTGGCCACATCAACGAACAGTTGATCCGTATGGCGCTGCCGAATCCACAGATCGGCTTTGAGCTGACGAACAACGGGCGGGTGACGCAGAACCTGCCCCGGTGTGAATCACGCCGGCAGCGTATCGAAAAATACTACGGGCCGGAGCTATCCGCAGCGCTGATGCACGTGGAGCGTGAGGAGCGCGGCATCCATCTCGAAGCGTTCCTCGCACCGCCCACGCAGTCCCGCGCGACCTCGCAATGGCAGTACGCCTTTGTCAACGGCCGGTTCATACGCGACAAAAGCCTGATGCACGCTATGAAAGAAGCCTATCGCGGTCTGACGGAGCCCCACCGGCACGCCGTGGTTTTTCTCTTTATCGATCTCGCACCGGCCGAGGTCGATGTGAACGTCCATCCGACCAAGATTGAGGTGCGATGGGCCGACCGGAATCTGATCCACTCGCAGACGCTCAGCGCGCTCCGAGAGACGTTGCTCTCTCACGATCTCACGCCGCAGTTCAACACCGCCCGTGCCTCGCAGCCAGTGGATCCGGAGGAGCAACTGCGTGTGCGTCGTGAGATGGCCGACTGGCTCAAGACGCAGACACCTCGAAGTGCCTCTGATGCACCGGTGTATGGCGGGGCTTCGGGTGGCGGCTCGGGCGCGCCGTCCCGTTTTGGTAGTTCCGTCGGGGCCGGTGATCCGATGGCCACCTGGGAAGCGCTCTATGGTCGTCCGTCTCAGGAAGATGCGGCGGCTGGCGGTTTTGACCGGGGTTCGTCGCCGGCGGATGGACCCGAGGGTGCCGGCCGGTTGACGGATGCTGCGGGTGATCTCACCCGTGCCCGTGCCATACAGATGCACAACCTCTACCTTGTGATCGAAACGGATGAGGGCATCCTTATTGTCGATCAACACGCCTTGCACGAACGGGTGATGTATGAGCAGTTCAAACAGCGTATCGCAAGCGGTATGCTCGAATCGCAGCGGCTGCTTTTGCCCGAGACGTTTACCGTGACGACCGAGGAAATGACGCGGCTTCAGGAGCACGCCGGGCTGTTCGACAAACTTGGTATTGAAGTCGAGCCGTTCGGCTCGGATGCGGTGGCCGTCCAGTCCTTCCCCACAGTGTTGAAAGATATAGACGTGTCCAAGTTCATGCGCGATCTGCTCGACAAGCTCTCCCAGCGGTCGGGCGAGACCGGCTCCGACGTCGCACTCAACGACATGCTCAGCATGATGGCGTGCAAGGCCGCCGTCAAAGCCGGCGACACCCTCACGCAGGAAGAAATCGACGCGCTGATGAAGCACCGTCATCTCATTGATCGGTCCACGAGCTGTCCCCACGGACGCCCGACGATGCTTCGCCTCAGCAAGGCCGACCTCAACCGGCAATTTCACCGAACGTAGAGCGAACTCCGTTTCCGGGTAGCGGTTGGCTGCCGGGGGCACCCGCATGGAAACCTGGGAGGCCGTGCGGACACTCGAAAGAATCGGGACGCACTACGGTTGGCGGGCCTTTCGGAAGGCATGCGGCTGCGCGGCGCAATGGGGTCTTGGTGCGGGCCGGCTGTGCGTCGATCACTGGCATGACGTGGTTTATTCGTCCGGCTGGAGGATCGACATGAAGGCCCCCTGTGGGATGGCGACGTTGCCCACGGTCTTCATCCGCTTCTTGCCTTCTTTTTGCTTTTCGAGCAGCTTGCGTTTTCGGGTGACGTCGCCGCCGTAGCACTTGGCCGTCACATCCTTACGGAAGGCTCGGATGGTTTCTCTAGCGATGATCTTACCGCCGATGGCGGCCTGTAGCGGAATCTCAAACATGTGCCGGGCGATTTCCTTCTTCAGACGCTGGATGAGCTTGCGACCGCGGTACTGCGCCTTGTCGCGGTGAACGATCACCGAGAGCGCGTCCACCGGCACGCCGTTGACCAGGATATCCATCCGCACCATGTCTTCGGCCTTATAGCCGGTCAGTTCGTAGTCGGCCGTGCCGTAGCCCTTGGTGCAGGTCTTCAGCTTGTCATAAAAATCATAGATGATTTCGCAAAGCGGCAACCGGTAAGTCATCAGCACGCGCGTCTGAGAAAGGTATTCGGTCTTCTTGTGCGCGCCGCGCCGATCCATGCTGAGCTGCATCACCGTACCGACGGTGTCGGCCGGAATAATCATCTGCACGTCCACAATGGGCTCGCGGATCTCTTCGATAGCCGACAGGTCGGGTAACTCACTGGGTGATTCGATCCGGAAAGTCTTGCCGTCTTTAAGAAGCACCTCGTAGGTGACGGTCGGGGCGGTTTGGACGACGGTGATGTTGTTTTCTCGTTCCAGTCGCTCCTGAATGATCTTCATGTGTAAGAGACCGAGAAAACCGCAGCGAAACCCGATGCCCAGAGCGTCCGAGCTGACGGTCTGATACGTGAACGAGCTGTCCGTGAGCCAGAGACGTTCCATCGCCTCACGGAGTTCGTCCGTAGTGGTGCCCACACCGGGGAAGAAATCGCAGTACACCATCTGCTGCGGTGCTTCGTATCCCGGCAGCGGTTCGTCGGTCGGGTTGGCCGAGTGAGTGATCGTATCTCCGATATTGACGTCGGCGATGGCCTTGATTCCCGCGACGAAGTACCCGACATCCCCGGCGCTAAGCGTCTCGACGATGGTCGGCTTGGGCGTGAACCGGCCCACCTCGGTGATGATGTATTTGCGTTCGATAGCCAACAGGTCGATCGGGTCACCGCGCTTGAAACTGCCGTCGAACACCCTGGCGTGACAGATGACACCACGGTGTGGATCGGGCTTGGCGTCATAAATCAACGCGCGAAGCTTGGCGTTTGGGTCACCCGTAGGCGGTGGAATCTTCTTCACAATCGTCTTGAGTAGTTCGTCGATACCGGCACCGGTCTTGGCACTGGTGAAGATCGCCTCGGAGGCGTCGAGCCCGAGTACCTGCTCCACCTCAAGCGCGATGTCTTCCGGATGGGCGGCCGGCAGATCGATCTTGTTGATGACCAGGACAATCTCCAGGTCCGCCTCCAGGGCGAGATAGGCGTTGGCGACCGTCTGTGCCTGGACGCCCTGGGTCGCGTCAACCAGCACGAGCACGCCTTCGCACGCGGCCAGGGCTCGTGAGACTTCATAGTGAAAATCGACGTGTCCGGGGGTATCAATCAGGTTGAGTGTGTACTCGACTCCGTCCACCGTATAGGGCACGGTGGCGCGGTTGGCTTTGATGGTGATCCCCATCTCCCGTTCGAGGTCCATGTCGTCGAGAAACTGGGCGCGCATCTCGCGCGCGGTGATGGCTCCGGTATGTTCGAGGATCCGGTCGGCCAGTGTGCTCTTGCCGTGGTCAATGTGAGCCACGATGCTGAAATTACGAGTTCGTTCCAGGTTTGTCATAGAAGTTCCATACACATATCGTCCGAGCCCTGTAGTATAGTCAAGTTGCGCGGTTTGTGGAACTGGTCTTGTGATGCGATTACGGCGCGACGTGGGTTCCGAATTGCCAACTGTGCGGGCTTGGGTTCCAATACCGACCGGAGTGAACTCGATGACTACGGAACAGCCCCAATATACTTTCGATCGTGTGGTGCGCATGTGCCTCAGCGCGGTGGCGTTGGTGGCCCTGTTGCTCCTGCTCCGGTTCCTGTCCGATGTGCTGCTGCCCTTTGCGGCGGCGGTAGTGATGGCGTACCTGCTGAATCCGCTTGTGACGGGCATCGAGCGGCGTACCGGTCGGCGGGGGCTTGCGGTCGGCATGACGCTGGGCGGACTTGGGGCTCTGGGGTTAATGCTGTTTGTGCTGGTCGTGCCGCTTGTGGTGGGTCAGGTGGCTCGTTTTCAGGCGGACGTGGGGCGGCTGCGGAGTGACTTTGCCGCCTCGTTTCGCATGGGCGAGCAGGAGCAGGCAGCCACTCCGGACGCCCCGGCGAATGCGGTGTCGAACGATACGCACGCCGTGGGTGACACAGCGACGGAGGGCGGCGTGGCGGAACCGCCCACCAAGTCGGCGTTCGGGTGGCAGGAACTGATGGACGGTTTGGTCCAGTACCGCGCCGATGCAGGGTCGGTGCCGCGGTCCACGCGTCTCAGTGAGCTTGGGCGAAAGACGAAGGGCACGCTGATTGGTGCCGGCTTCGAGAGTCTGCGACGGTTCGTCCGATCGGATGATTTCAATAAGCTCCTTCTTGATACGGCCAAGCACTTGGCCATCGGTGGTTGGTCAGTGGTGACGTTTGCGCTCAATCTGGTGTTGGGGCTGACGGGGTTGATTATTGTCATACTCTATCTCGTGTTTCTGCTGATGGACTACCGTGACTATGCCAAAACATGGCACACGTTTCTCCCGCCGACCTATCGCGAGCCGATCATCGAGTTTCTGGGGCAGTTCGACATCGCCATGCGGCGGTACTTCCGGGGGCAGACGCTTGTTGCGCTGCTTGTGGGGACGCTGTTTGCGATCGGTTTCACCATCATCGGGCTGCCTATGGCCGTGCCGTTCGGGCTTTTTGTCGGGTTGCTGAATATGGTGCCCTATTTGCAAACGGTGGGGCTGGTGCCGGGTATGCTTCTGGCTGTCGTTCGCGGGTTGGAGGGGGATTCGAGTTTTCTGGGGTCCTTGCTGCTCGTGCTTGTGGTCTTTGGTGTGGTGCAGTTGATTCAGGATGCGGTGCTGACACCGCGTATCATGGGCAAGGCCACCGGGTTGCGACCGGTGGCGATTCTTCTGGGTGTGTTTATTTGGGGTAAGCTGCTCGGATTTCTGGGGCTGCTGCTGGCGATCCCGCTGACCTGTTTGGGGATCGCCTATTATGGTCGCTACGTGCTGTTGCATTCAAGCACGTCTACAAAGATCACGCCGGACGCCGGGTAACCCGGTGTCGCACGAGCAGGACAAGATCGGTAGGTCCGAAAAAACGAACTATGGCGGTTGGAGGCTGTCGGTTATTGTGTCTGGCACGCGAGTTGCTTGCCATCTGGTGAGCCTGGGGTGTTCCCGGGTAGCTGGGTACGGAGACTTAGATGTTCCAGGCCATTGTTCCCACGCGCCGTCTGTACAGGGCCTCCGATACGCCGAATCGGGACGTGCCCCTGCCGAGGTTGGACCCCGCCCCCAAGAAAGAGCGGGATCTACAGAGAGATTTGCGCACGTTGGCGCGTTTTATTGAGACGTACTGCAAGAACACCCACCCTGGTGTTTTGAAGCGGGAAGTCCGGCTCAAGCGGTACGACGTGGCGGCGGCGGTCGGCCACCCGGTGCGGCTCTGCCCAACCTGCATGAGGCTGCTCACACATGCGGTGACGAAGCGGGGTGCCTGCCCGATGAACCCCAAGCCTCCCTGTAAGCACTGCCCCAATCACTGCTACCACCCGCAATACCGAGAGCAGATTCGAGAGGTGATGCGCTTCTCCGGCATCAAGCTCCTGCTGACTGGACGTCTGCACTATCTGCTCCACCTGTTCTTTTAGGGGTGCGCGTTTCCTTCAGCCCATACGAGGCCCCACCCACGCCTTAGCCGCTGACTCAGTCTGCGCCGTTTCCCGAATGTCCTGTGTGCTTGGTACGGTGACCTGCCGGGCGTCCCATACTTCGCGTACTCCCGAATCGTAACCGTCTCCGTTTTCGTTCCCCACCCTTTGCCTTGGGGCAAAAGTGGGGCACCCGCCGATACCGTCTTGCACCCGTTCGATCAGTTTTTATGCTCGTTGGAAGATGGTTGCGACACCCTGCCCGACGCCGACACACATCGTGGCTAGGCCGCGCTTGGCGTTTTGGCGTTTCATCTCATGAAGCAGCGTCGTGGCGATGCGCGCACCACTCGCGCCGAGCGGGTGCCCCAGGGCGATAGCGCCGCCGTTGGGATTGACCCTGGCCGGGTCCACATCCATATCGCGCATACAGGCGAGCGACTGCGCGGCGAAGGCTTCGTTCAGCTCGACAAGATCAATATCGCCCATGGCCAGGCCCGCGCGATGCAGCGCTTTTCCGGTGGCGGGGATCGGACCGAGACCCATGCAGGAGGGGTCGACGCCGGCCGTCGCCGAACACCCGACCGTGGCCAGCGGTGTGAGGTTGAGTTTCTCCGCCAGCTTTTCCTCCATTAGCAGCAGGGCGGCCGCCCCATCGTTGATGCCGGAAGAGTTGCCGGCCGTTACCGTGCCGCCCTTGGCGAACGCGGGGCGGAGCTTTGCGAGTGCTTCGAGCGTCGTACCGGGTCGCGGGTGTTCGTCGGTGTCCACGACAACCTCGTCACCCTTTCGCTGCGGCACTTCTACCGGGATGATCTCGTCGGCAAACCGACCCGCTTCCATCGCGCGTTTGCATTTCATCTGCGAATCGCAGGCGAATCGGTCCTGTTCCTCGCGTGATAGCTCATACTTCTTTGCGACGTTCTCGGCCGTCTCGCCCATGGAGTAGGGATGGTACATCGCGGCCAGCTTGGGGTTCGTGAATCGCCAGCCGATGGTGGTATCGTAAATCTCCGCGTTTCGAGAGAACGCGCTGTCCGCTTTGGCCAGCACGAACGGTGCCCGTGACATGCTCTCGACACCGGCCGCGATCATCACGTCGCCGTGGTTCGCCTCGATCATCCGGGCGCAGATGTTGATCGCGTCCAGACTGGAAGCGCAGAGGCGGTTGATCGTCGAGCCGGGGATACCTGCAGAAAGGCCGGCCAGCAGCGCCGCCATTCGCGCGACGTTGCGGTTGTCCTCACCCGCCTGGTTGGCCGCCCCGCAGTAGACGTCTTCGATCAGCGCCGGGTCAACGCCCGTACGCGCGACAAGGGTCTTAATGACCAGAGCGGCCAGATCATCCGGGCGGACTTTCGATAGCGATCCGCCGTAGCGTCCCACAGGCGTTCGCACGGCATCGATCACCGCAGCACGTCGCATGTTAAATCCTCACAAAAGTAAGAAGTCCCAGGACACCGGCTGCCTGGTACCGTTTCCACGAAGGTCGTGCGACCTCTTTCTTCCCTCCTTGTGGAGGAGGGAAGAAAGGGAGCGAAGTGCAATCTAACCGATTCGCGTGGCCCTATCCAGCACGTGGAGGCGCGTGCGTCGTAGACGACTTACGTTACATCGCGTCTGCGAAGAGCGGGGCCGGTGCGTATCGCCCATCCTCAACGCTTCCGTTCAATCCGTTCAACACCCCGCGCACGGTGCGATGACCGATCTCGTCCGCCCAGGCGAGCGGCCCGTGCGGATAGTTCGTCCCCTGCGTCATGGCGATGTCAATATCATCACTGCTGGCGACGCTCTCCGAGTAGGCCGACCCCGCTTCGTTGAGGATGGCCGCAAGGATTCGGCAGAACACGTACTGCTCGGTGCTGGTGGCTTCGTCGGCACCGGCTTTGACGCAAAACGCGAGCATCGCATCATTCAGCAGCGGCGAAAGCTGGAAACTCTTCCGTTCGACGGGGTAGGCCGGGATCGGCGTCTCGCCGTCATACAGGAAAAACCCACGGCCGGTCTTGCGTCCGAGATGGTTTTGATCGACGAGGTTCTTCTGGATGTCGTGTGGCGTGAATCGCGGGTGGTGGTTCATCTGCTCCCAGACGGAGGTACTCACGGCGTAGTTGACATCCAGCCCGACGAGGTCCATCAACTCAAACGGCCCCATACGAAAGCCGCCGTGGGTACGCATCACAGCGTCGATTTCATCAACGCCGGCCACTCCCTCACCCAAGAGCCGCAACGCTTCAAGATAAAACCCGCGGGCGACTCGGTTGACGATAAAACCGGGCGTGTCCTTGGCGCGGACCGGCGTTTTTTGCCACGCCGTGGCGGCCGCAAACGCCAGGTCAATGTTGGATTCGGCGCTGTGCCGTCCGGCGATGATCTCGACGAGCGGCATGACCGGGGCCGGGTTGAAAAAATGCATCCCGATCACGCGTGACGGGTCGGACACGGCCTCCGCAATGCTCGACACCGAAAGCGATGACGTGTTCGTGGCCAGGATGGCGCTGTCGGATGTGGCCTGTTCCAGCGATCGAAACACCTTGTGCTTGACGTCGAGATTTTCAACGACGGCCTCGATCGCAAGCGGCGCGTCGCCGAGACCGGCGATGTCAGTACGGGTTTCAATGCGGGCCAATTGCGCGTCCCGCTCCGCTTGCGATGTCTTTCCCTTCTCAACGGATCGGTCGAGGCGTTTGGTGATACCGGCGATCGCGCGGTCAAGCACACCCCGGTCGATGTCGATCAAATGGACAGCGCAGCCGTGTTTCGACGCGAGTTGGGCGATACCCGCGCCCATCGTGCCGCCGCCGACGACCGCGATTGTCGTAATTTGTGGCATGCATAGCCCTGTGTAGGCCGTGATAACACCAGTAGAACCTTTGGTTCTTGCAGCGTACTCCGGCCGCGTACGCCGTTACGTCTCGATCGTATCAGAGTCGATTAGAAGGGCAACTTGGCTGGGTCGCTGGAGTGGGCGGACGAATGCCCAGATGCCCAGATCGGGGCATACACGTGCGTTTGAACTGTGGGGGTCCTCGTGCTACACTATCCGCCTGAGCCCGAGCGGCGTGGGCCGTCTTCCCACGCGCCGGGTACTCCACGGAGCCGCTACGCGAGCACGTCGAAACGTGCAGACGAGCGGGCATCGAGGCTAACCCTATGGTACGCAGCACCGCCAACACGACGCCAGGTACGTCCGCGTCAACATCGTTCCTTCCGCTTACCATCGTTTCCTCACAAACGACTCACCGGCGCAAGACGCTTCCGCCAGCGCTGCGCGAGCCGTTGCCGATGACGATGGCCGAGGCGCAGCGCCGCGGCTGGGATGAACTTGACATCGTGTTTGTCACCGGCGACGCCTACATTGACCACCCCAGCTTCGCCATGGCCATCCTCGGTCGCGTACTGGAGGCAAACGGCTTTCGCGTCGCCATCTTAGCCCAGCCCGACTGGCACAACTGCGATGCGTGGAAAACCTTCGGACGGCCCAAACTGTTCTTCGCGGTGTCCGCAGGCAACATGGACTCGATGATTAACCACTACACGGCCAACAAAAAAGTCCGTAACGACGACGCTTACTCCCCCGGCGGCCGGATCGGCTTGAGGCCGGATCGCGCCACGCTTGCCTACTGCCAACGGGCACGAGAGGCCTATCGCGGGGTTCCCATCATCGCCGGCGGGGTCGAGGCCAGCCTCCGGCGGTTGGCCCACTACGACTACTGGAGCGACACGGTCAAGCGTTCCATCCTGCTCCACGCCAAGGCCGATCTTGTCGCGTTCGGCATGGGCGAATCGACGATCGTAGAGATCGCCCGGCGGCTCAGAGACGGTGCGAGCGTGATTGACCTGCGCCGGCTGCGCAGCGTGGCCTATGCGATGGGCGCGAGCGAGACCCCGCCCACCGGGAATGATGTCGTCACGCTGCCCACCTATGAGGAGGTGAAGGCGGACGTCCACGCTTTCGCCGAGGCAACGCGCATTATTCACTGCGAGACCAACCCTTACAACGCCCGGACGCTCGTGCAGTTTCACGATCGTCAGCCGATCGTCTGTCAGCCGCCGTCACTGCCGGAATCTCAAGAGACGATGGACTATTTCTATGACCTGCCCTACACGCGCAGGCCGCACCCGAGCTACACGGAACCGATCCCGGCGTTTCAGGTCGTGAAGGACTCCGTCACCATCATGCGTGGCTGTTTCGGCGGGTGTACCTACTGCTCGATCACCACACACCAGGGGCGGATCATCCAATCGCGTAGCAAGGATTCCATCGTTCGCGAGGTGGCGACGATGGGCCATGATAAAGAGTTCAAGGGCACGGTGAGCGATCTCGGCGGGCCGACGGCCAACATGTACGAGATGCGATGCGTCAAGCCGGAGGTGGAAGCCATCTGCCGGCGGCTCTCCTGCGTCCACCCGACCATCTGCTCGTTGCTTGGTACGGACCACGGCCCGCTCATCCAGATTATGAAAGAATCGCGTGAGCAGCCGGGCGTGAAGAAGGTGCTCATCGCCAGTGGTGTGCGGATGGACCTCGCCCAACTCTCCCCCGACTATATCAGAGAGCTGACCACCCACCACGTCGGCGGTCATCTCAAGGTCGCCCCGGAAAACACCGACGCGAAAACGCTCGACATCATGAAACGTCCAAAACTGGAAAACTTCGAATCGTTTGCCGAGCGGTTTCGCGCCGAGTCGAAAAAGGCTGACAAGGAACAGTACCTCGTCCCCTATTTTATCTCCGCACACCCCGGCACCGACCTGCACGCGATGATCGAGCTGGCGATTTTTCTCAAACGCAACGGGTACAAGCCCGAGCAGGTGCAGGATTTCATCCCCGCGCCGTTTGATATTGCCGCGTGCATGTACCACACCGGGCTCGACCCCTTCACCAAGAAGCCGGTCCATGTGGCCAAGTTTCTTCGTGATCGCAAGCTGCAACGTGCGCTGATGCAGTTCTTTAGACCGGAGAATTATTTTTTAGTACGAAAGGCGTTGTACCAGGCGGGTCGCGGCGATCTGATCGGGGAGGGTTGCGACTGCTTGATCCCCTCGAGGGCACCCCAGGCCGCCATCGACGCGCGGCAGCAGGCCGCCCGGCAATTTGACACCACCGGCGACCACGTCCACGCCCACACACGAACGCCAAAACACCGCCGCACTCGACGCACCGAACGGGGTGCGGGCTACCGGCCGGAGAGAAAATCAACGCGAAAACCAACCCGCGAGTAGCCGGGTAGCCGAGTAGCATTGGGGCGGATCCCATGCCCCGGGTCACGTCATGACGCCGGCCACGGTCTCTTTGGACTCGTCAGTGGCCTATTCCTCGATGGCATCGGGAATCCCGGCCAGACGTTCGGCTCGGGCTTTTGCCGCCGCCGCTACAGTGGACTTCGCCATGCGACTGCGTTTCAACGACAGGCTCGTCACGGATGATGTAGACGGGCAGTGTGCTACAGTGGACTTCGCCATGCGACTGCGTTTCAACACGTCATAGCCGGCAATGAGCAGCGGTTTGGCGTCGGGAAGCCGTTCCTGCGCGCCGAGTGCCGCGCCCAAGAGGCTCATCGCCTCGCC
>JAJRSP010000060.1 GCA_024278775.1 Planctomycetota bacterium
CGGTGGATTGCTGGACGCTGCCTTGGTCGGCGATAGTGCTGGACGACAATGAGATCGTGTTTCGCCGAGCGAAGACGAAGATTGCTCGCGCGGCTTGGCTCTGGCCACGGACAAAGGAAGCGCTCGCTGCATTGCCCCGCCGAAACGGCGATATGGTGTTCACCGCGGCCCACAGGGGAGCGTACAAGCCAGGCGGATTTCGAGCAGCCTACCGAAGAGTCAAGAAGAAGGCGGGGGTGAAATCCACATTCGACATGATCCGCGACGGCGCATACACCGCCGCCGTCAAGGGCGCGCCGATGGATCAGGCCAAGATACTCGCAGGACACTCGACGGGCATGTCCGATGCCTATGTCCTGCGCGGCGGAGTGCTGGTGCAGGAAGCCTGCGAAGCTGTCGAAAAGCACTACTTCAGCAGCACGGGCGATTCCAAATCACCCCGTCCCCGTTCTGACGATCCACTGACCGCTGCGTTGGTGGGTGATGTGTCCTGACGCATCACGAAAACTGCGGAGGGAAACGGACGAGATGACGCTTTTGCAATCTGCACGCCTCCCCGTCTTCACGGCATATGGATTCCGTTTCATGGTTTTGATTGACATGAGACAGGTCCGATAGGCCCTACTCCTTGAGATGTCATATTATGGCACCTTTCTGTTAAAATACTGAATGCTCGCTCCTATCGGTCGCAACGAAAAGCTCCCTCAATTGTGAATGTGCCATCTCATTTTTGCCGATTTTCAGGGCTGAGAATGGGGCCGCGTGGCCTCTCCACATCACAAGTCCATAGAATAAGGGGTGTCAATGATGACCACCGCAACTGCTCCGAAGAAAACCAGCGGGAAGAAGAACGAGACTGAAGTGGGCCAAGTCGTCACTTACGGCGAGTCCGATAACGGACGGGACACGCATGTCCCGTCCCTTGATCTCAAGGACAAAGCGGTTGCCGCAGAGGCCGAACTGGCGCAGGAACGAGAGCTGCGCGATCGGAACGCAATGGACTTGCTCAGCGGCGTGCGGTCTCATTATGACGACTTCCTGAACTACGGTCAAAAGTCCTTTGAAGAGGTGCTGGCGATCGGCGAGCGTCTCAACAAACTGAAAGATCTCGTCAAGAAGGGCCTACCCACCGGCCCCAACACATGGCAGGCGTGGGTAGAAGAAAAAGAGGGACTGGATAACGCCGCTGCCGACTACCTTCCATTCGGGCTGCGCCAGGCCAACAGGTACATCCGCGTGTTCAATCAGCATCAGGATGGGAAAGTCGCCTTTGATCCAGAATGTTTCACCTTCGCAAGCGCCGCAGACGAGTCGAACGGTTCAGAAACGCAGCCTGCCCCTATCGAGTTCAAGGACGACGAGACGGGCGTGGAACACGGCAAGGTGCGGTGGACCAACAACGGCCGCTTCAATCTTTCCTGGAAAAACGACAAGATGGCAAAGCGGATGGACAAAGACAATGTCTGCTGCAGCACAGCCATCCTGGCTGGCAAGTTGGCCTTCCAGATCGTCGCACGCACCAAGGTTAAGGACGGCGTCATGAAGCCCATGCTTGACATGCTCATAAAGCTGTCGGAGGCCAATGGTGACACGAAAAAGATGGTCAACAGTATGAAGAAAGCGGTCGATGACTGCTGATCGAACGACCAATGCTGAGGCGGCGGAATGTGTGCGTCAAGCCTACGAGAGTGTGCGCAACGACCCCAAGATTCGTGCTCGATGGATCGAGCGATACATCTCGGCAAACGGCCCGCTCATTTCCGAGGCCGATAGCCGATGGCGGAATCATCTACGCCACGCCGAAGAGGCGCTAAGCGAGCTGGAAGCTGCGGGCGATGCGCTGTCGCGTCTGAGGAACGGTGTTGCGGCGGAGCGCGAGGCGTCGTACTGGGCCGATGTCGTTGAAGCACTACATTTCTCGGGCGCGCTGGCATTCAATGAACGGCATGCGGCTCGGCTCATGCACATCACCGGCACTATTCGCACTCGGCGGATCAAGCGTTCGCGTCGAATGGTCTTGCTTGATAGTAAGTATGCCTTTTCGACAAGAGAGGCTGTTGCCACGGAGGCGGCACAGCTCGCATACGATGTCGTCATGACTTCGGAAGAGGAATTTGTCCCGAGCGCAGTCGTGGAGATCCTGTACCAGCTCTCAAAGGTGGAGGGGCAGGGGAGGATGTCTCTGGCGACGGCCCTAGGGAGCGCACTGTTTAAGCGAGAAAACCGCGCCCAGGAGATTCGGTCGTGAGTGACCGAACCAATCTTGATGCGAACGCACAGGCGGCTGAGTTTGTGCGCAATGCCTTCGAGAAGGCCCAGAACGATCACAGGGTACATGCCCGGCGAGCCGAGGAGTTCCTGAGCGAGAACCCCGAACTGGTCTCCGAGGTCGCCGAACATTGGCAAAAACAGGTTGAGCATAGTACGGAGGCGATGAGCGAGCTTGAGACCGTGGGCGATGCCCTGTCTCGTTTGAAACGCGGCGGGATCGCCAAATTGGGCGAGTCTTTCTGGGAAGATGTGATCGGGAGGATATACCACTTCCGAACCGTCGGGTACTTCCAGTGGGAGGCCGATCGTCTTATTCAGTCGTGCGACGCCATTCGTGCGAGGCGGGTCAAGAGTGCGATAAGAAGCAAAACCCGTATCGACGGATTTCCACCGTATGCCTACAGGAAGGCCGCCACCGAGGCGTCACTGCTCGCCTATCATGTGGTTATGTCGGCGGCGGATGCGAATGTCGCACACGATGTCGTCACGATTCTCTCCGGCCTGTTGAAAGTGGAAGGGGAAAAACGACGGACACTTGCCTGGTCTCTGACCCGCACTTTCTACGACTATGAATACGCCCTCGATGAGGCATGACCGCAAGGGGAGCAACCGTCAATTCGGAAGCCGTCTTGAATCGAGGTAGCTTCGGTGAGGTCCGCGACAATGACGGCCAACGAGTTCAGGAAGCTGATGAAACGCGAGATGAAAATGCTTGCGAGCCAAAACGACATCGAAGAGGGGTACGCATTGCACATCGCCGAACAGCATGTATCGCAATGGCGATCTAAGGACAACGACGGCAGGCGTGCGATGGAGGACGCGGCCCGAAGAAACTTGAAACGGCTGACAGAAGAGATGGACGCCGACGATGAGCGTCCGCGTCGGACGACCTGACCAGCATCGATCGAGTGGCACGACTCTGACCTCAAGGTTTGTACGCCGTACTGTCAGCATCAAGAGCGAATTAGGCCGTAGCTGCGCAACCATCAGGGCGATCACCAATTCTCGCCCCAATCTTTGGGGCTGGCCTTGCCGTTCCACTTGCCGGGCGGTCCGTTGCGCGAATCCCAGATGGGGTTGGTCTTTGGCGAGGTCCAGCAGTCGGGCGAACCGTACAGCCGCAGTGCCTCGGCGGCGTCCGTCGGGTCCGACAGGTCGAAGATGTCACGATCGCTAAGGCCGGCCATCTCCTTCACCCACCAGTCCACGAGAAAGCAACCAACGATGGCAAAATCGTGGCCTTCGTACTTGCCCTTCAAGGGTAGTTCTGCGTCGGGGTTGTCTTCAACCATGTAGCCGTACAGCGCACCGTCGAATGCCTCGGCGATGTACCCTGCGGTCGTGTGGCAGAAGCACCAGCCGTGCCAATCCTCCATGTCCGGTTCGCCACGCGCGTTCATCTCCACGATGACCCGGCGGATGTCGTCCTCCGTCGGCCCGTTGTTCACCCCTTCGATCAGTTTGCGGAATGGCATCTCGTCACCTTTGCCTGAAATGCGATCGACGCTTGCCGCGATACGCCGATCCGTTACATGGGAATCACCTTGTGTGTGTCGGCTCGTGAACGCACTATCTTCACTTTACCGCAATATCGGGCGTCTCGATTTGCTTACCCACCGGCTTTTCTGCCGCGCCTACGGTAGGATACCGTAGCCTGCGACAGCCTTCCCCGCCGGTCCGCGCAATCGAACGGCAACATGCCTCGGTTCGCGGACCGGGCGAGGCTCATCACGGAAGGGTCTCGCAGGGCATCCCCCGGACCGCGAGGTATTGACACACTCGCACCGGGATTCCCACGGACTTACGACAACCGAGGCGTGCGGACTCGTATGCGCGAACGGCCAGACGGCCCATCAGCTCAAGCCGCAGCGTTCGTTCTGATCCCACCCTGTTCGGCGGGCTGCCGGCCCAGCACACTGCCGCCCACCGATTCATCAACCCCGTCCCCGTTTTCCACAGCAATCCTCGAATGATATGTCTGTCGTGCCGCCCGGCAACCGAGGACACTGCGTGGCCGGTCCGTCCGCGTAGACATCCGCTTCCCGTGAAAGACATGTGGACTTCCGCTCGGGGCCCTGGTAGGCTGGTATCGACAATTTGGTGTCTTTAGAGACAACGACCGAAGGCTCTCAAACTGCGACTGTTTGTTTTCCGCACTCGGCGTTCGCCGGGCTTTGCCCGGCGGATGCAACCGGTGCGGAAAGGCTGTCGCAGGCCTGAGAGCTCGGGGAGTCCGTCGGGCTCCTCGACTTTAAGGCCGGAGGCGAACGCATGACCGTTGCCCGCGACGACCAACAACTCACGCCCCACGAACGACTGATCTTTGGCCTGTGCCTTCGACTTGACAGTGCATTCAAGCGCGACCCGTCCGTCGGCGCGATGAACCGGGTGTACCGGAAGATCAGGACCGGGCAGCCGGAGATCGACCGCGAGCTGAGGGATCACATCGGGCTGCTCTACATGTTCGAGGAGGCACGGCCAGCGCTGCTGGCGGACGCACGAAAACAACGCGTGACAGATAATGCCGCGTCGTCCGCACTCATTTAGTCGCGGAGACGGGTGACAGGGAGTTTCTGAAGTGGATCTTGCTTTTCATACCCTGTATGTGTTACATTATCGGTTCGTGTTTAGGGCCACAACTGCGAGTTCACGAAAATCCATCCTCGGAGGAGAAACGCGTGCGAAGCGACGGACGATTGATCGTCATACTCACTTGGCTGAGTTTTGTGCCTGTCACGACGCTGGCAACTGCGCAATCATCCACCCCGGCATACACAGGTGATCCTGCCAAGCTAACGGTGGAAGCGCTACGCGACTCGTTAGGGCGCAGCGCCGGACGACCCGGATTCAACCCGGATGCAGACCTAAACGGCGACGGCACGGTCAACGCGCAGGATGTGGCGTTGTTCAAGTTGGCTCAACGCGAGGGTCGTTCATCTTCCCGCACGACCGGCACGGCGCAGGCCGTGGCTGGTACTGAGCGGATCATCGTCGAGGCACCGATCATCACCGCGTTTCCCGGCCAAACGGTGTCGGTTCTCTTCTTACTCCGTGACCAGACCACACCACTGTCGGGCTACACGGTCGATGTGGACATCGTGGCCGACTCGGGCGCTGTCGGCACCGTCACGGCCCATGTGGGTCTGACCAACTTCTTCGACCAACAGAATCTC
>JAJRSP010000061.1 GCA_024278775.1 Planctomycetota bacterium
CCGTGTGACAACCATCGCCGTTTGGAAGCTCGACAGGCTCGGCAGGACGGCGGCGGGGCTGGCCAACCTATTCAGGCAGATGCTGGATCGCGGCGTGGGATTCCAAAGCCTGACCGAGGGGGTCAAATTGGATTCGGCTTCCGGCAGGCTCATGGCGCACATGTTGGCCAGCGTGGCGGAGTACGAGCGTGAGGTGCGCGGTGAGCGTCAGCGGGCGGGCATCGAGGCGGTGCGCCGGCGCAACGACGGCAAGTGTCCGTGGGGCGGAAGCGAGCCTGGTAAACCCAAGAAGCTCAAAGCGGAACAGGTCGATTACATCCATCGAGCCAAGGCGGAAGGCCAAGGCGTGACCGTGATCGCACGCACGGTCGGCTGCGCACGGCAAACGGTCTACCGGGTTCTGGCGTGGCGAAACGTCGACGGCTAACGAGAGAGACATCCCGCTCCAGAAACCGGGGTCGGGTAGAAAACCGCCCCCGGTCGGGCACGACGCCAGGAGTAAAAAATCCGCCGCCCTGAAAATCGACCCATTTTCAGTGCCCCACCCTTGCATGGATTTGAGACCTAATAGTGTCATAACTTGGCACCTCCCCCCCCATCAGTCGTATAACCACGGCCAATCGGCATCCCTAGTCGAGGGGGGTCGCCCGTAAGGGCGACCCTTTTGAGCGTTCGGGATTGGCTGCTCGGCTGAACGTCGACGGCGGACGGCTGCGGATGTGCGTTTTGGCCTTGTTTTGGCATCACGCCGACGGCTGCTGACGCTTCGGGGGTAGAGTATTGGGGGAGAATGTTGCCTTCCGTGGGGTCTTCCCGGCAAGCGGTTGGCGAGAAACCTTTCGTTTTGGCATGTTTATGGGGGTCGAGGGGCTCGTCGTGAGCCCGGGAGGCCGTCGGGTTAGGACTTCCTAGACCGTCTTGGACGCCGACCTTTTGAAGTCTTTCTCAGCCGTCCCATACTGCGGGGCGTCCGACTCGGCGCTGGTGTCCCGCCGCCGGGTTCGGGTGCCTTCGCGTCTTTCCCGGCAGGAGTGTACGGAGCGGTATCGCTGTTTCCGAATGCACACCAAAAGATAGATCGCCGTGCGGTGTGGCCCTGACCATGTGGTCTCAAACCTCGCCGCCCCCAAAATCAAAAACACGAACCAAGCATATAGGTTCGTCATAGGAATCACGCTGACGACAAGGCGCGGACAGCGCCGGCTGCTTCGACGGGTCATGTTATGACCTGCGCGTTTGTACCCGGCCGTGGCCGTAGCACTCGGCTTCAAGGGTGGGTAACGCTAAGTAAACCACCCTAATAAGTCGGCTGTCGAAGAGATGTTTTTGCTTCGGCAGTGCAGACGACTGAGATGGGACACTGGCTGCTTAGCTAAGGCGTGGCTTCTTCCTGACGAACCGCACACTCTGGGACGACGGGGCCGAAATGCCCCTAAGTCCCAAGGTGCAGCCGGACCACGGTGCAGCCCAACCGCGCTGCACCTTCAGCGCCTCGGCGGCTGACGCCGCCTCTAGGGCAGAGAGCAACCGGGCGGATGACAACCGTGTTGGCTCTGGACGAGGCCACTCAAGTGGCGAGGTCATCCAAGAGCGAAGAAACGAAGGCGAAGCAAAAGCAACAACAAAATCACAAACACAGGCAACAACATTCCCGCTGTCATGGCCGACGCCGAAGGCGGAGACACGAAGATGTATCAGCCACAGGCCAACAGGCGCTGCGCCGTTCTTCAAGCTGAGTAAATGTTGATGGGTTGGTCTGGTCGGTGGCGCGGATGGCGGCTTCATCACTCTTTGGCCGCGCAGTCTCGAAGCCACATCAGCAACACAGCATCTCGACCATGCCTAGATCAGGCCGTCCCCCCTTCGGGGTGACGCCCCCCACACGCGATTGCCGCGATGCCGTCGGTCGCAGTCGTCGGGTCGTCGAACATCGGCCCCACCACGCGGTAGCCTGACCCCTTGGCCGCACGGCGAACATACCGAACATGGCATCTCGCATCACTCGGAAGGAAGGCCGTCGCCGAAGGCGACGGCCTTTCAGGATGGGGAGTCAATCAACATCGCGGTCAATGGATCGTCAGCATGGGGTCGGGGTGACACGGCATCGTCGATGCTGCCGAAGTAATGCTTCTCGACGGCTTTGCAAGCTTCTTGCACAAGCACGCCACCGCGCAGCACATAGGCGTCGGACATGCCAGTGGAGTGTCCAGCAAGTATCTTGGCTTGGTCCATCGGCGCACCCTTTACGGCGGCGGTGTATGCGCCGTCTCGTATCTGGTCGAATGTGGACTTCACCCCCGCCTTCTTCCTGACTCGTCGGTAGGCTGCTCGAAACCCGCCTGGCTTGTAGGGTCCCTTGTGGGATGTGGTAAACACCATGTCACCGTTTCGGCGTGGTAGCGCTGCAAGTGCTTCCTTGGTGCGAGGCCAGAGCCAAGCAGCGCGAGCAATCTTCGTCTTTGCCCGGCGAAACACGATTTCATTGTCGTCCACTGCTATCGCCGACCAAGGCAGCGTCCAGCAATCCACTGCGTAGTAGGCGCAGTTCATCGCCACCAGCAGTATGGTCTTCCACTGCTCGTCTGCGGCGTCCAACAGCGCGGCGTAATCGTCCGGGTGCATGGGCTTGGGTGAGTATGGTGGCATGGGCGGCATCTCCACGACATCGAGAAGTCTGAGGACGCGATGGCAGTCCTTATGTCGCTTGGCACAATAGCGCACGATGGACTTCACCCGACCAATGGTGTTGCGGGTGGTCGCGTCGGCCCAACCCGTCTTGGCGATAGCCTGCTCCCACGCCGTGATGGAATCCGCCGTGACATCCACCATGCACCGAGTGTCGCAGCATTTCTCGAACATCGCCCATGCGTATGAGAGGTTGTGCTTCTCCGCGTGAGACACCTTGCGTGTTCTCCGAAAGTAGATGTTGATGCACTCCGCGACAGGAACGGACGGCTGCGGTTTTTCCAAGCGGTACAGGTAGGCCAGCTCTTTGATTCCCGTCCGCCGGGCGCATTCCTTCGGGTCGTTGACGAGCGCGTCTCGCATACGCCCGTAAAACCACGCGGCATCTACGAGCTTCGTGTCGTCGTCGCCCGGTCTTGGCTTTGCCGCCAACACCGAGTCGAGGAATCCACGGTCGTCTCGCACCTGCTCTCTTTTCTTGTCGTGCAGATGTTCATGCGCATCGGAATCCGGCCCGACCGCGATTTGCTCGTTGACCTCGCGTGCCTTGATGCCCAGATACCGTCGGATGGCCGTGTGCTTGTCGTAGCCGAGCCATTTTGTCGGCTTCGTGGCCGTGATGTAGAAGCGGTGCTTGCGGGCTTGCTTATCCCAGGTGAAGGACAGGCCAAAAACCTCGAGTCCGTCGTCATCTCGAACCGTATTCCGTGGTCGCGCCATGGCTGGTGGATCGTCTCCGCGCAGGGGCAGCTTGAGGTCAATTTTTCAGCGTATTTTACAAACCGCCCTGGCGCGGGCGTGAAGTGAATGGGCGATACAGGACTTGAACCTGTGACCTCCTGCGTGTCGAGAACATGCTCATACCGACCATGAATCCCCGATAAGACCAGTAAACAAGCCAGATACGCTGTTTTTCTTGCCGAAGAATGTGGAGGGAGTTATTCTTAGGGAGTTATTCTTCGCCCCGGCAGAGCAGGCCACCGCGCTCCCACGGCGGCTGCACGCCGATAGGATGTTTATGGCAGGAACCGACGGGAACGGCACGACGAGACGCGGCGGGGGCC
>JAJRSP010000062.1 GCA_024278775.1 Planctomycetota bacterium
AGACGTTGCCCGCAGCGTCCACGGCGATGCCGGAAGGACTAGAAAGGTGATTGCCCGCGCCGTCGCCGGTCACGTTGATGATCTCTGCGATGACGCCGCCGGGCGTGATCTTGAAGGCGTTGTCGCTGCCCACTCCCGCCACGTAGACGTTGCCCGCACCGTCCACGGCGATGCCGAAAGGACCATCAAGGTCATTGCCTGCCCCGTCTCCGGTCGCGTCTAAGAACTCCGTGATGACGCCGCCGGGCGTGATCTCGAACGCGTTGTCGCTGGACGCGCCCGCCACGTAGACATTGCCCGCACTGTCCACGGCGATGCCGGTAGGACGGTAGAGGCTATTGCCCGCGCCGTCGCCGGTGTTGTCGATGATCTCGGTGATGATGCCGCCGGGCGTGATCTTGAAGGCGTTGTCGCTGTATCGTCCCGTCACATAGACGTTGCCCGCAGCGTCCACGGCGATGCCGGAAGGACTAGAAAGGTGATTGCCCGCGCCGTCGCCGGTCCTGTCGATGATCTCGGTGATGATGCCGTCTGGCGTGATCTTGAAGGCGTTACCGCCTCCCGTCACATAGACGTTGCCCGCAACATCCACGGCGATGCCGGCAGGACCATAAAGGCTATGCCCCGCACCGTCGCCGGTCTCGTCAATGATCTCGGCGATGACCCCGCCGGGCGTGATCTCGAAGACGTTGTGGGAAAACCGCCCAACCACGTAGACGTTACCTGCAACGTCCACGGCGATGCCGGTAGGACGGTAGAGGCTATTGCCCGCGCCGTCGCCGGTCGCGTCAATGATCTCGGTGATGACCCCGCCGGCTGTGATCTTGAAGGCATTATAGCTGTTCCATCCCGTCACGTAGACGTTGCCCGCAGCGTCCACAGCGATTCCGGTAGGACCATCGAGGCCATTTCCCGCGCCGTCGCCGGTCGCGTCGATAATCTGCGTGATGACACCGTCTGGTGTGATCTTGAAGGCGCTGTTGCCTCTGCCTCCCGTCACATAGACGTTGCCCTCGTCATCCACGGCAATGCCGAAAGGTTCCACAAGGCCGACCCGGATGATCTCGGTGATGATGGTCTGACCCTGCGCCGGCTGCCCACCGGCGAACAGCCATGCGCACGCCGGGATCAGTACGGTCATGATTGCTGTGGAGTGATTTGCCATTTTTCACTCTCCGATCAGATAGTTGGGCTTGCCGGATTTCCCCAATGGGAAGTCGAGTGGGCACCGATAATAGCCCCACAATAGTCCGGATTCTACCGATTGAGGTTTTCGCCGCCCCCGGTGCCTCGTTTCGGATATTTATTGCCAATTATTGCCGAGATGGTATTATTATTGGCATGGCGGCTCGGGACGAACAAATCGAAACTCGTGCGGTGGAGGCGGTAGGTGGCCGTATCCGGCGGCGGCGAAGGCAGTTGGGGCTGACTCAGCAAAAACTGGCGGCGGCGGCCAACGTGAATCAGGGGTATCTTTCGTCGATCGAGCGCGGGCTTGCCAACCCCACAGGGCGTATGATCGACGCGTTATCAATCGCCCTTGACCTGCCGCAGGGGGTGTTGATCGGCGGCGGAAGCGATCACGATCCACCCCAGCCGCTGGAGACGCGCGAGCTACCGCTGTTCGGCTCCATCCCGGCCGGTGCGCCTTCGGGTACGCAAGAACAACTTGAGATGTTCCCGGTGCTTCGGCATCAATGGTCACCGGATCATTACTGCCTGCGGCTCTCGTTCGACAGTATGGAGCCCACGCTCAAACCGGGTGACATTGTCCTGGTCCATTACCGCCCCGGTGTCGAGCCGGAACACGTGCAGGGCCGTGTCTGCGCATGCCTTGTCGACGGCGAACCCACGTTGAAACGGGTGACCGTGGAACGACAGAACGGACAGCGTGTCGTGATCCTACGCGGTGACAACCCCCACACCGCGCCGCTATTGATCGATGGCTCGCACGAGTTTTCGATTCAAGGTGTCGTCACGCAACTCGTCTGCCGAGACTTATAGCCGCCACCTTTGACTGAACCTCCGAAAAACCTACGAGGAAAGCCGCCGCCTCCCCGCCAGCATCACCGTGCCGACCACCATGCAGAGCAGCGTGAGCACGAGCAGACCCCATTCGGAAACGGCGGGGATGGGTGGAGACAGTACGGCGACATCCACGTGGGACACACCCGTGGCGTCCGTGGTAAGCTGCTCGATCGTCGTGCCGTCAAAATTGGCGCGAAAGATGCCTTCGCCGGCTCCCAGGGTGATCCAATAGAGTTTCTTCCCCACCTCATCCACAAAAATGGAGAAGGGGAAGGATACGGCCGTCAATGCGACGCCGAGGCCGGTCCCGTCCGTTTTCGCCGTTCGAATGTCGTTTGTGAAGTTACCCCAATAGAGATTGCCATTGCCGACGGCGAAGCCGAAAAAGAGCGGCGTCTCACCGGGGATGGTGATGATATCGACCACACCGGTGCCGTCTGACTCCATGCGGCGGATGACGGTATCGCTTCCGCTTGTCGCCAGAAGATAAAGCTGTCCGGTGGAACGATCCACGGCTATGGCATCCAGACTGGCCGGTTCCGTGTGGATGAGCGTGACCGAGGTACCATCCAAGTTGGCGCTGTAGATATCATTGATCTGTCGCCAATACATCTTGTTTCTGCCCGGGTCTCCGTCAAACGAGACGGGAACGACCCCACCTAAGGCGACGAGGTCTTGGACGCCGGTGCCGTCGAGATTCATTCGTCGAATCGTTGCGTTGGTCCCTACCACGGTGAAATAGACCTTCTCGGCGACCGCATCCACGAATAGATCACGAGACTCGTCGGCTCCCGAGTCGTGAATCGTGACGGCGTTCGTGCCATCAGCGTTTGCGGTTTGGACCTCTCTGACGGTGGACGTCTTCGTCCAGTAAAGCGGTCCCGCGTGTGAACTTTCGACCATGAAACCGACAACACAAGAAACCAATACCACCACAGCGCAGTTACGAGATGACATGCTTTCTCCTCCTAGAGAACAGGGGCCATTTGGGCAAAATCGTACCCGGCGCTCCCCCGAAGAACTGAATGGTACGGTGCACCGGCGACCAACCGTCCCCCACCCTAACACACCAGAGCGAACAATTCAATGTTTTTCTTATTTTTGTTCTGATAATGTGTGACTGGGGGGGGTGGCCTTGACGAGCCGTTCAGGCCGAAGGGGCGGGGTTTCCAGACACACCGCACCAGTAGAAAGATGGTGACGCAGGAAAAACCTACGACTGGTCGGCCAGCTCACGAAGGAAGCCGAAGTCAAAGATCCCGGTGTCGTGCCCGTCCGACCAGACGAACTTGATGCCGTAATTGCCGACGAGGTTGGCCGACGTCACACGAACGCTCGATGGATCAAACGTCAGTATCCGTAGCGGGTTCGCCGCCGCCCCTTCCCGTTCGGTTCGGCAAGACGCACACGGACACTTCCGGCGGAGATCGTCCAGCGAAAACTCGCTACGCGAACCGTCGGTCCATTCCACAAGCAAACGCTGCTTCTCAATCTGCACCGTCAGGTCTTTCGGCGCGAAGGCGGCATCTTGCGACCCGCGTGGAGAATTACAATCACCGGCTGAGGGAGCATGAGTATCTTCCGTCATAACATATCCTTATTTGTTCACGGCCAATCATGGGCAAGCTCGCCCCGGAGCCGGAACCCTTGCCTCCCCCGTTCTACACAAACCCACCCATCCGGCCCGCCCGTCTGCCCCGCCCATCCAAGGTGGAACGTGCAGCAGTCCTACCCAAACGACACATGCCGTCAAGATACCGGGGGAGTATACGGGAAACGAGGCGTATGTCCCCGTAGCACGCGGATCACATCATCCACCACATCGTTCATACGCGCCAGCGCCAACGCCGACCGAGCGCCCACGTGCGGCGTGATGAGACAATTCGGCGCGGCGCACAGCGGATGATCCGGAGGTGGCGGTTCCACACCCAACACATCCAATGCCGCACCGGCAAGACGACGCTCACGAAGTGCCGCGGCCAGGGCGGAACTATCCACCACCGCCCCTCGTGACGTGTTAATCAAGATCGCGGTCGACTGGAAGTGTGACAGCGCCTCGGCATCGATCATACTGCGTGTTTCAGAAGTCAGAGGAACGTGGAGGGTAATCACATCCGCGCGTTCGAATAACGCTTTCCTATCGACAGACTCGGCGGCCACATCGAGCCAGCCGACATTCACGATGTCGTGATAGATCACACGGCAGCCGAACCCGGCCCGGCACCGACGTGCCACCGCACGACCAATGCGACCCATCCCGACGATACCGATGGTCAACTCATGAAGCTCACGAACACGATGCGCCGAACGAAAGGCACGGTATCGATCGCTACGCACGGCGCGGTCACCGGCCCGCAGATCCCGCACAAGAGCCAGCATCAACCCGACGGTCAGGTCGGCCACCGAATCCGTCGCGGCCCCGGGCGTATGCACCACGGTAATACCCCGCGCCGTAGCCGCGGCCACGTCGATGTGGTCCAGGCCCACGCCGCCCCGACCAATCACGCAAAGTTTCGGAGCCGACGCGATCACCTCCCCGGTGACTTCGGTAGCCGTCCGCACCAACAGCGCATCCGCATCGGCCAGCGCCGAGACCAGCCTCGATGCGTCAGGACCGTCCAGTTCCGTCACCCGGCCCACTTTCTCAGCCCGAGACACGGCCGTGCGATCAAAACGATCCGCAAAAACTATGTGAAAAGTGTCGTCGTTCATCCGCCGTGATCTTGGGGCGGCAGGAGAGTACCGTCAACGGTGTGACGGACAAAACGGCCGCACAGCTCCCTCCGTGGAAGCCCGCACGATCACACCGCGGACATGGCTACGGAGCAGACGAACCTGAAGATGGCCCGGCGAAGATCACAGACCATCAGCCGACTGGCGAAGCCCACAACACCGCAAGGAAAAACGCTACGGCTTCGGCCACGATTTGCCAAAGACGGTGCTGCACTCCGGCACAGATAGGCCGTTGGTGAAAGGCAATACCCATAAGGAACCTCGCGACTAGGGGCGAAGCGGCGACCCTGGGCGTTGATCCGCCGCGATGCCCGACCTAAGACGTTCGAACCTTACTACTTCACCTGAACCATACCACCCAAATCGCGGCCTCGCCAATTATTTACGCTCCAACGACCAAAGTAATGGCCCCATGCGTCTGATAAACGACCTGGGAACGGCACGAAAGGGCCTGGGGGGTGTCGTGCATCCGTGCCGCTAGTGGTGTATCATCCCCGCCTATGACCAACATCATTTTGTTTGAAGATGAGGGGTGCGTGGATCTGCAGCCGCTGACCTGCTGGCGGAGTGTGCCCGAGCTGCGCATCGGTCGGCGCATCCTGCTCGATGAGGTTGCCCAGATGCTCCAGAGGCCCATCGCCGGAATCTGGACGCGGGACGGGATGGCCGCCGTTGCCGCCCAGCGATGCCAGGTGCCCGTAAACGATCGCGTCGGCGCGGGCGATTGTCTGGTGAACGGGCGCTGGCTCCCTCATGGTCCGGTAGACTTTCCGGCCGCGCCATGCGTGGGGCGTGTGGATGGCGCGCTCGCGTTTGTCGTGTGCGATCAGTCACTGGCCGACAAGCTCAGCGCGCAAACGATGCTCTCGAAAGACCGCCACGACGTGGCACTAGATGGCGTGCCGGAGGTCGAAACCGACGGCCGGATGTATCGTTATCCGTGGGAGTTCATCGCAGACCTGTCGTCTCGGCTCTCGGCCGGGTGGCGTGACGCGGACGCCGCCGTGGAAGTCGAGCTTGACCCCCGTGTCACCCTGGAGGATCGGGATCGCATTCACATCGGTGAGCGAACCGAGGTCCATCCGACGGCTGCGATCGACGCCACCGGTGGCCCTGTGTTCATCAGCCACGACGTGACGATCGGTGCCCAGGCGGTGATCGAAGGGCCGGTTTATCTCGGACCGGGCACACGTGTCAATCCGCGATCATGGCTGCACGGCGGCAACGCGATCGGTCCCGTGTGCAAGATCGGCGGCGAGATCGACGGATGCATCATGTGCGGCTACTCCAACAAGCAGCATGACGGTTTTCTGGGGCACGTCTTTGTGGGTAGCTGGGTGAATATCGGCGCGGGTACGAACAACTCCGATCTGAAAAACACTTACGGCAGCATTCGTGTGCCGCTCCATGGTCGGCCCATAGATACGGGGTTGCAGTTTTTTGGCGCGATCATCGGGGACCACGCCAAGCTCGGAATCAACACCACGCTCGCCACCGGTTCGGTCGTGGGGTTTGGAGCCGTTTCCGTGACGACAAAAACGGTTCCAAAGTATCTTCCCTCGTGTAGTTGGGTCACGGACGATCGGGTGGAACGGGGCGACGTGGTGAAACTGATCGACGTGGCTGCCGCCGTGATGACACGTCGGCAAGTGAAAATGACCGATGCCGAAGCCGCCCTGTTCCGCCACCTACACGCGCTAACGGACCAGGCATAGCACCACGCGTGCGCCCGTCAGTTGATGGCGGGTGCGGCGTTTGGCGGTCCCCCCAAGGTGTCATGGCTTTCCACGATATCGTTACTCTGCGCCCGGCGTGTGTCGAACGACGTATTCGAACCGCTCTCGGAACTGCGACGGCGTCATGCGGGCTTCGGCCGCCAGCGCCTCGAGGATCGACGGTGATGCGAAATCGTTTTTTTCAAGACGGATCATGTACGCCCGCGCGACCGTATAGGAGTAGCTCTTCATATCGACGCGGCGGATCGCCGTCCGGTTGGTCGTGGGGTCCACCATCTCGGTGAAGGGAATCGGAACGAGGTTGCCATCCTGCAACGTCACCATGACGCCGTGCGCTAGCTCACTCTCCGACTCCAACAACAGCCGCACGCCCCCGTGCCCGAGATCGCGCGTATAACAAAGATCGGATGTGGCCGGTCGCGCACACCGCAGCTCATAACCCACCTCGTGCCCGATGATCGTCACCTTATCTCCGCGAACGGCGAAACGATTCGTCAGCTCATCTTTGAGCAACTGCGCCAACGGAACTTCTGACAGTCGTGGGTGCCCGGCCGCATCCACGGGCACATCATGCCCGAGTAGTTTGGACAACTCCGCTCTATCCCCCAACCGGTGGGCGAGCCCCTCGGCCAACACCGCCACTCCGTCATTTCGCCCGGCGATCCGCCGTTTCAGTATAGCCCCTTCGATGATGTCCGCGATCTCGCGAATGGTGGTTCGGTTGGGAAACTCCTCGGGAATAATCGTCAGGGTGGCACCGGCCGACTTACCAATACCCAGCGCCAGGAACCCGGCGTTACGTCCCATGGTCACGGTGACGTACCAGCGACGCGTGGTACGAGAGTCTTCCATCAGATCAGCAATGATGCTCGATCCGACGTGTCGTGCGGTCGTAAATCCAAATGTGGGCATACCGCCCGGCAGCGGAAGATCGTTGTCGATCGTCTTGGGGACGTGAACCACGCGGATCCGATCGACCATCGCTTCGGCGATAAACCGCGCGCTCAGCGCGGTATCATCACCGCCGATGGTGAGTAGGTGAGTGATACCGAGAGCGCTCAGTCGCTCGCTGACACGTCGGATACGCTCGGCATCGGGTCTCACCACGGTAGATGTCGTCAGCGTGCCTTGATCCAACAGGTTCGCCCGAGCCGTACGCAGGATCGAACCACCATCGAGGTGAATCCGACTTGTGCTCGCGATAGTCAGCTCAACGATGTGTTCGATCGGGTCGAACGCCTCGGCCACCAGGTGAGAAAAACCGTCATAGAAACCCAGCACCGCCGTCCCATTGTTGACGGCCTCTATGGCGGCTGCCCCGATCACCCCGTTGATGCCCGGTGCCGGTCCGCCGCCCACGACAATGCCCATGACTGATCGTTTCATACGAACTCGGCCTTTTGAGATTCCCCCGAAAGCCCGGTCTATTATCGGCACGAACAGGTGAGAAGCCAAACGGACACGACATAGTCGGACCACATGGAGCGGGTGGGGGCCATACGCAACCGCGCCCGCCACCTATCTAATCAGGTGTGAAGAAGCGTTTGTACAAGATGGGAAGGTCGCGTTACGACGTGGCCGGTTCGGCTTCGGCGGTTTCTTCGGGCTTGTTCTTGTTGCGTTTTTTGTCGCGGTGTTCTTTGGAGCCGGCCGCCGCCTTTTCCCAGAGGGCGTAGGCCTCCTTCTTCTCGCCGCGCTTCCAGGCCGCCGCCGCGTTGATCCGCATCCGGTGAAAGGCTTTTGTAGGTCTTGGCATCGTTTTCGTCGCCCTGCTCTGTCTTGTATCGCTCTGTCTCGTGACGTTCCCTCGCCGGACACACCCCGGCCCGTCTTACCGACGCAGATTCCAAAACTCTGCCGACGACAAGGACCCGGCATCCTAGCAGATTCCACAGGCAACGCCACCCGCCCACCCCGGAAATCAACGTGGGGTCCACGCATTCGCCTCCGCCACCGAGAATGGTCACACCCCGTAGGAGGAACTGTCAGTAAAAACCGGACAGCCAAAACGAGCGAAAAAATATGACCGCACCGGCAATAAAGTAGAAACGTATTTTTCCGCTTAAACGCGGAAAAATCAGTTCCTGCCGCATAGAGACGCAGATCAGCGTCCTTATCTGAAAGGCCGCCATGGATGATTATTTCGGACACGGATGTACTTTTTCGATCAATCCTCGCTGTGAATCT
>JAJRSP010000063.1 GCA_024278775.1 Planctomycetota bacterium
CCCAAGGCAAAGGGTGGGGGACGAAAACGGAGTCCGTAATGGTTCGGCCGGCGAACGATTGGCGGATGTTTCGGTATGCAATAGCATGCCCTACGGGTGGCGAACGCAGTCTTGCATGCGACGTCCGCCTGACTGTGTGGGTACGCACGCAGGCAGGTGCCCCACTCTTCGGGAGTACTCGAAGTTGGGGCCCAACGCCAAGCCGCCAACAGTGTCTTGCGCCCGTCTGGGAACCTAGGAATTCGCGCGGACTCCCGATGGAATCGGGCATGTTCCGTCCGCGCCTCGCAATGCAATAACCGAGAATGCTCTTGCACCAGAGCGCAGAGCCTTTTGTCAATCAGGGTCCCTGCTTGCGCGAGGCGTGCGTGTGGCGTGGGCTTTTGTCTTCCTTTTTCGTTCTGGACGCGTCTCCATACCGGTTTCAATCGCTACGTGGTGTGGTTTTTTCTCGCAAACGCCATTTGCTCATATTTGTGTGGCAAAAGCGCGCAGGAGGAGCCCCGGAAGCGCTGCGTCGGGAAGACCGTCCGCACCCGAACGAGCCTACCGGATCTCGTAGGGCGATCGCCTGAATCGCTACAGGATCACCCAATCACCAGCTCAACATCGGCCTAATCCGTTATTCAGCCAAGATTTCCAAAGAAATCATAATATCTTTTGTGATTCTAGACTGAGCTGTTACAATCCCCCTGTGGGTCGGGGTTTTCTGGTTGGCCATATTTCACCTTGGAGGTTGTGATGTGCTCACTGGGTAGCAGCGGAGTAAACGCTCTGCAGGTCGGTCGGGGTGGTGTATGCGCTGTGTGGGTCGTGCTCACTTTGAGCGGCGCGGTGTCGCAGGCTGCCGGCGATGTTCCGAAGGTGGTGGCGGGGCCTCGTATTGTATCCGTCCAGCAAGCCGAGACAGCGATGAGCGCGAAGGCGACCATTCTTCGGTGGGACGCTGATGAGATGCGCCAAGCCCGTGCGCAGGGCTCGAAGATTCGCATCCGACAGTTTCCCCTCAGCGAAACGTCGTCCGTCGAGCTTGAGCTACAACCTTTTCATGTGATCGGAAAGGACACGCAGTTCGTCATCGGCCACTTGGATGAATCGGACGTTCCTTTCCCTTACGACGTGTCGCGAATTTCGTTCTTCCGCGGGCGTGTGGTCGGACGACCCGGCTCAGACGTCTATCTATCGCTCAGCGACCGCTCCTCTACCGGCTATATCGACCTCGGACCGGGAGCCCCGCGCCATCGAATCTCCTCCAAGGGGGGAGACGGCCAGCCGTTGGCCCGCGGATTGGTGTCGGTTTTCAAGGCGAGCGGCTCGCCGTCGGTACCGGCCGGTGTCCCGCTGTGTGGGGTAGATGGTGATAAGCTTCAGTTTCGCGGCGAGTGGATCAAGAGTCCGCTTCCCCGGCGTACGACCTCGGCCGCACAGACCATCGCACCCGTTACGGTTGGCCTGAAACAGATGGAGTTGGCCGTTGAGACGGATTACGAACTCTTCACGCTGTTCAACGATGCTACGGCGACGTTCGACTATGTGGTTCAGATGTATGGCGAAGTTAGTACGATCTATATGCGTGACGTGGACACGCGTATTCAGGTTGTTTTTGTGCGCGTTTGGGACCAGGCGGATGATTTGTTTAACGGCCCCGACCCGTTGTTTCAGTTTTATCCGTGGTGGATTGCTAACATGGGTGCGGTGTCCCGCGACACGGCCCAGTTCTTTTCCGGACGGCGGGATTTTCCTTTTGGCGGTCAGGCTTTCGTTACCCGGCTCTGTGACACGTTCGGCTTTGGCATTGTGGGTTACGCGGCTGGTTCGTTTCCCGATCCGAGCGTGCCCAATCCGTTCAACTGGGATATCCCCGTCACGGCCCATGAGCTGGGTCATTCCAGCGGCACGGCGCACACGCACGACAACCTGATCGATACCTGTGACGACCCGCTCACCACACCTCAGCGCGGCCCCATCATGAGCTACTGCGGACAGACCTGGAGTGGGATGAACGCCAACACGGACAACTATTTCCACGTCGTCAGTCAGGCGAGTATGGACGCGCACATCGCCGCGTCCGCTTGCATCGTGGCCGACTGCAACATGAACAACACGGCCGACTCGTTGGACATAGGCAATGGTGTCAGTCAAGACACCAACGCCAACGGAATTCCGGATGAGTGCGAGGACTGCAACGGTAATGGCACGCTCGATCCGGCGGATATCGCCGGCGCATCGCTTGACCTCAACAGCAACGGCATCCCCGACGAGTGTGAACCGGATTGCAACGGCAACAACGTACCAGACGATCGTGACATTTCCTTGGGCACCAGCACCGATGCGTTCGGCAACGGCATCCCCGATGAGTGTGAAACCGACTGCAACAGCAACGGGGTCTCCGATTACACGGAGATTCAGGCGGATATGACGCTGGACAAAGATCGCAACGCCGTGTTGGATGCCTGTCAGGATTGCGACGCAAACGGTACCAGCGATCTCGCGGCACTGAATGGTGCGCATCATATCTGGGTGGCCAGCGGATTGCCCAATGAAGTGATTCGGCAATTTTTGGGAAGTACAGGTGTTTTGACTGATGCGTCGGTCGGTGGTGTCTCGGCCGTGAACGCAGGACAAGATCTGATCGTGACTCCGGCCGGGACAATTCTCGTCTCGATCGGCCCTGAAAGCCGCGTGATGGAGTTTAGTGCGGAAGGCGTTTACCTCAGAGATTTCGTTACGGTCGGCGCGGGTGGCGTCACGTATCCTACCGGTCTGGTCATGTCACCGACCGGTCAACTCCTCGTGTCAAGTCGTGACACATATAGCGTGCAGGCTTATGATGGAACCACGGGTGCGCCGCTCGGGGCTTTCGTGCCGTCAGCCACAGGTGGGCTCATTCTTCCGTTTGGACTCACGTATGGACCTAATGGTAACCTGTTCGTCACCAGCGACTCAAACGAAGTGATGGAGTACGACGGTATCACGGGCGATTTTATCCGTGTGTTTGTGTCGGCTTCGAATAACGGTGGTCTCAGCCAACCACGTGGCCTGGCCTTCAAGCCCGACGGAAATCTACTCGTGGCCAGCTTCGGCACCGACGAAGTGCTGGAATATGAACGTGGCACCGGCGCGCCTCGCGGCAAATGGGCGCACGTGGGTACGGCCACACGCATCACCCAGGACAGTCCGTGGGGGATTCGCATTGGACCTAACGGGAATGTGTTCGTGAGTCGCACCGGTACCGACTACAGTTCAAGCCCCACCCGCGCAGACGTATCCGCTTCGCATCTGACCGATGCGCGGATGTTCGAGTATGACGTTTGCACGGGCGATTTCCGAAAAACGGAGATCGGCGGCAACGATCACGGGCTCAAGTTTGCGACGGGTTTTGATTTTGTGCCCGGTTTTGCGATTGATTGCAACGTCAACGAGGTACCGGATAGCTGCGACATTGCCGCCGGGACGAGTCTCGACGCCGATGCCAACGGCGTCCCGGATGAGTGCCAAGTGGACTGCAACGGAAACGGCGTCTACGACCGGTTGGATATCTACCCCTTCGGTGCCAGCCTGGATTGCAACTGCAATTTTGTTCCGGATGAGTGTGACCTCGCCGCTGGAAGTACGGACTGCAACGGAAACGGGATCCTGGACGAGTGTGAGATCAACTTCGATTGCAACAGCAATGGTACGCAGGATATTTGCGAGATTGCAAGCGGCACGGCCGGAGACTGTAACCACAACCAGATCATCGACACATGCGAAGCCGTGAGCAGCGGTGTGATCTTGGACGAAGATTTTGAGGGCGGGCTGCCGGCCGGCTGGAGCGCTTCGGGTATATTCAGCGTCAACGGCACGTGCTCGGGCGCGGGCTCGTGCAACGGCAATGGTTCGTCGTGGGCCTACGCCGGTAGCACGGCCACGTGTACCTACGGAGATGGCGAGCATGGCGGGCTCGTGTCTCCGATGATTGATCTACCGCCCGGCACGGCCGAACTACGTTATTGCTCGGCGTTGATAACCGAATTGGACTTCGATTTCGCCGACGTGGTGGTGAATAATGTGCGTGTGGAACGCCTTAGCGGCGGCACGGGGGTGTGGGAATCACGGGTGATCGACATTTCCGAATTCGCCGGCCAGACGATTCAGATCATCTTCCGCCTGGAGAGCGACCCCGGCGTAAGCGGCACGCTCGGATGGCTGGTGGACAACGTGCAGATCATCTCCGGTTTCGTGAGTGGAGACTGCAACGGCAACGGTGTACCCGATGCGTGCGAACCGGACTGCAACAATAATGGCACACCCGACGACTGCGACATCACGGCCGGTGTCAGCGAAGACTGCAACGGCAATGGCATACCTGATGAATGCGACATCGCCAACGGCACGAGCCCCGACGCCAACGGCAATGGCATCCCCGATGAGTGTGACACGCCGCCACCTGGTCCGCTCGTGGACATGAGCCGCGTGGGCGACCACGGCCAGCGATATCTTCAAATCGCCGCGTCCAACAGTACGGGACAAGAGGTGATTCGCGTGAAGCCGTTGAGCACGCCGGGGTTTGGCAAATGTAGCGACACGGGTGCAGAATGCATTATTGCCAATTCGAGCTGTCCGGCCGGTACGTGCGATGGTCCCGGTGGTGCTGGTGTGCTCTATGTGGGCGTACCGTTCGTGGCCCCTGATCCGAATTCTGCGGACCTGAGTAATGTGTTTATGGCTGCGCGGCTCGGGTGCGAGCCCGTGTCCGTTGATTTTGGTGCGTTTACAAGTATCGCGGTGTATGGCGCTGAAGTGGTTCCGAACGACGGAGCGGACGTCGCGCGGTACGTGCTTCAGCGGGCGAATGCTTCGTGCCCGAATCTGGAAACAGACGAGACCTGCTGGTCTTCAGCGATCACGATCTCACAGGGTCATTTCGCTGACATCGTTCAGCCGTACTTCCCCGATGCCCCGCCCCAGCCCAATTTTGGGGACATTACGGAGTATGTGAACAAGTTCCTCGGTGATCCGGCTGCTGAGTCCAAGGTGGCGATGCAGCTTCAGCCGAACCTCGTTGTGCCGCTCAACGCGATGAATTACAAGGACATCTCGCACGTCGTAAGCTCGTTCCTCGGTATTTCAACGTACGCGACGGCTTTTACCACGACCGGACTGTGTACGTGCCCTTCCAGCGTGACGTGCGGCACTACTGCGTGTGTCCTTGACAGAGACTGCGTGGGCGATCAGCTATGTTTGGAAGGTTTCTGTGTCGATCGGTGCGGGCGCTGTAGCCCGTAGCCGTTCGGCTTGGAGTGGGTGTCGCCACGCAATCGCTTTGCATGAGGAACGGGTGACCCATCGACTTTGGCGGTGGGGGAGTCAATGATCGAACGTTATTTCTTCGTTTCACCAAATTATCGGCCAACTTCCCGGCTTGTGTGGCGATCAGTGTACCTCCGCTTACCGGCAGATTGGGCGTGGCAATTTCTTTTTGACAAAGGGGCTCGTCGCGGGAATGGCCCCTCATTTTTGATCGCGGCAACGAGGTGCAGTCGATTTGGAAAGAGGGTAATGCCAAAAACCCTGGCCACACTCCCACAGATCGGGTTAGCCGAACGCAGGCTGTTCATGTCCGTTCGATTTCGTTACGATTACGCTGGAAGTGCAAGGTAGAGGGAGCAGAAGCCGTGTCACGAGGGAATCAGATCCTACGTCAGTGGAACCTGCTTCGAATGCTTCAGACTCGTGGGGAGGGCGTTCCCCTCAGCCAACTCGCGTCCGAGATGCGCGTGACCGAGCGGACCATACAGCGTGATTTTGAGAGCCTCCAGGAGCTTGGTTTCCCCATCGAACATGATGACGACGAGTTCGGCAAGCGGTTCTGGCGGATGCCCCACGATTTCTTCCGCTCTGGGCCGCTGGTGTTAAGTCTGACCGAAGCCATCTCCCTTCACCTCGCGGAACGGCTATTGATGCCGCTTTCCGGGACCTACCTGGCGGAGGGCGTGCATACTCTTCTCGAAAAAGTTCGGAGCCTCGTACCGCAACAGGCTATGAACTACTTTGCTATGCTGGACGAGACGATCTACGTCCGAAGAACCGGTGTGACGGATTATTCTAACTTTTCAGAGACGATACGCACCGTGGTGGACGGCGCGCGGGACAGCCAGAGCGTTGAAGTTCGGTATCGTGCGATCTGGCGGGGTGACGAGTACAAGACACGGTTCGATCCGTATGGCATGGTATTTTATGACGGTGACCTGTTCGCCTTGGGTCGTTCCCATCGAGCCCGAGCGATTCGGATTTTTAAGGTTACGCGGATTCTCTCCGCCGAGGCGACGACCGAGTGCTTTGACCGCCCGAGGGACTTCAGCCTGGAGGATCAGTTTCGCAGCAGTTTCGGCATCTTCCAGGCCAGTGGTGCTGCCGTGGACATAAAAGTCCGGTTCAGCGGTGGTGCGGCTGCCGTGGTCGAGGAGCGTGTGTGGCATGAGAGCCAGCAGCTCTCGTGGCAGCCCACCGACGAAACGTTGTTCGAACCATCGCACGATGCATCTGATACGTTAGAGGCGACGTTTCAACTCTCCGGTGTCGTGGAGTTCAAGCGGTGGATCAAGGGTTTTGGCGATCAGGCGGAAGTCACCAAACCCACCTGGCTCCGAAACGAGTTACGCGAAGAACTCCTGGCTGCCGCAAAGATTCACGACGCGTAAGCTCGAACGACCCGCCTTTGTTTTTCTCACCGAATCACATCTTCCGTTACGTCCACGGACGTCACACGCTCCTTCATATACCCTAACAGAATCACGCCCGAAAAACTTTTTCGGACATTTTTTCGGAAGCAGTTTGGGGTCGATGCGCCGTGCCACACCATACATGGGGGGGGCGACCTACCCTGTCGCACCCACCGTATGTTAGGTCCGACCCGATCTGTCGCTCGCGCCTCGTACGCTTCAGGTATGGACGAAGCAAGCGAATCGAGCGGTGCGGGAGTCATCCGCATGGCACCATTCGCGTCCCCATAACTTGAAAGGAAAGAACGGATGAATCGCGTCATTAGTAGTCTGCTGGCCGTTTCGCTTGTCGTGAATGCCAGTGGTTGCGCCACACTCGTGAAGGGGGTGTACCAGCCTATCGGTATCACGTCGAAACCCGCTGGTGCGCTCGTCAAGGTGGACGGTATCGATAAGGGCGAAACACCCATGGTTATCAAGATGAAACGGAATAAGGCCCACACCGTGCAGCTCGACAAACCGGGTTATGAAACCTTCGAGGGGGCCATTGCTACGAAAAGTTCGGGTTGGATCTGGGGCAACATCCTCATCGGTGGCTTGATCGGGCTTGTCGTGGATTTGATTTCCGGTGCGAGCAACAACCTGGACCCGGATAGCGTACATGCAGAGCTCACACCATCTCATAGTCAGGAAGTGACTCCATGAACACGAAAAAGCACTTGATGGTCAGGGAAGCGAACACCGGGGCGTGTGTGTCACGGCGAACATCCGGCGAAGGAGCGACAGCCGGTGGCACGGCAGCGCCGCACACGAGCCCGACGCGTGGAAAGGAGGATTCAGTGATGGGGAAGGAAGTCGATCAAGACCGTCTCTGTTGCGGCAGTCTGTTGGAGGCCGAGTTGGTGGACGGTCGGATTCTTCTTCGTTGTCTCTCCTGTGGTACGATGTGGTCCCGACAGGTGGACGGTATATTCATCGAGGAAGGTCCCTCTCCACAACCATCCAACAACTGATACCGGATGGTGGGCGGGTGTGGAAAACCATCATAGCGCAGGTGAAAACGAGCGAAGCGGCGTTACCGGTGGGGAGGTGCCCGTCGGTTAATGCAGCCTTCCGCTGCGGAAGATGGCCCAACTCAGTCCGAGGCCAAGGAGTCCGGCCATCAGGTAGCCGGCGATGCCGAAATACTGCACCTGCACCTCAAAGCCGAAGAAGTTTAGTGTGGTGTCCGTACTCACGACGACGCTGCTTCCGATGATGATGGCGGCGATCACGACGGAGAAGGCCATACGGTTGCTCGCCCGATCCAACTCGCGGATGAGCCGATCGATGTTTTCGTGACGCACGACAAGTTGCAACGAGCCGGTCGACGCGCGACGTAGGACCGAGCGAAGTTGCCCCGGTGCCTTGCGGAGCATGCTTACCACGTCCCACCCGATCAGCGACATGCGGCGACGTGCGTTCGCTGGGGAAAAGCGATCACGCATCGCTTTCTTCAACCGCGGCTTGAGCAACTCGATCAAGTCCAGGTCGGGATCCAGTCGGGCCACGATGGTCGAGATCATGGCCAGCGCCTTGAGCAACATGGACACATCGCGCGGGATGATGACGTCGTGTCGGCGTATGAGCTCGGAGAACTCACTAAGCAGCGATCCGATGTCCATGCGTTTGACGGGTAACCCATGGTACTTCATGAGCATGACCTGAAGCGAGCGAGTGAGGCTGCGTCGGTCGGTGTCGCGCGAGACCGCCTCCATGTCCGCGAGGGTGTCGATGACCATGTTCATTTCGCCGTCAAGCCAAGTGTAGATTAACGTTACGAGGTCCAACATGAGTTCGGGACGGATCACCCCAACCTGCCCGAAGTCGATCAATCCCACGTGGGCCGGCGCTTCGACGAGAATGTTGCCTGGGTGCGGGTCGGCGTGGAACATGCCGAACTCAAATAGCTGCACGAAATAACCTTCGGCCAGCCGTTTGGCTATGAGGGGACGGTCGATGGCGGTGCCTTCCCGCGGGCCGTTCATGGCGTCTTCAATGTTGACGCCCGACAACTTTTGCAGCGTAAGCACGCGGGTGCTGGACAGATCCCAATGGACACGCGGTACGCGTATTCCGGTGTCCGGGGCGAACGATTCCGCGAAGCGGCTTGTGGCGGACGCTTCGTTGACGAAATCGAGTTCGCGCGTCGTCATTTCTTCCAACTCGGCGACGATGAGCGACGGATGATACGCACGCGATTCCGGAAGCAAACGTTCCAAAGATTCAGCCAGCCACCGGAGCAATTCCATGTCGAGCCGAATCGTGTCTTCGATGTTCGGGCGACGCACTTTGACCACGACCTCTTCGCCTTGGTGGGTGCGGGCCAGGTACACCTGTGCGATGGATGCGCTAGCGAGGGGCGTGTCGTCAAACCAGGCGAACAACTCGCGGGTGGGTTGGCCGAGATCTTCCGCGATGATCGCCTTGGCCTGTTCAGTGTCAAATGGTGGCACACTATCCTGCAGCGTACGTAACTCGGACAGCGTTTCCATCGGGATGAGGTCCGGTCTCGTGCTGAGCACCTGACCGAGCTTGATGAACGTGGGGCCGAGCTCATGGAAGACCGAAACGAGCCGTCGACCCACTGCCGTCGGCCCCCCCTCGGGGGTGCGGTTTCGGTCTCGACGACGGAGCATCCACACCGGAAGAAACCGGGACAGGTCGATCTGGGCGACGATGTGTCCAAACCCGTGCCGGGTGGCCACCTGCGTGATGAGACGCAGGCGGTTGAGGCTTCGAACATTGCGAGTGAACTGGAGCGGCGTCATGGCTTTACTCAAGGGTGTCCTGAATAGGCCGAGTCGTCAAACGCCCGGTCGGGCATCATCGAACATCGGGCGGGGCTATAGTCCGATAATCGTTCCCCTGTGGCGTTGGTTTTCCAGGCGAGTGAATGAAAAAGTTTTCGCGCCGACACGCGATTGGGGCGACTGCTACCATAGGAGTCCGTATGGTCTGCCCGATTCAATGGGCTTTGGGGCCGACGGCTTCGGATGTCGGTTTGATGATGCTCGTCGCAGTGCTTCCTGGCTGGAGGGGTGCGAGGGTTTGAGGGTGTTTTTCACGGAGTGAGCGTTATGAAGAAGCTATTGGCTGTGATGGTGGCTGCGGGTCTGGTGACCGCGGTGGCGCAGGCGAGTGACTTGAACGTGTCAGTCGAGCGTGCGAGTGACGGGGCGAGTTCGATTACGGTAAGCCCCGGTGAGGTGGTCGACTATCAGGTCACCGGAATCCTCAGCGACAGTCTCAACGAGGGGCTTGCTCTGGTCGGTTTCAACCTCGTCTTTGACGGTGGTGATTTGACCGCGGCCAACACCCCATCGGGTGTGCTTTCGTGCAACAATCCCATGGTGGCTTTCAAGAAGCCCGAGGGGATCACCAATCCGGCCGGTTTCGGCGGTACGGTCATCGGCGGAGACCTGATCCAGGTTGGCGGTGGACAGAACACGATTATGAACACCGCGGGGAACGCTGATTTTCCGATCGGCACGGTGCTGCCGGGTGTGGCACAGCCGGGACCAACCGGTTGTGGTACGGCCGTGCTCGTTACCGGTAGTCTTACCGCTCCGATGACGGCAGGCACATATCATCTGAACCTCGAGGAACTCTTCGCTAACGTAATCATTCAAGGCCAGACCGGTATTCCGTTCTGGGCGACGGAGCCGGCTGGTAACGGGACGGTGGCCGGAACCATTTCAAACCTTGAGATTATCGTTGGTGGGTGTGCCATTGTTTCGACCAACCCACCGAACTGTGCCGTCGATGCCGGTTACACCGGGCAGGACATCTCTCGTCCTCGTTGGAATTCCGTTGACGTGACTTTCGGCTGTAACGTGGCCGGCCTTCCCGATCTGAACTTCTCGGTCACCACGACCGGTACCAGCGCTCCGACGGTTTTGAGTGTTACGGACGACGGTGCCAACACGGCCACGCTTCACCTGAGCGGTCCGATTGAGCCGGGCGCTTGGACCTGCTTCACACACGGTTCGAGTTCCAGCCAGACCTGCCTGGGCTTTTTGCCGGCTGATGTCAACGGAGACCTCACGGCTGCTCCGAGTGACATCCTCGAAGTGATTGACGGCCTCAACGGTATTCTTCCGACGCCGTTGAATCCCTGGCAGTGTGATGTGGATCGAAGTGGTGTTTGTGGTGCCCCGGATATCCTGGGCGTCATCGATCTGCTCAACGGAGCCAGTCCTTTTGCCGCCTGGAACGGCGTGAGCATGGGGGCGTGTCCGTCGGCCCCATAACGAGTATCCGGTTTTTCGTCCCACGAGGGATCTGAAAGATCTTCATCAGCGGCGTAGTCGATCGTGTGTCGGCTACGCCGCTTCTGCGTAGAGGCGTTATTATGGGGCATCGCTCTTCTCACGGTTTTCATTGTTTCTGAGGTTATTGCGCCCTATATCTGTCCGGAAGAGTGCGGGGAGGTGGGCTATAATGGGTGTTGGCGAGCAGGCGGGTGCCACGATGGGGACCGGCTCGCCGTATACCGTGGACCACGGTTGGAGAAATGTGCCGTGACAAAGAAGATGGTGATGATGGCCTGTGTGGCAACATGGGTGTGTGGTGTGTCGAGTTTCGGCAATGTCCTCGTCACACTGGTGGCGAGTGATGCCGCAGGTCAGCCCGTCGAAGGTTCGGTGAACGTGGGGGATACGCTGACGGTCGACGTGTTGCTGTCGACCGACGCGGCCACAGAACCCTTGACGGACCTGCGCGGTATTCAACTGGATTTCACCGCATCCAGTCCGGATATCGAGGTGTCCTCGTTTGTGTGGATGCTTGAACCGGCGATCAGCGATGCGATGTACGTCCAGTTTGCGAATCTTCCCTCACCCAGCGTGGCTGATACCGGCACCTCACGAACGGAAGGGTTGATCTTGGATCTCACAGCCGTGCCGATGCGCGTGGCGTCGTTCGAAGTACTCGTCGGTCGTGCGGGGACGCTGAATGTTATCGGTTCTGTCAGAGAGGGCTTCTCCAGCGCGGGTATGGTGAGCGTAGATTTCACCAGCCCAGTGAGGTTTACCGTGTTAGACGGAACCCTTAAGGGCGGCACGCTGGACTTATCGACGGGAGGCTCCTCCGGTGGCGGAGGTGGTGGCGGTTCCGGCGGGGGTGCGACGGTAGTGGATAGCGATGGAGACGGCGTGGTGGACAACAGCGATGCCTTCCCGAACGATCCGACTGAAACCACCGATTCCGATGGCGATGGCGTGGGTGATGTGGCCGATCAGTTCCCCGACGACGCGACGCAGACCGGTGGAGAAGCCGGCAGCGGCAGTGACAGAGGCGGAGACCCAGGAGGCGGCGGCACGGATGGCGCAGGGGGATCTGGTGGTGGCAGTGCGCTGCCGCCGGTATGCGGGGCCGGGGCCGCTCCGAGCATGATCTTCATGCTGTCTGCGCTAGGCTTTGTCCGAGGACGACGCCGGCGAGGATCCTTTCCTCGCCCATAGGTAGCGGTCCCTCCAGATCTCGGCTCTTTTCCGAATGGGTGGCCCGGCGGCGGATTTCCGCGCCGTGGGCACTGGCTCTTGCACTTCAGGCGACTATACTGACCCCTTGGCCGCGCGGAGAGTGTAGGCGTTACCGGCCCAGGGAGGCACGGATCACTTCCCTACCTGCGTTTGTGAGAGATGAAAGATACCATTGACCTTGCAGTGGGAGCGTTTCATGAATAAGTACACCCAGTTCTCCATTTTTCTTGCCAATAAACCCGGCGTGTTGTCCCGGATATTTCGTGAGTTGGCCAAGTCCAAGGTCAACGTGTTGAGTATCGCAATGATGGATTCCACGGAGCACGGCGTGCTTCGCATGGTGGTGGAAGACGCGGATGCGGCTCGCCCGGTACTTCAGTCGCTGAATGTCCCCATGCAGGAGACGGAGGTGCTGGGCGTCCGGCTTCCGAATCGCCCTGGTGCCGCGGCCGACCTCTGTGAGCGACTGACCAGCAAGCACATCAGCGTCGGATACATGTACTGCACGGCCGGCGCGAAGGGCGGCAAGGCCCTCGTGGTGCTGAAGGTGTCGGACATCAAGAAGGCTATCAAAGTGCTGGAAGCGACCAAGATCACCGGTCGGGATATGAAGGTCAAACTCCGCAGGCCAACGACCAAACGCAGATAGCGTGCGGTGCATGCTCCGATGTCGTCGGGTTCGGTGCGGCGATACGATTGCTGAGTGTCACACGTATCCGAACCTCCGCTCCGTTCGTACCAACGCGATATTCCGAGCGATTCAGGTGACCCGCCGTCCAAGGCGATGGGCCTCCGGCCATAGTGTGCCCGGCTTTGGGTGCCTCTTAGATTTTGCCGTGGGGGGTTCGTGCGGCTTTGGTGCCGTCCGGCAGGTCCACGAAGTCATAGTCGCCGAAGATGCTTGGTGCCTCTCGTTGCAGGATTTCCAGCACACGCTGCGCGACGACGCGAATCTCCGTTTCGGCGTGCTCGTTGCATCGCAGCTCGATGAAATGACGCAACGCCCGCGCGTTGGCCGTGACAAAAATCTTGGTTTCCGTCGCGTTGGGCAGCACGCTGCGCGCGGCCTGGCGGGCCATCTTCCGACGTAGCGTTTTGTCCTCCACCGAATCGAACTTCGCCTGCAAGCCGGCCACGAGTTGACAATAGGCCTCCTGCGATTGCTCGACGGCCGCCTTCCACACCTCGTGTAGCTCGGGATCGTCACCGATGCAGGCGGGCTCGACGAAGTCGGCCACGCTCTCGTCGACGTAACGCTGCGAAAGCTGAGAATAGCCGAAGCCGGCACGGTGACGCACCAACTCATGAGTGAACGAGCGCGACACGCCGGTGATGATGAAGTTCCAATTGGCATGTTCGAGCACGCTTCCGTGGCCGACCTCTTTGATGTGGCCCAGGTAGGCGGCGTTGCCACCCGGCCGTGGTTTGCGAAAGCTCATGTAGCAAAGTCGCCCAGCTACCTCGGGCAGTGTCTCGCCCGCGATGTCCGTGTCGGTGGTCCATTGCGCGACGTCGTGCGCCTTGAGAAAGCGCTCGATTTCGGTGGAGTCGAGCGAGGGGCGACCGACGAGGTACACCTCCGGGCTGCGAAGTATCTTCATCTGCGGTTCCTTCCGTGGATTTCCCATCCGTTATCGCTGGTTCGTTCCGGCCAGCCGCGTGAGTAGCCGTCTCGTTGGTCGTACATCTTGCGGGACACAAGAGGTGGTTATAACCGAAAACGGGCTGTCGTTGCAACGTGGACGACCGGTCGGTAGACTCCGCGTGCGGGTGAGGTGTGACTTTGCCCGTGTGATTTTCGTCGGTTCCGTGTGTGCGGCCATCGGCGTGATGCCTAACGAGTAAGCGAAACGACATGAGCCAATCCGACACGTCTGGTGCGTGCGAATACCCGACTCAGCCGCAGCGAAGTTTTGATACCGGCGTGCCACGTGCGTTGGTGATTGGACTTGATGGGGCGACGTGGGATGCGTTGAACCCGCTGATGGCCGAGGGACGGATGCCGCGACTTCGCGAAGCCGTGGAGGCTGGTGCGTCGGGCATACTCCGCTCGACGACGCCGCCGATCACTCCGGCCGCGTGGACCACGTTCTTGACGGGGAAACTTCCCGGCTCCCACGGGATTATCGACTTCGAGCGGTATGACGCCCGGTCGAACAAGCTCGAATTCAACAGCACGCGGTGTCTGGACCATGTGCGTAACATCTGGCAGATTCTCGGCGAGCGCGGGTTCAAGGTTGGCAGCGTCAATGTGCCGATGACCTACCCGCCGATCTCCGTTAACGGGTTTATGGTGAGCGGCTTCGAGACGCCCGGTCCTGAAAGTGAGTTCGTCACGCCCGCCTCGCTGCGGAAAGAGCTGCTGGAGCGATGGCCCGACCCGACCGTACAAAAGAGCTGGAAGCGGAAACGGTTTCGCGGGGATACGCAGTTCGCGAAGAATGTCGCCTATGCCTCGCGGAGTTTTCATCAGGGCGTGGCGATGACCAAGTGGCTGGGTGATCGGTGCGGTTGGGACGCGCTGATGGTCGTGCTCAAACTGGTGGATAACCTTCAGCACAAGACGTGGAAGTACCTGGACCCGCGTTGGTCGCATCGAAACCCGAGACGCTGCGAGCTAACGAAACAAGCGTTCGGCGAGGCGGACAAGGCTATCGGCGAGCTGCTGGACTATGCGGCGCAGCACGACGCGACGGTGCTGATGGTGTCCGATCACGGTCACGGAAGTTTAGACGGCAAAGTGCAGCCGAATCTGTTGCTGAAACGCTGGGGGTATCTGAAGCTGGCGGGCGGTGGTGCGCAATCGTTTACGCGAGCGCAGTACCTGCTCGACCGGGCGCTCGGGCGTACCAAAAAGTTCGCACGCCGTGGTGATGTGCTGCACGATCTCGCGGTCGATTTTTCGCGGACTACGGCTTGTGTGATGCATGCGGGGATGGCCGGTTTTCTCTATCTGAATCTCAAAGGGCGTCAGCCGACCGGCATTGTCGAGCCGTCGGACTACGAAAAGGTGCGCGGCGAGTTGCGGGAGCGTCTGCTGAGTGAGGCATGTCGCGTGACTGCTCCGGATGGAAGCGTCGTGCCGATGTTCTCCGAAGTTCACATCCCCGAGGCGTTGTACGAGTGTACGAGAGAGGCGCAGCCGTGGATGCCGGATTTGATCCTGACGCCGCATGACGGGCTGGCCGTTGTTCGGAAGATTCGCGGTAGCAAGCCGGTGCAGTGGCTTCCGTATCGGCGGATCGAGGGTACGCACCGCCCGGACGGGATTCTCGTCGCGACCGGTGCCCGTGTCGCCAAGGCGACCGGCCTTCACGCCGACATTGTGGACTGCGCGCCGACGCTACTGGCCATGCTCGGTCTGCGCGTGCCGGACGACATGCAGGGTCGCGTGATCCAGGAACTGTTCGAGACGCCGCTTACCGTGGAATCCGAGGCGGCTGTATCAACTTCCGGCGGGGCTTCTGCGAATACCGATGAAGTCTACAGCCAGGCCGACCTGGATGCCGTTACGGACCGACTACAGGAACTGGGGTACCTGGAGTAGCGTTTCGGTTTCGTAGTTTGGTTTGGGTGGGGCGTGGTTGTTGTACGGCTTGCCAGTACCTGTCTGCCAGGGTGTCCCAAAAAGTGATCTGCATCGTGGCGAGTGTGTCGACATGTTTCCCGTTGACATACACGCCGGGCGTGCCGGTGAGCCCACACTTGCCGGCTTGAGCCGAGTCTTCGTCGAGCCGCGTTTGAATGTCCGAGGAAGTCATGGCGTCTTTTAGTTTTTGCGGATCGAGTCCGACGGCCGTAGCGACAGCTTCGGGAGTCATCCGGCCTGCGCGAATCATATCGCGATGCCGGAAGAGATAGTCGTGAGCCTTCCAGAATGCGGCGTTTCCACCCACAAGACGTGTGCCCTCTGCGATTTTGGCCGCGTAACAAGCGTGGGGATGGGTCGGAAAACGCACGCGTCCGTTGCACGCCGGGTTGAGTGGGTAGTGTTTGAAGATGACGCGAAGGCGTCCGTCAAACAGCGGTTGAATCTTATGGTCGAGGAACATGGCGAAGCGCTGGCACGAGGGGCACTCGAAATCACTGAACACCACCAGGTTCCACGCGTCACCTTTCGGGTTCGGCTGGCGCACCGGGTCATCCGAACGGACGGCGATGTCATGTCTCGGCGCGTCTTCCCAATCTACGAGCAACGTCCGGCCGTTTTTCTGGATGCGCTGAATGGCTTGTACGCATCGGTTGTAGTTTGATTGGTATGACAGGGCCGCCTTGGTGGCGGTCTGCCTCGCCTGCATCTGGTTTTCGCCGTACAGCACGAGCACCATGGCCAAGATGGTCGTGCTGACGATTCGAAGCGTTGGGTGAGCCACGGCTTCGGGGGCCGCCGTTGGTTCCGGAGTGTCTTGGCGCGACTGCGCGACACCCTTGGTACGATCTTTGGGGAACAGGAGAAAGACACTCACCACAATCATCACATTGAGAATATGCGTGACCAAGCACCAAGGGCACCACTGATCGAGCTTCGAGAACATGATGTAGAGGAAGTTGGCCGAACTGAGCAAGCCCATAACCACCATCGCGAGCGGGACGATGTGGAGCCAGCGCCGCTCGACGGACGGGCTGCCTACACCAAAGAGCCAGACGCCCAGAGTGGAAAAGTAAACGAGCCCGAGAAACGCGACCGGAATGTGTAGCTTTCGGGAATCCGGGTCGTGCTTGGGTGGCCAATATGCGTACGGGCTGGCGAGTACGGCGTCGCAATCCGCGCTGCCGCCCCCGGCGCTGTCTTTGCATGCACTGTCAAACCATGCCACCCCGGAAGATCCGTTCACGTGTTTCAGCAAAAGGTTGTAGCTGATATAGGCGGCGGCCACACAGCAGATCACGGCGACGGCTTGTAAGAGGTGTGAGCGAGTCATGGCGTTAATGGAATCCTCTCAGGGCCTGAACACCGCGCGTCCAGGTGTTGGTTCGGGTCACTGAAGCACACGATCGACGGCATCAAGGGCGGCCCCCACGGCCTTGACCGTGTCTGCGAGTTGCGACGCTGTGTGAGCGGAAGACACATAGAGGCACACCGGAAGGGGCATGGGGAAAAGGACCCCGCGCTGGATAAGCTCACGGAAGAACACTGCGTGTGTCCTTTCGGACGAGTCAAACGGTACGGTTTCGTCCGAGGACGGTGTGATGTGGAAGCCGATCAGGCTGCCCACGCGATGCACCTCTATCGCGATGTGTTGCCGTGGTGCCAGGGCGGTTAGTTCGCGTTCGAAGACGCCGGCCCGCGCTTCCAGCGTTCGGTGGAAATCTTCCTCGGCGGTCGCTTGGAGTAGCGCCACACCGGCCGCAAGCGACGGTTCGTGACCGATGTCGCCCAGCGGCATGTGAACTTCGTCGCTGGCCGCGTGAGCTTGCATGAGATCACGCCGTCCGCCGTACGCCGCCGCAGCCATCCCGCCGGTGATGCTGGTTCCAAAACAGGTGATGTCGGGCTTCACTTCAAACTGTTCGCCTACGCCACCCGGTGTGAGCCGGAGTGCGGTTACGGATTCATCGAACACGAGTAAGGCATCGTGCCGATCACACCAGTCACGCAACTCCGCGAGGTAGCCGTCCGGAGGCGGGTGGACTCCGTGATCGGTGCCGATGGGTTCGACGAGGACGGCTCCCGGAGCTTGTGCCCCATCCTTGACGACCGAGTCCATCGCGCTGACGTCTGCAAACGGTACGCTTACGATGCCGTCGTAGTTGGAAAACGCCTGCCGCGACCTCGTATGTTCCGGTATGATGACCGTGTGGCGGCCGGTGTGCGCCCGGGTGAGCCGTTCCACCTCGCGAAGCGCTCCGGCGCGTGACGAGGTAAACTGAACCATGTCCACAGATGGAAACCGGGCGACAATCAGTTCCGCCAGTCGGACGCGCGCCTCGGTGGTTTCGCCCAGCGCGCAGCCTTTGGATGTGGCCTTGGTAATCGCCGCGATAATTCGATCATCGCTGTGCCCGAGCAGCAGCGACCCGTGCCCACAAACGAAGTCGATGAAATTGTTTCCGTCAGCATCTGTGACCACGGCTCCGCTCGCCTTTGCGAGAACCGGCAGCTCCCTAACCGGAATCACGGACGGCGTGCCGACTCGGTCGCGCTGCGGAAGGAGTCTTTCCGCGGCTTGGGCCACCGATCCGGATTTCGTGGTGTCGCGTGCTAGTGTGTCAGCCTGCATCATGCCCAAATCGTAGCTACTGGTGATGGCACTGTCGACTCTCCTGGTGAAGGGCAGCAAGCCTCCCGCACGCCGATGATGCCATACTCCCGTGTGAGGAGGCTGGAGGTGTAGGGGCCACGAGGGTGGGTGAGGAAATCCCCCCTATCGCAGGTGTCGATCGCCTGACGTATCCTGTGATTATTGGCGATTCGGGACCGTAAAGGCTGCTTTCAGAACGTTTTGTGAGTGGTTCGCTTTCCGGTGTTGTGGGCTTGAGTTGTGGCATGTTCTCCTGTGACTTACAATGGCCGACGTAGCTGCTGAGGTCTGCCGTTTCTTGAGGTGTGCGGATGTCCAAGCCAACGAAGATCACGATTAACACATTGCGAGCCCGTAAGCGGGAAAAGCAGAAGTTTTCCATGCTCACGTGCTATGACTATGCCACTGCGTGTTTGATGCACGAGGCGGGCGTTCCAACGATCCTGGTTGGTGATACCTATGGCGAGGTTTGCCTGGGGCATTCGACGACGCTACCGGTCAAGCTCGATCACCTGGTGACGGTGACAGAGGCGGTTCGCCGGGGTGCCCCGGATTGCTATCTTGTGGGGGACATGCCCTATTTGACGTATCAGGTTTGTCCGGAAGAGGCGATCCGAAATGCAGGTCGGTTCATGGCCGACGCCGGTTGCGATTGTGTCAAAGTCGAGGTGGATCGACGTCTGGCCAAGACGGTCGAGGCGATGGCTGGTGCCACCATTCCCGTTATGGCCCATTTGGGACTGAAGCCACAGTCGATTCAGAGCGTCGGCGGATATCGCGTGCAAGGACGTAAGGCCGATGCCGCTGTGGATATCATCGAAGATGCCGAGATCATGGAGCAAGCTGGTGCGGTGGCGTTGCTCCTGGAGGCGGTGCCGACGGAGGTCGCCCAGGCTATAGCCGAATCTACGGAGTTGCCGGTAATAGGAATCGTTTCGGGACCGTTTTGTGATGGCCAGGTGTTGGTGATGCACGACATGTTGGGCTATAGCGCCGGGCACCCACCACGATCAGTCAAACAATACGCCCAACTTCACGATGTGATGATCAACGCGTTTTGCGATTACACAAAAGAGGTTGCCGACGGGCAGTTTCCCGGGTCGGAAAATAGTATCGCGATGGATTCCGACGAATATGCGGCTATGAAGAAGTTGCTTGGTGATCGCGCCGAGCGTTAGACTTGTGGTAGTGTGCTGGTTTTTGTCTACTTTGACATTGCGCTGGTGGTGGTTGTGTAATTAGGCGCGTATCTCGGAGGCTTCGAGCATGTTAGTCCGCATGGATTTGGCGCGGATTGTGATTGTGGATTCCGAGGATGAGAAAATGTCCATGGTGGTTCTTCGGGAATCCGAAGGCGATCGGGCGTTTCCGATTCTGATCGATAATCACGAAGCCTACGCCATTGATCGTCGAACCAAGGGATTGATTCCACCTCGACCGATGACACACGATCTGATCGACCGTATACTCGGCGGTCTGGAGTGTGACTTGGAGCAGGTGGTGATTAGCGAATTGCGTGATGCCACGTTTTATGCCAAGCTGGTCGTGCGGTCGGACGGGGATTTGATCGAAGTGGACTCGCGACCGTCGGACGCGCTGGCGATAGCCGCAGGTAGTGAAGCGCCGATTTTTGTTGACGAGTCCGTGCTGGATGAGGTCTGCTAACTGTTCACGAGTTGATGCCACCCGATGACAGTGAAACAAAATAGAACGGTGGTCCGTCAGCATACGGTTCCTGGTGCGCGTGTGGCGGTTCCCGATGCGAACGCCGATTGGACGAAGACGTCGGCCGTGCTGGACGTGGTAAGTTGCTTGCCCCAGGAGCCCACCCGACATATCGCGAGGGCGCCGTTTTCGCTGGATGTGATGGGTGGCCTGGCTGACTATTCCGGCGCGTTATCGTTGCACTTGCCCCTTGGTGACTATGTGTGCGCCGCCGTGCAGAAACGTGATGATCGTCGCGTGGTCGTGCAGCGGTGTGAGGGGTTCCGTGTGAAAGATCCCAGCGCGGCGGGCGGTGCGGTGGCATCTGATAGAACCACCGTATCTGAGCGGGCCGCGGCGTCCGATGGAGATGCGGCGTGGGGTGTTTCGCTCGATGACCTGTTGGCGATCATCAAGGCTGACGACGTATCCCTTCTGGATGCCCAATTGCCAAAGCATGATGACCCTTCGCATGATGGTATGGTCGAACGGTGTTCTTACGGTGTGTTTGCCGAGCTGATCCGCGCCGGGCTGATCGACGAAGGCACCGCAGGACTTACCGTGGCCGTCGGGTGTTCGGCATGCGTGGGGCGCAGCAGTGTCTCGTCCATCGCCTCTGCCGTGTTGACGGCGATGAGCAGCGCGTTCGATCTGGAGTTGGAACCATCGGCGAGCGCCAAATACTGCGAAACGGTGGAGTGTCGCTGGCTCGGCGTGCCGGTGGGTGTGTCTGCGGCGGCCGGTTCGCTCATGGGTGAGTCGGCAAACATCGGGCAGTATCGGTGCGACGCCAACGCGTTGGCCGGGCGGCTTCCGCTTCCGACGGGGATCGCTATCATCGGCGTGGCGTGTGGGTCGCTCCATCCTGATTTTCTTGCGAAGTACCGTCGCGTGCGAACGGCCACGTTCATGGGGCGCTCGTTGATTGATCGAATCATCCAGCACGAGGGTGTGGGTGACTTGCAGTGGGATGGTCATTTGTCCCGTGTATCCGTCAGCGATTATGTCGAACGGTTCCGGGACCGGATCCCCACGAGGCTCAAGGGAGCTGAGTTCCTGGAGCGTTTCGGCGAGACCGGGGATGCGCTTACGAAGATCGAGCCGGATTTTGTGTATAAAATTCGCTCGCGTACCGAGCACCACATCTACGAGCACAGTCGTTCGCGGCAGGTGGTGGAGGGGGTATCGCGTTACGCGCGCAGTGGTGATCCCGCCATTCTTCATGAAGTGGGTGAGGCGATGTACGCGTCCCATTGGAGCTACGGCCAACGGTGCGGACTGGGCAGCATCCCGACGGATCTTCTCGTCAACACCATACGCCGTTTTGGTGAGCACGCCGGCATCTACGGTGCCAGAATCAGCGGTCGCGGCTGTGGCGGTACGGTGGCCGTGTTGATGGACGACACGGAGGCGGCCGAGCAAGCCGTCCAGCAGGCGTGCCAGGCGTATCAGGAAAAATCCGGAAAGACGCCGACGATTCTTCGTGGCTCCCTGCCCGGAGCGATGGTCGCCGGCGCTCGTTCAATCTAGGCTATTCATACCGTTCGTCCATATCGGTTTGGAGTATGGTAGTGCCCCTCGGGCTGGCCATGGGCGGCGGTTGTTCTATGTCACCCGAAACCGGCGTGACAGTGCGACGGACGGAATCAGCCACACCAACACCAACAGCGCCCACCACGGACCCCGCACTGTCCAGGTGAGTAGTGCGTCCAACACCACAATGCCGAGCACGAACCGCCCCACGGCGTGCTGCACGCGCTCGGGCGTACGTTCGGTGACGGCCCGCGTCCCGAGCGTGCTCAAGTAGGCCACGACAACCGCGATGATAACCAGAAACGCCGTGCGTCCGCTGCCTGTGAAGGGCCGAATCCACAGCACGCCGACGACCGCGGCCACCACGCCCGCCGTGCCCAACATGAGTTGTTTCTTGCTGCCGCCGTGTGACTCTCGCCGCGCGAAGTAGGTGGTGCTACTCACGTAGAGCCACATGAGCAGCAGCGATACGACGATCGGTGTATGAAACACCGGGGTGTGGATGGCACACATCCCCAACGCCAGGTTCAATGCGCGACACGCTCCCATGATCGCGGGCGCGAAGCGGGCTTTCTTGAAGGTAGCGTCGTAGAACACGATGGCCAGCATCAGACTGGCCGCAAGCAAGCCCGCCAGTCGTGAACACTGCATGGCCAGTCCTACGCCGACGAGCAACAACGCCGTGGACAGTGCCGCGCCCGCCGTGCGAGAGATTTGTCCCGAGGGGATGGGTCGTTCGGGACGCGTCGCTCGATCTTGTGCGTGGTCACAGACATCGTTGAGCGCCGCACCGCCGGCGTACAGACAGCACGACGCGGCCGAGAGCCAGCACCATCTGCTCCAGTCGTGCCAGGAAGCGCCGGCGAGCATCATGCCGGCTGTCACATCTGCGACGGCAGTGACCGCGTTGGGCAGCCGCATGAGCTGGAGGTACGGTCGTAATCGTGACGAGTTCAGAGCCATGGCGAAAGGTGCTGCCTCGCTTCGATACCGGCGGCGTTGGGGTCGTCGAGGTAGGGATACAACTCGACGGTGATCCATCCGTTGTACGGCGTGTCGCGGATCGCGTCGAACACTTGGGCAAAGTCGATAGCGCCGTGGCCCGGAATCAGGTGTTCATGTACGCGTGAGGCGGCGATGTCTTCGATGTGATAATGCTTGGTATAGGGAGCCAGGGTGCGGATGGTGTCGGGCAGCGGTTCGGACACGCAGTAGTAATGTCCAATGTCGAAATTGTGCCCGAGCATGGGGGAGTCTATGCGCTCGACCAGTTCCAGAAACTGCGAGGACGTTTCGATCAGTAGTCCCGGCTCCGGCTCGACAAGAAGCGATACGCCTTCGTCCTCGGCGTGACGTAGCGCGATGGTCAAACCATCGACGAATCGATCCATTGCGGCGGCGCGGGAAAGCCCGTCGGGGATGGGGCCGCCTGGTTCGGTGGTGATGGAGGAGGAGCCGAGCTGTCGCGCCAAACGCAGGGAGTCGATTGTGTGTCGGATGCGCCGCTGCCGATAGTCGGCGTCCGGCTCAAGCCAGGAAGGGTGCCAGAAGTCTTCCGTCGCGCACATCATGAACGCGTTGACGTTGGATATCTGCAGGTAGTGTTTGTCGAGTGCGTGACGGATCGTATCGACCGTTTGGCGTGTGGCTGCGTCGGGCCAGACGTGTGGTGCGTCGGCCATGATTTCTATCCCGTCGTAGCCGCACTTCGCCACACGTTCGATGGCTTCCACAAGTGACCAGCGTCGGTAGGCGTTGGAGCTGTAGGCGAGTTTCATGCGGTGTCTCGCGGGTCGTCAAGGAACCACGTGTGCGAGCAGTGTCTGCCATTGGGCGAACAGGTCAAGCTCGTTGGTACCCATCGGGTCTTTGAAAAAGTATGCCAGATGCTTCATCACGCCGGACGCGCCGCGCCGCATTTCCAGATCAGCCAGTCTGGCCAGGTCAATGATCAGCGGTGCGGCCAGCACCGAATCGGCCCCCTGCCAGGTAAATTGTAGACTCATCTTCGTGCCCAAAAATCCGCCAAAGTGAATGAAATCCCAGGCGATTTTCCAATCGGCCAGCGATGGGACGTAGTCAATCGATATCTGGGTCACGGGCGCAGGTCCGGAGTCCGTCGCGGCGCGCAGCGTTCTGTGTTTGCTTTGGATTTTTGCGGCTCTTGTGGCCGGGTCACTTAGGACCGCGCCATCGCGATTTCCGAGAATGTTTTGCCCGACCCAACTGAGTACCGGCAGGTGGCGTGCGGCCAGCATCGGGGCGAGGGCGGACTTGACCAGGGTCTCTCCGGTCTTTCCGTCTCGGCCCATATAGGGCAAACCGGCCGACGTTGCGCGGGCCTGCAGTGCGCGCACGTCGATGCCGGTCGAAGGGGTGAAGTTGACGTAGGCGCACCCGGCTTCGATGGAGGCGAGTGCATAGAGGGAACTTGTCGGCAGGGGGCACGCGCCGCGCCGTCGCAATGACCGGCTTAGTGTGGCATAGTCCGAGCGGGGAAGGGCACGCCGCGCAGGAGTCGGTTCGGATGATGCGGCGTGAATGACGACCACTCGAGTCAGCTTGTGCCGCGTGCGAAAGGCTGCCAGGTCTGACGCCAATCGACGAACCGCGGTCGCTGGCGTCGTGTCCTTGGGGACATCCGTTCGGTCGCAGAGGGCGGACACCGTGGTACTCGCGCCGAGGAGCGTGCCGGGGCGGATGTTTCGCTGCATCCGCCGAAGCGTGGGGCCGCATTTCCGAAGCAGGTCCGCGTCAAACAGCCCGCTTTGGGTGTGGAGCACGTGGACGGACTGGGGCAGCGTCTCCGCGCGGATTTCGTGCCCGCCGAAGACGATGTCTCGTGTCTTGATGAGGCGCGCCGGAGCAAAAGCCGCTTGCGCGGTAACGAGACCGGATAAATCCTTATGCCCGTGGGCTAACGCGGCCAGTCCCAGTGCTACGGTGGCACCGACGCCGCCGGTGGCACCGACGATCCAGAGTCCGAGTTTTTCCTTGTCGCTTGGCAACGGATCAATCGTCTCCCAACAGGTTTGTGATGATAGATGATCGCGCCGCGACACGCCACCGATTTGACCCTACAATGAGCCGGGTGCAAGACACTTTTGGCGGGTGCTCCACCCTTCGCGTTGCAGGATGCCCGTATGTCAAGCGGTGCGTTGGCGGTGACGCGAAGAATGGGGCACCCACGCACGATTCCAGGCCGCCAGATAGGTCACGCACCTCTTGAGCCCGAGGCGGAGACTGACCAGTAAGGAATCGAGCGAGCGATGCCGAAAGACAGCCACGGACGGGATATCGACTACCTGCGCATTTCAGTGACGGATCATTGCAATCTGCGTTGTGTGTATTGCATGCCGGTGACCCGGCTGACGTTCGTCCCACAAGAGGAGTTGCTCACGGCCGGCGAGATCGCCAAGGTGGTCCGGGCTGCGGCGAGTGTGGGGTTTCGGAAAATCCGCATCACCGGCGGTGAGCCGACGCTTCGCAACGATCTGCTAGAGATTATTTCGGGTGTGGCCGGCGTGGATGGTATCGAAGACGTGTCGCTTACCACGAACGGCATTCGGCTGCCTGACATGGCCGTCCTTCTCAGGCGCGCCGGGTTGTCGCGGGTCAACATTCACGTGGACACGTTGAATCCGCAAAACCTAAAGCGGTTGATGCGTTTTGGTACGATCGACCAAATTCAAGCCGGCATCGACGCCGCGCACCAGGCCGGGTTCCAACCGATCAAAATCAACGCGGTCGTCGCGCGCGACTATAACGAGGAGGACGTCGTTGCGCTGGCCAAGCTGACGGTCGAACGCGATTGGCATGTACGTTTTGTAGAGCTGATGCCGCTTGGCGGCGGTGAGTGCGCCCGTGTCGCGCTGAGTCAGTACGTGCCCAATCCGGAGACGTTCGCCCGAATAGAGGCTTCGTTGGGTAAGCTCAGACCCGAAGAGGGGGCGGATCCGTCCGATGAGTCGCGCAACTTCCGTCTGCCGGACGCGCGGGGTGTGGTAGGATTCATCTCGCCGGTGAGTGATCCCTATTGCGGAAGCTGCAACCGGATGCGGCTGACGTCTGATGGCAAGCTGCATCTTTGCCTGCTCAACGATGATGAGGTGAACGTCAAGGAGTCGCTTCGAGCCGGGGCGAGCGATGATGCCATTGCGGCGGTGATGCTGAAGGCGGTCTCCATGAAACCGATTGGGCATCGGCTGGAAGAGGGCGTTTCGACCGAGCGCCGAGAGATGTTTCAGATCGGCGGGTAGGATGCTCTCTGCCGCTTGTGCCCACCATTATCATCAACGCTGTTTAGGAGATGGTGGCGAGGAGTTCGAGCATTTCGCGGTGGGCATGGTCATCGCCAGCTTGTTTGGTGGCTGCCACGCCGTTTTCGAGAACCGTCCGTGCGTCCTCCAGCCGATCAAGTCCGATCAGCGTGTTACCTTTGTGGTAGTAGGCGGCCGTGTAGGTGGCGTCCAGCGATAGCACCCGGTCGAACCGGGCGAGCGCCTGGTCCACGGCTCCCTCTTTGGCCAACTCCATCGCCAGGCTGAAGTTGAGGAAGGCGTCATCGGGTTCCTTTTCGAGCATCATTTCGATCTTGTCGCGACGTGACATGAGCGCGGGTATCCAAGGGGGCTACAAGTTTATTCAATGCGTGCGAAAAGCCACCGGGAGGCACGCCGACGATATCGTTCGCCGTCCAAAGGGGTTAAGTTTCCTTCTCGCGTTCGACTCTACCGTCAGATGATACGTTTCGTCAACGGGCGTTGTTTGATTGGCCCGATGGCCGAAGATATAATGGGCGGTGGATCGGAAAAAAGTGCCCGAACACCGGCGCGGGTTGAACGATGTCGCCGTGGATCGCCGCGGTCTCGGGGAGGATGTCGAAGTGGAACGACAAAAGTTCTGGTCACGCATGGGGAATTGGATTAAATCGCCAGGTCGGGGCGCGCTCCGGGCTGATGGTGCGGAGAGTGCGGTGGGTGAGATCTCGCGGGATCACGCGACCGGCGAGGAAGCGCGGACCGTCGGAAGCGGGCGGGTTGCGCACGTACCCACACCGATCGAGCGGCTCGAACAGCAACAATCACGGGTGACGGTTCTGGTTGAATCCATGCAGGAACACATGACGTCTCAGGCGCAACGGACCGATTCGATTGCGCGGTCTCTGGAAAAGCTGGCTGAGAGCCTGAGTCACCTTCCGGAGAGCGCTCAGACGCAACTCGGCATGCTTGAAAAAATCGGTGAAGAGGTGGTTCGCGGTGTCGGGTCTGCGCGGCGTTTGGAAGATTCGCTGGCACAGCTTCCGCAGTTGGCCGACGCCCAACGCGAGGCGATGGTGTCGATCGGGCATCAGTTGGAGGCCTCGCGCGAATCCAACGTCGGTGTGTCGGATGCGTTGATGGGCGTTCGGAATGTCGTGAGCCAGGTGGGGGAGTCGGCCGCCGCCTCTACCGCCTCGCTTCGGGATTTGCGCAGTGATCTGGCCACACGGGAACAGCGGGTGGTTCACGTGTTGGAGGATCAAGCCAGCCAGCGGCAACACTTCGCCTGGGTCATGATCGGGCTTGTGACGGCGTTGCTTCTGGTGGGGATTGTCGCGCTCGTTCGATCTTGGTAGATGGCCTATGGCCCAACGGGAGTGCTGGTGGTAGCTCGTCCTACCGTCTGATCGTGCGGAGGAACTCTTGCACTTCGGGGATGGCCCCCTGGAAGATGAGCCCGTAGGGCAGGTCGTTCTTTCGCCCCAAGGCGAAAGGTTGACCTGCCTCCCCAATTACGCTTCGATCTTTTTTTGCGCTTCAATCTCCGGCAGCGCAACGGGCGATGAGCCAGGCCAGGCTGGGTCCAGCCAGCCGAGGCGAACATGGCGGTGGAAGCTGGACCAAGGCCATTCTTTCGGCTCATCGACCAAGCCGTGTTTCACCGGATTCAGGTGGATGTAGTCACGGTGGCGGGAGTAATCATTCTCGTCGCGAATTCTGTGCTCGAAGTAGCGCGGCTGCCAGGTTCCACGTCTTCCTTGTTTCCTGCTTTGCTTCGTGGTTTCCCAATCGCGTCCCCCTCTCGCGAGGTAATCATGCGTGAAACGAGATTTGATTAGCTTCCATCGCGTGGGGAAGTCATCGTCGTTTTCGGGGAGCGTCCAGACGCAGTGCAAGTGGTCTGGTAGTAGTACGAACGCGAGAATTTCAAACGGGCGACGTGACCGCACCGACCGAATCGCTGCGCGGAGCAGCTCACGACAAAGCGAACCGGTCAAGATGCGTTGCCTTTGATAGGTGACGACGGTGAAGAAGTACGTCGCACCGTTCGAACGCCATCTGAGGTAGGTTGGCATAGGGCTCAGGATATTCGTCGAGCGCCGTGCATGCAAATGGTCGGGGCCGCATTGACGTGCCTTCTCGCATGGGTTGGTATGGAACCCGGGTATGCGTCGAGGGGGATAGGTGCCGTTGGTTGCGGCAGGTCAACCTTTCGCCTTGGGGCGAAAGAACGACCTGCCCTACGTCTGGTGGTAGCTCGTCCTACCGTCTGATCGTGCGGAGGAACTCTTGCACTTCGGGGATGGCCCCCTGGAAGATGAGGTAGCCGTCGTAGGGTTCACGCTCGGTGATCTCGTCACCGATCGGCGTGAGCATGAGCTTCTTGACTTCCTCCCGGTCGTCCGTCTGGCCCAGCGCCCAGCAGAGTTTCATATAGGCGACCTCGGGTAGCATGTTGGCGGCCGGTGTCACGCCGAGGCCCATGATCTCCCGGCCGGTCTCGTACACGTACATCTGCACGTAGCCCCAGAGGGTTTGCACGGTCATGTAGATGTGTACGCCCTGGTCGGTGGCCCGCTTCAGGGCCGGGTAGATCGGTTTGTTTACGTGGCCCAGCCCGGTGCCGGCGATGACGATGCCGCGATAGCCTTTCTCGACGAGCGCGTCCACGATGTCCGGTTGCATGTTGGGGTAGTAATACAGAACGGCCACCCGGCTTTCGAACGCAGTGTTGATGCGGACGTCGCGATCCTTCCGGCGTTTTTTGTAATCGCTGCGCAGTGGGGTGATGTTCTTGCTGTCGATCATGGCGAGCGGGATGTCACCGATGGTGCGAAACGCCGAACGATAGCTGGAGTGCATCTTGCGCACCCGAGCGCTGCGATGCAGCAGGCCGTACTCGTCGGAGGTCGGACCGAACATGCACACGATGACCTCGGCGATGTCACCTTCTGCGGCCGCCTTGACGGCGTGGATCAAGTTGAAGGCCGCGTCGGACGACGGGCGATCAGACGATCGCTGTGAACCGACCATTACGATCGGGATGGGTGAGTCCTGGACCATGAAGCTCAAGATGGCGGCCGTGTGGTGCATCGTGTCGGTGCCGTGGCCGATGACGATGCCGTCCACGCCGTCGGCGATTTCCTCCCCGATGCGTTCGGCCAGGGCGATGTATTGTTCCGGCCCCATGTTTTCGCTGAAGACGCCGTAGAGCTTTTCGGTGCGTAGGTTGCAGAGGTCGGCCAACTCCGGCACGGAGCCGTACAGCTCGCCCGGTGAAAACGCGGGAATCACCGCACCGGTACGGTAGTCGAGCCGGCTGGCGATGGTGCCGCCGGTGCCGAACAAGGTGACATTCGGCTTACGCTTATCGATCGGGAACGCTTTTTCGGGGATGTGGTATTGGACTTCTCGGCGTCCGTGCTCGGTGATGTTTGTAATCGTGTCGGCTTCAATGCCGACGTTGTATCCCGTCTCCATTTTGAGCACGATGTGCAGATCGTCGGAGGTTTCGGAACGCGGCAGAATCAGCCCGGAGAAGCGCCCGGCCTCTGCGGTGATCTCGACGTCACTCCACACGCCGACGTCGAACCGTTCGAGCACGGCCCGACCCGGTCCGCGATAGCCTTGAAATCGTTTGTCGCTCACGCCGGGGTCTCCGTTTTTTCACGGAAAGGGTCGTCTTGATCGAGTTGTTTCGTCAGACGTGCGGCCAGCATCCTTCCGTCGACGCGACCGAGCAGTTTCTCCATCAGACGCCCCATCAAAAAACGATGCTTTGTCGGAATGGCGGGGAAGGTGTTTTCGGCGACGGCGTTCATGGCCGTTGAAACGCGGGGTGGCAGTTCGGCTTCTTTCAGCGGTGCCAGCCCGAGGGATGTCACGAGTTCCGGGATGGTGGTGCCGGCTCCGCCGGTGGTGCTTCGCGTCGTAAGTAACGTGCGAAGTAGAAAACACACACCTTGCCGGGCCAGCTTGGACTGGGCGAACAACTCAAACACCGCGAACACGTCGTCGTCCGACAACAGCGTCAGGTCTAGCCCCATTCTCTTGAACGACTTGAACCGCTGGCAGAGGACCACGGCCGCAAACGTCGGGTCGATCTTCAAATCCCTTACGAGTCGAAAAAAGAGCGCGATGTGGGGCGACACACTCAGTGTTGTCACGAGTTCGTCCGGGATGCCGCATTCCCGCAATTCATCCTCACGATCCCAGATGAACTCGGGTAATTGTGACCGCACTCGATCAAGCCGTTCGGTCGTGATCCGAAGCGGTGGCAGGTCGGTATCGGGATACATGCGATCCGCGCCGGCGAGCACGCGTTCAAAGCCGTTGGTGCCGTCCTTGAATCCCTGCCGGGTGTCGCCCGGAATGCCGATCGTCGCCTCGCGTGCGCGTATGATGATTTCCTCACATGCGCGGAGGGTGTCGCGGTCATCGCCCCAGACCAAGATGAGCACGTCCGGTGGTGTTGCGTTCATTTTGTTGCGGAGTTTTTGCCAGATACGGCTGTCCAGGCTCTCGGATGCGGCGTCGGAGTGAACCATGTTGGGTAGCTGCGTGAGGCAGGCGATGACGCGAACCCGGTCGGAAAACTCCTTGGCGAAGTTGGTGTGTTCTTGCGTGGATTTGTTCAGCAGGCCGCCGAACGCGCCCAGACGCACGCACCGCACCATGAGCCCATCGGCCAACGCCGCGCGGACCGGCTCATAATGCGGCTTGGCGATGATCTTGGTGACCTCTTCGACGTGGGTGTCGAGCGTGTCTGCGGTGACGCCGCGTCGGTTCAGTTCGTCGCGAATCCGGAGCAACGACCACTGCCGGCGCGCTTCGTTGTAGACGAGCCTCGGGATGCGCCAAAGTTGTGGTACCCCTTTGATTTCGATCCGCGTACCGCCGTTGATGCTCACGTTGACATCCTGTCGCACGGAGCCGTAGCCGGTGCGGACCTTGCCCGTGCTTCGACAGAGCCGGCGGAGAATCTGGCCGACCTCGGCCAAGTCCTCGGGGGTGTGCATATCGGGCTCGGTCACGATCTCGATCAGCGGTATGCCGAGCCGGTCGGTGCGATAGATGCGGTCGTGCCCGATATCCGACACCTCTCGGCAGGAGTCTTCTTCGAGCCCGAGCTGGCGGATGCCGATGCGTCGACCTTTGTACGGAATCCACCCGTTGACGCCGAAAATCGTGGTGCGTTGGAAGCCGGCCGGTATCGACCCGTCCAGGTATTGTTTCCGCGCGATGTGCAGCTCGTTGACCAGGTTCAGCCGCAACAGCATCGCGTGTTCGAGGGCAATGTCTAGGGCGTCTTCCGAGATGAAAAACGGGGGCGTGTCGTCAAACTCGTAGGTACACACGGTGTCCCGATGGATCCGGTAGTAGATGTTTTTCTTGGTCTTTTTTTCCATCAGCGCCGTGCCATCATACTCGCCGAGTTCGGAGAGGGTGGGGCGCATGTGCCGTAGGATTTCCGCGTGGTACTCCGACGTATACTGACCGGCCGGACAGCGGCAGAACAACTTGGTCCGGGTGAGAATCTGGCGATGAACCTCCAGCCCGCACTTGAGCCCGATGGCCGCGTAATCCGCCCGCGTCATGGCGTCAAATGGTTTGAACTGGTGCGGCATCTCTCATCTCGAAGGTTGTCCCGTGATTATCAATCCGCCATTGTAGAACCGGCACTCGTCAGTGGCAACGTCGGCGCGAGTGTGGGCCGACGCAACGAGCACAAAGGAATCGGCGACCGTGGCGAGCGATAGGGACAGGTGGTTCTCTCGCCTCAAGGGGGAAGGATGACAAGCCTTCCCGATGACGCTTCGCTTTTTCTTTGGGATTCGTTTGTTTGGTAACGCCACGGAGGAGGCAGGTGACCCCACCGGTACAGCCGGAGGAACCCTCTGCTTACGCCGGGGTCGCCCCTTGCGTCTTGCACCGCCGCAGTTCGGGTTGGTGTCACACGCCGTCAGTCGTATGACCGGCGCACGTCCAGTGCTGCGGCCACGGAGGGGTGACATCGGAAGGAGTGGCAAGTGTCCCGTTACGGTTGGTTAAGGAAATCTAGAAGCGTGTTGGCGACAACATCTTCGACCACGGACCGAACGCCGCGCGAGACGCCGTCGGCCAGGCCCTGAACCGGGGCGTTGACGCATCCGCCATTCAGAGACACGGCGACGACCAGCAGAGCGAGCATCGCGGTTTTCCGGACTTTGTTCATGGTGCAGTTCCTTTCGGCAGTCTTTGGGGTCCTTTTCAGGCCTCCAAGGCCCTCACTTTTCATTCACAGGTACACGTGCGTTTCTCGTCTGGTAACCGTCTCCGCGCGGAGCGATCAGACGACAGCCGGGAGCGTAACATGGGACGGCTCAGGCCGCGACCGGGCGGCAAAATTATTAGGAGACGCAGCTTGCCGGGACGCTCCAATCCGGTATGCTTCCGGCGCTTGGTGGTGTCGGCGGGGCTGGTGTGCTGCCGGAGATCGGTGAGTGGAAGAAGCCTGGTGCATGGGAGAAACGATGTGTCTTTGATCGCGGAGAAGTTTCGGGAATCGCCGTTTGAGCCGTTGCGCATCCACATGGCCACGGTAATGGAATGCATCGCGTTTGTCCGGCCTATGTTTGAGGCGGTGCGCGATCGCAAGTACGAAGACCTTCAGAACATCGCAAAGAAGGTGTTTAAGACGGAGCATGAAGCCGACATTATCAAGGATGAGATCCGACAGACGATTCCCAAGCGGTTCTTCTTGCCCGTCTACCGCGGTGATTTGTTGGGCTACCTCAAACTGCAAGACGACATGGCCGATGCGGTCGAGGATCTGGCCGTACTCATGACGCTGAAGCAGCTCCCGCTGCCTGCGGGGCTTGCAGATCCGACGTTTGAGTATCTGGACAAGGTCGAGGATGTGTGCCGCCAAACGCGCAGGATCGGTGATTTTCTGCCGACGCTCGTGAAGGGGGATATGGTCGGTCAGGAGGCCGAGCGTGCATTGGCCTTGATTGCGGAAGTCGATAAGGCGGAGTGGGAAGCGGATTGCCTGCAGTACTCGCTCTCTCAGAAACTTTTTGAGCATGAAGACGAGATGAAATCGTCGGATCTGATGCTGTGGTTCAAGGTGTTTCATGAACTGGGGCAACTGGCGAATTTCGCGGAGAAAACCGGTGATCGCCTCCGACGCATGCTCGCGACGTAGTGGAATCGGGTGTCGGCGTCCATCGTCCCGATCCTTGTGGCGACGGTGCGGGTAGGGGGATTCCCTTAGCCTGCGACTTGTTCAAATACCTCGTAGCGAGTTTTGATTTATCCGGTGTTAGCCTTTATCGACTTGAGCAGTCTTTCGGATTTTCACCTGGTCTGTCTGGTGCTTGCGGCGGGTCTCTTGCTTTGGGACACGATCGAGGTGGGCCGCAACGACGGGGCGAACCTGGTCAACGCCGTCCTCGGGGCACGGGTCATGTCGCGGCGGTGGGCGATTATCATCGCCGGTGTCGCTGTGGTGGCGGGGGCCGTTCTGAGCAGCGACGTAATCGACACGGCGCGCAAAGGTATTTTCAATCCCAATGCCGTGGGTACGCTCAACGCGGTGCTGACGATCTACATGTCCGTGTATATCGTGGATACGGTGCTCCTCTATAGCTACTCTGCGTTTGGTATGCCCGTCAGTACCACGGCTTGTCTTGTGTTTGAGTTGCTCGGTGCAGCCGCGGCGGTGAATGCCTCCACGATTCACTGGGATAAGGCCGGTAAGGTGATGCTCGGTATTGTTTGCTCGATCGTCCTGACCGGGTGTGCGTCTTTTTTGATTCAACGGGCGGCACGAGGTGCCGTGCGACAGAAAGTCGATAAACTCCAAACCCTGCTGCTGCACGGCGGGTGGCTGGGCGGTGGGTTTACGGCGGGGCTATGCTATTTCCTTCTGCTAAAAGGCATGAAGAACGTGCCTTTCGTGAAGCATATTAACGGTTGGATCAAGAACCTCGATAAATCGCTCGACGCCGACGTGGGCAATTTGCTTGCGATCGGCGTGCTCTGGGTTTTCTTCGGAATCGTGATTCATCTTTCGCTGGTAGTGTTTCGGCGTCGCGCCGCGCGACTGATTTTCCCGATACTCGCTGTGGCGGGTATGATCGCGATGGCTTTTGCCTTCGGCCAAAACGACCTGGCGAATTGCGCCTCTCCCGGGCTGGCCGCCTACACCCTGCTCAAGGCGCAGAGCGTAGAGCTGGCGACCAAAACACCGATATCTCGCTGGTTGCTGCTGGGTTGTGGCATTTTGCTGTTTGGCGGGATGTGTACCAAGCATGCCCAACGCGTGACCAAGACGGCCATATCCACGGGGAGCATGGGCGATCACGTCGCGCTGTGGGCACCGCAATGGTGCTTGCGTCTGGCCGGCGTGTTTCTCCGGTTTCGCGGTCGGGAACCGGCCTTGGCTCCGCGTGCCGGCATGACGGAAGCTGGCAAGACCGTCCATTATGATTCCCTGCGTGCTTGTGTGATTACATCGGTCTCTGCCAGTGTAATTGCGACGGCCAGCAGTCTTGGCCTCCCCGTGTCGACGACCTATGTGGCGTTTGCGGCCGTGGTCGCTACCGGATTGGCCGACCGTATCTTCCAGCGTGGCGATGCCGAGCTAAAACTGGGGCGGGCGATCTGGGTGGTGACGAGTTGGGGGCTGTCTGCCATGATCGCCGTGGCGGCCACTTTTCTTGTGGCCACCGTGGTGCTGAAACTACAAGTCAGTGGGATCGTGATATGTCTCGTGGTGAATTTCGTAGTACGGCGCACGCTCAAGGCCCGTGCCGATCGACAGCTTGCGAGAGCTGAAGAGGCCGCCTATGAGCGGGCCCACCCCGATGAGTTTGCCCTGGAGCAGGAAGACGTCTAACGCCCATGGGCGACTGGCCATCCCATGGCAGGCGCGCTATGGTGGGAGGTCGCAGACCGCCGCCTTGCCAAGCCGGTCCAAGCCAGTTGATGAACGATCGATTTCTTACCGCGGCAACGTTGTTACACGACTGAAAACCATCGTGCCTGCGATCAACGATAGTAGCGCGATCAGGGCCAATCCCCATTCCGATACGGCGGGAATCGGGGCACCTGTCGCATCGATGATGGCTTCGTTACGCTCCATCAGGTGTCCGTAGTGTGGCGCGAGCACATCTTCCAGCGGTGCGCCGTGGCCATCCTCGGTCCACTGTTTCGCGTCGACCAGAAAACGAAACGCCCGACGATAAATCAATCTGGTTCGAATGTGGACCGGCCCGCCGTTGGCAGGAAGCGCGAATGAGTAGTTGGTGACGTCGTAGGACAACGCCGGAATACGATTGTCAAATACAATGCCGGTGGCGTCGGTAAAGAACGTGGGGCCGTTGCCCGAGGCATCGTGATTGACCTTGGCAAAGAGCTTACCCGGCAAGCCGGCATAATACCCCTGGGCCGGGTTACCAATCCCGCCCAGGTCGTGTACGGTTTGCGTCCCGGTGAACGTGAGGGAATCGGAGACGGGATCCCCGCCGTAAGACCAGGCTTCGACCAGCAGGATCATGTTGCGCACGGTGACACCGGTGGGTACATGATGGCCGGTCAAGGAGTTGTGTATCGTGACCTCGACGTTGAGGGTGTTTCCCACCACGCTGCTGTTCGTGGTCATCTCAACCGCATTTTCTAGGTACGCCGCGGTGGAACCCAGGATGGTGTGGGATCGCAGCGTGCCGGGCTCTCTCACGATAGGCGGCGCCAACACGGCACAGGCTTCGTTGTAAGAGGCGGCGGGCATGTGACAATCCACGCAGGAGGCATACATGCCTGAGTTTGGGTCCGCGTAGGGCGTGGCCACCCACTCCAGATAAGTCGGTTCAGAAACTACGCCGGTATAGGTATGGTTTTCAGCCGGATCATTCGCGTCCTGATGACAAGCGGCGCACACCTCCGCGGCCAGTTGCGGTTGATAGGACGCGCGCATCTGACTCGGGACCATATAATCCACATCGCCGAGCATGCCGTACTGGACCTGATGAAAAGCAGGGGCTGCCGGACGCGTGAGCGTGACCGTTCCGGGGAAAATACCCGGATGATTGACGTTGGCGATGTCGATGTTGGCTACCTTATGGCAGACTTCGCAGGAGATGCCATGTACGGCTTCCGGCGTTCTCGGTTGCGTGGGATCTTGCAACGCACTGAACGGGGTATTGATCCAGGCTTCCGGCTGGTGACAGGATGCGCATTCCGAGTTGGGGTTGGTGCCGGCGAAAGCGGAATCGCGAACGTAGACAAAACCACCCATGCCGCCCGGTGTGCCCAGTCCGCTGTAAATATCATCCACCCAGGTATTCGTCCCGGCTTTGGCCATGGGTGAATCAAACCATTCATTGAATTGATTGGGGTGGCAGTTGCCACATCCTTGGGGAGGCCTGAGCGCGTAAGACGGATCATCCGTTTGGGGTACTGGGTCAAGTAGAATGCTGATTCCCGTCGCCGGTGCGTCTACGACGACGCCTCGGTTGAAATAACCCTTGGACGCCCCGACGATGACCAAACCGGTGCCGTTGGATGCCGGCAGGATAAACGATCCATCAGCTGCGGTAGTGGTGCGAACGGTCGTGGCCTGCAGCGTGACAATGGCACCCGGAATGGGGGTGAGCGTCACTGCCTCTTTCACGGTACCGGATACTTCCGCGCGCACCACAGCACCGGTTAGAGTCAGACAAAGAGTTGATAGTAAAAGACGTACGCATATCTTGCGCGTAAACATGCTAAACTCCCCTCAGGTATCAACGCACCTCGGACCGCCAATGTAGTGATATTCCGGTCTTTTTGCAACCATGGGCGTGAAAGTAGGGTAGCTGTGTGCCAATCATGGGTGACCCCGTGGCTCTCCGGGCTTATCCAGGCAACTTTACGAATCGAACCTGGTGGGCGCGAGGCCAACGTCCGATAACGTAGCCCGAGTTTTTCTTGCTTGGGAGCGGAATTGCGAAAGTGGACGCTCCGATCTCCCGCTAAACCTTCCGACGGTTCCATTTTTGATCGGACGTGAGCTGCGGTGTCTTGATTCAACTTTCACCGGCGTCCGAACTGAGCGTCGCATGGGCGATAAGGCCGTTCCGGCCTGTAACATGGGAGATTGAACGTGGAGATTACGCAGAGATTCAAGAGCTGGCGCGCATGGGGGGCCGCGCTTTCGTTGGTGTGTGCCCTACCGGTATTACTTGCGGGGTGTAACAGTGGCGGTACCAGCGCCACCGGTGGGACCGCAGACGCACTTGGTTTTGACGGAACGCTTACAGGTAAAGTGTTCGACACTCAGTCGACACGAGGTGACACCGGTACCAATGCATCCGGTCAGAGCGTTCCCCCGAATATCGACACGGCCAACACGACCGTACGCTTCCACGATCTCCTTGGGGAGCCGTTACGTAAGCCGGACGGCACGCTGTTTCCGGCGTCGGATGTGAAGCCAGACGGGTCGTTCGATGCCAGCGGGTTGCCCGTGGGTCTTGACTTCACGGTATGCGTTGATATCGGCAACGATGGCAACTGTGACGCTGAGACTTTCGTCAACATTGCGGCAGATGGCCTGCAGTCTCAGTCCGGGAGTCTCTCGGACGTTCGGGTCGATCCGTTGACGACGATGGTGGAAGGCCGTTTGCGGCAGTTGCTGAAGGAGAAGGGTATCAGGGTGGAGGACCTTCCGTTTAGCTCGGCGGCTCTCGTGGCACGTATTTCGTCTGCGTATACCAATCTGTTTGAAGAGACGGGTATCGATCAGACCGTGGCGTTGGACGAGATACAGGCGCTTACGGATCAGGAGTTGGCCGACCTCTTTGATAGCCTTATCCCAGCCGGGGCACGAGTGGGTATGCAGATGGCCGAAGGCAACCTGGATGCGGCATTGGGGCAGAATGTCGAGGATATTGCGTTCGGTGCCGCGCAGGTCTTCTTACGCGCCGGTTTCCCGATTGCCGACGAGCCGGATGGGTTGGACCTTAGTAGCTTCGCATCCCTCGACGGTGTGGAAACGACCACTTTCGAGGCGTTGTTTGGCGGTTTCCAGGGCGGACCGATGGGTGGTGGTCCAGGTGGTCCCGTGGATCTGCCTCCCGATGTGATCGCGTCGCTGTCGCCGGAATTGCAGGCCGAGGCAGAGAACTTCAACGGTGATTTTTCGACGGTATCTCCGGAGTTGGTGGATGCCCTGTTCATGCTGGACCCGTCCCTGCTCGAGGGGCCTCCCGCACAACGCATGCCGGAGCAGACGATTTACATCAGCAAGTTTTCAGAGCCGGATCGTAACTACGTGGGGACGGATGGTGCCGGGGGTGGCGACGAGGGCATGCCTCCGATGCCTGTGATGAATGACCATTTGTTGATCGAGATGGCGCGGCTTCAGGTGGCTGGTGCCGAGTTGACCGTGGGGGAACTCTACGATCTTCTGACCAACATCGACACCGGACTTGGGGCGCGGCTGACTTACTTCATTTTCGACCCGAATTTCTTCGGACCGCCGCTGACGGTTTTTGAAACCGCAGACGGAGCCGGGCTGGCGCTTAACATGGAAGAAATCTTCCGGAGCATGGCGGAACGCGGTTTTGATAATGTAGACTTTGAGAGCTTCCAGCGGGAAGAAGCGGCGTTGCGTCAGCATCTCTCCAGTTTGCTATCGGGGACGGTCCCGCCATCGTTTGATCGCTTGTTCGATGTCCTCCTCGCGGACCGCCTGGCTGGGGTGGAAGAATTGGCCCAGACGCTGCGAGAGGCTCGTGCCCATCTTCCCTTTAGCCGTTCCGGTCCCAGCGATTTCTATGTTGTGGCCGATGGGGACAAATTCGGCATTGATGGCGCTTCTGCCACGGTGTCTGCGATTACGGTTAATGCGGAGGTCAGCCCGGATGGTCATGTGCTGAGTGCCGAATACAGCCCCGACGGCACCGGCGCTTATTTTCTGGGATTCACCGAACGGACCGAAGAGAGCGGTATGGTGGAGCTGATCGTCCGTGAGACGGGTTCGTTCCTGCACTCCGAGCGTGGTCCGGTCCGTGTGTCGATCTTCGACGAGGGAATCTTCAGCCCGGTTAACGGCGGCCCCTTTGCTGCTTTTGTGTCGCAGTCGGGCAACTTCTTTCCCGGCGTGAATGTATCGGTTGTCGCTGCTGATTATGTTCCCGAACCGATTCAGTTTGAGGAGCCCTTTATCGAGCCGATCATCGATGAGACCATGACCGACGGCACGATTGATGGGACCACCGGCGGCACGATTGATGGGACGACTGACAGCACGCTTGATGGCACGCTCGACTCCACCGTCACTGGAACGGTAGATGCTTCGGGCGGGACCACGACTGAGCCGGTCGTCGCCCCGGCGGAATTCGTTAATGATTCCGGTCCCAACGATCAGATTTTCGTATTGGCGAATGGGGTTGGCCAATCTGCCGAACCGGTTCGCGTCGACTTCAACTTCGGCACGGGCGAAGTGACGTATAATCCGGGTGGCCGAAACTTCTTGATGTTCCTTCCGGATACGGAACAGACCGGCATGTTTGCGCTGTTTAACGAGGACACCGGGCGTCCGGCTAGTGCCAGCGATCCGACGGACTTTTTTGTTGGACCGCTCGAAAAACCGGAAGGCTTCGATCAGTTCTTTAACGACATCGGGAGCTTCGATGAGTTTGGACCCATCGACGACCTCGGTACGTTCGTCAACGACACGTTCCGCCCTGACGGGAGCGTGGTGTTGGCTGACGGCACGGTGGTCATGCCGGATGGCACGGAAGTCACGCCGGATGGGATGACCACGCTGCCGGATGGCACGGTGTTGCCTCCGGGTGACCAGCCGCCGGTGACAGACCCCACCTTGGTGGTCGATCCGACTTTGACGCAGGATCCGGCACTGACCCAGGATCCGGCGTTGACCGATCCGATAGCGCCGGCGGCATTTGCCGGTAACGTGGACCCCAGCGGGTTCATTATTGTCTCGCCGGATACCATCATTGGCCTTCCCATCGCCCGTGAATCCTTTACGCGCGTATTCGGAACCGACGTTCCAAACCCGCGTTACAACGCGGATGGTGATCCGTTCTTTGATGACGTGAATGGCAACGGTGTGTTTGACGCGAATGAGCCGACCGCGCCCTTCCAGCCCACGTTGTTCGATCCGGCCGATTGGCGCTCGACGGACATTCGTCTGTACTACCGTCGTGCGGACAACGGTGCGGCCGTGGCGTTTGAAGATGTGGCGTTCGACTCGGCCACACCGATGACGGTGGATAATGTCGAGCTGGTTCCGCGTCAGTACTTGCCGAGATTGAACGCCTTCCGGTTCGGTCGTCCGAATACGGCGTTGAATTTGCTCACGGCGTTTGCACCGGCTGAGGAGTTCAACGGCACGAAATCGTTTACCAGGGATACGAAGGTGGACATCTTTGGTGCGCTTGCGTTGATCAACCTGGTGATGGATCAGGTGTTTAATGTCGAAGCCACCGTCGATGTCGATGGCTTCGGCCCGTTGCCGGCTCAGAGCGTGCTCATGGACGCGCAATTGTTCGTGGCTCCGATTGGTGACCCGTTTGTGCTTATCCTTGACGGTTTTAGTCAGCGGGTACAGGCGCAGGGCGCTTCGCCCCAGTAGCGTCGTGTGACCAACATGGTGTTTGAGTGCTGGGGGCGGTCTCGCATGAGCGATGATCGCCCCCGGTTATGTGATGACATCGTGGTGGTCGGGTACGGATTCACGGGCAGGGGCTTTGGATGCTGTCGCACCCCGTCCCGAGATGGGGTGATTGTCCTGGGTGATTGGGAGCGTAGCGATGAAGTTCTTGACAAGCTACGCAAATGTGGGGACGCTGGCCACGCTGTGCCCGCCTTGGTACGTGCGGCCATAGATACGGATGAACTACGTGGGCGGCGACCACGCGCCTTTAACACAGAGACAAGTGAGCGGTACGATGAGTAGCGAAACGAACACGATGGATAAAATTGTCGCGCTATGCCGGCGGCGTGGGTTTATCTTTGGCAGCAGTGAGATTTACGGTGGTATCGGCGGTTTCTGGGATTATGGTCCGCTCGGCTGCGAACTCAAACGCAACATCAAGGATGCCTGGTGGCACGACATGGTGCAGAATCCGCCGCCGGGACCGGACGGTGCGACGTACCAGATGGTGGGCGTGGACTGTTCGATCATCATGAACCCGAAGGTATGGGAAGCGTCCGGCCACGTCGGCGGATTCTCCGATCCAATGGTGGACTGCAAGGAATCGAAGAGCCGCTACCGAGCCGACCAACTCAGCGTGATCCGCGGGCAAGACGCCCACGGGCAGATGTTCGCCTTCACCTCGGATGACGAGGAATCCCAATCGCGAGCGATCAAGAAGGCGGCGAAGTACTTCAAAGTTTCGGCCGATCAGCTTGAGACGGTGGCGACTACTGTATCCTTGGAGACCGTCGACACGGGCGCATTCGGTCAGATTCTCGGTCCTGATGCCAAAGAGGTGGGGACGCTCACTCAACCGCGTGAGTTCAATCTGATGTTCGAGACGTTCGTGGGCGCGCTACAGGATTCGACGAGCAAAGCCTACCTTCGGCCGGAGACGGCGCAAGGCATCTTTGCGAACTTCAAGAACGTGATGGATTCGACGCGCGTGAAGATCCCGTTCGGAATCGCCCAGATCGGCAAAGCGTTTCGCAACGAGATCAACCCGAGAAACTTTACCTTTCGCTCGCGCGAGTTCGAGCAGATGGAGATCGAGTTTTTCTGCAAGCCGGACACCTCGAGGATGTGGTACGAGTTCTGGCGCGACACGCGCCTGCACTGGTATGAATCTCTTGGTATCAAGAGCGACAAGCTCCGCCCGCGCGAGCAGACGGAGGACGAGCTGGCCCACTACAGCGACGCCTGCACCGACATTGAATACCTCTTCCCCTTCTCCGACGAGACGCAGGAGTTGGAGGGCGTCGCCCATCGCGGCTGCTACGACCTCACCCAGCACGGCAGGCACAGCAAGGGCAAGGAAAACGCCTTCGCCGTGATCGATGACGCCACGAAGGCGCGGTTCCTGCCGCACGTGATCGAACCGTCAGCGGGGGTAGATCGGTTTACGCTCGCCGCGATTACCGAGGCCTACAGTTACGACGAAGGACGTGCGTCGCCGGAGTTCATGAGGTTTCACCCGCGTCTTGCGCCGATCAAGGCGGCCGTGTTTCCGCTCGTCGCCAAGGACGGTATGCCCGAAGTGGCCGAGCCGATTTTCCAGGAAATCAAGAAGCATTTCCCCTGCCAATACGACGCCAAGCAGTCGATCGGCAAGCGATACGCCCGCATGGATGAGGCCGGCACGCCGTTTTGCTTCACGATAGACGGCCAGTCGAAGGAAGACGGTACGGTTACGGTCCGCAACCGCGACGATGCATCGCAGGAGCGGATCGACAAATCGCGCTGCCTGGAATACCTCCGCGACAAGCTGGGGCTGTAGCGGACGCCGGGCGTCTACCTCTCGATGAACGGGTGTGGTCTTCCCGCTGCAATTATGGCTGGGACGCGGCGTGCATCGCACTCGACCGCTGGCGTACCATGATAATCGTACCGGCCGTCATCAATGACATCAGCATGATGGCCAGACCCCACTCCGAGACCGTCGGGACGTTCCCGGCGAAGGAAGCTGATTGATTGGTGAGGTAGAGCAAGTCGCCGTTGTCACCGCCCGCGTTGTTGATCGCGATACCGGCGGCCCAAAACGTCACTGGACCGGCATCGCCGGCCGGGGCCTGCCAGGTGAACTGATATTCGGCGGCGTTACCGAGTGATCCCCAATTGGCGATTGATGCGGTCACACCGGCGCTGGTATGGTTGATGAATCCACCGTTGAGTTGGGAGTTGGCGTCGACCAGGCTGAGCGTGCCAGTGGCTATTCCGGCCGCGTCCTCTACGCTGAATTGGTAGCCGGCACCGACCTTGACCGGATCCGCAATGTGTATCGTCAGGTTGTACAGAGCCCCAGCTACGTAAGCGGAGGGTGCTCCAAGGATCTGGACCGCACCCGCGCCGCCGGACGAGTTTGCGTGACACACGGAGCAGTCAGAGCCGCCGCTGCCGGTGCTGCCGTTGACTCCGGATGGTGGACCGCCGGAAAAGGCTAAGGCGAATACCGAGGACGACCCCAAAACCGAGATCGCCACGTAGCCGACCAAGAGGGACATTTTTCTCACAGTTAACATTCTTTGCTTCCTTCCCGGTGCATATTTATCGCGCCACAATTCCAAAAATCGAAACCCCTGGCTACTTCGGTCGACGATCCGATGCGGTACGCGCCCACCCCCGTGGGCACCGTGGTTTTCCACCCGAGTCCGGCGACTCAAGCGGCGACGCTTCGGGCCAGGCCGAAACCACGGGCGGATTGTACCACAATCCGGCGTCGCGATTCAACCCGATAATCCATTTTTTTCGGTCCTGCGTGTACCGACGGATTGCTCCGAATGGACAAGGAGCGACCCTTGGGATGGGCTATGGAATGGGAACGTGTCCGTTCGATAGGGGAGAATCGTTTGAAGCGGGCCACACTTCTGATAGGCTGTCCGGTTTCTGAAGATGAGTGAGCATGGATTGAGGCCCCAGAGTGGCGGGCACCTGCCCCTGAGAAGAGACTTATGCCAGAGCCAATACCCGATAACTCCGAGTCGTCGACCGAACCGAAGCGTTCGCTCGATTTCGTACGGACGATCGTCAAAGCCGATGTGGAAGCCGGAAGAAACGACCGCCGTGTTCATACCCGTTTTCCACCGGAACCCAACGGTTATCTGCACATCGGCCACGCCAAGGCCATCTGCCTGAATTTTGGGATCGCCCGGGAATTCGGCGGCAGGTGCAACCTTCGCTTCGATGATACGAACCCGGTCAAAGAGGAGGAAGAATACGTCGCGTCCATCCAGCAAGACGTGCGTTGGCTTGGTTTCGAGTGGGAGGGTGAGCCGCTCTTCGCCTCGGACTACTTCGAGCAGATGTACGAGTGGGCCGAGAAACTCATCGAGGACGGCAAGGCGTATGTCTGTGATCTACCGCTCGAAGAAGTGCGTCAGGGACGCGGCACGCTGACGAGACCCGGTACGAACAGCCCCTATCGCGATCGGAGTGTGAGCGACAACCTGGACCTCTTTCGCCGGATGCGCGCGGGTGAGTTTCCGGACGGCTCTCGGACCCTCCGTGCCAAGATCGACATGGCCCACGCCAACATGAACATGCGCGATCCGGTCATGTACCGTATTCTACACGCGACCCACCACCGGACGGGCGATTCATGGTGCATCTATCCGATGTACGACTGGGCCCACGGCAATGAAGATTCGATCGAGGGCATTACCCATTCGATTTGCACGCTTGAGTTTGAGGATCACCGCCCGCTCTACGATTGGTTTCTTGATTCGCTCGGCGTGTTTCATCCGCGACAGATCGAGTTCGCCCGGCTGGACCTCACATATACCGTGATGAGCAAGCGCAAACTGCTCGATCTGGTTCAGGAGAACCGGGTCTGTGGCTGGGACGATCCGCGGATGCCCACGCTCAGTGGGTTGCGTCGCCGGGGATATTCCCCCGAGTCGATACGTCATTTTTGCGAGCGTATCGGCGTGGCCAAGTTCAACAGCACGATCGACATCCAACTGCTCGAACACTGCCTCCGTGAGGATCTGAACAAACGATCACCGCGTGTGATGGGTGTCGTGCGGCCGTTGAAGTTGGTGATCGAGAACTATCCCGAGGACCAGGTCGAGGAGATGGACGCGGTCAACAACCCGGAAGACCCCTCCGCCGGAACGCGCAAGGTGCCCTTCTCCAGGGTGCTATATATTGAGCAGGATGATTTCCGCGAAGAGGCTCCGCGGAAGTTCTTCCGCATGGCCCCCGGACGAGAGGTACGCCTGCGATACGGCTACTTTGTGACCTGTACCGGTTGCATCAAGGATGAAAGCGGGGCGGTCGTGGAGGTCCGCTGCACCTATGACCCGGCCACCAGAGGCGGGGACGCGCCGGACGGGCGTAAGGTCAAGGGCACGATTCATTGGGTTTCTGCCGAGCGAGCGCTACGCGCGGAGCTGCGTCTCTATGGCCATTTGTTCTCCAAGGAGAACCCCAACGAGGTGGCCGACGGGGAGACGTTTGTCGATCACCTCAACCCCGATTCGCTGGAGGTCGTTTGTGATGCCAGGGTCGAACCGTCGCTGGCCGGTGCCGCGCCCGGCACACGAGTCCAGTTGGAACGTCGGGGGTATTTCTGCGTCGATCCGGATTCGACGCCCGACAAACTGGTCTTAAACCGCACGGTTACGCTGAAGGATTCCTGGAAGAAAATCGAGAAGAAGGGCGGGTAGGTCTCGAGGGGGCCGCTTGTGCGGGTTACGGCTTCATGGCTTTGGACACGCGTTTTTGGATTTTTCGTTCGATGTCGTGCAGCACTTTCCAAATCGGGTCGTCCTTCGGCCGGGGGGAAACTCCCGCGAAAATGCGATGGTCCTGCGGACCGACATCGACGGTAAGAATGTCCAGGTGGAGCGTGATCGGCCTCCCGGTGACGAAGGGGTCATAGCTCTCGATGGAGGCATGGAAGTGGCGGCTGGATGGCGCTTCGTAGTGGTCTTCTTTTACGGTCGCGGTGATTTTGGCCGGGTCAATGTGGAAGCCGGAGCCCTCGGCTACCGTGCGGCACAGTCCGCGGAAATACGTGGTTAATAAGGTGTCGAGAAACGCACTATCGACGACGATCTTGTCTTCGATCTTCATGGCGAACACATAGGTGAAGTACGTGTCGGACCTCGTGTTGAACATCCCCGGCGAGAACCGCAGTTCCTCGAATCCCTGATATTTCAATTCCGGTGCGAAGGGGAGTGGGAAGTCGATGCGCTCAAAGTGCCAATCGGATGGCATCGGCGGGAGTAGTTCGGATTTTACATTTTGTACGGGTTGTAACGCCAGTAGCGCCAAGCTCCAACACAGTATCGACATCGCGGCGTTCTCCTTTCGAGAAGATCACACCTTTCGTCAGGTGCCCACCCGATCGGAGCAGCCAAGTGGCTATTTGTCAAGCGGGCGGCCGCTTCGTTGAAATCAGTGGGAGTTTTCAGCGGTCGATGAGCGTTATTACGGCTGATACGAGGGGCGGGACGGGGTTTTCGACCCAAGTCGGAAATCCTTCGCCCCGCTTAACTTGCCCTGTGATCCTGCCCGATGTTCAATGGTGGCCTGCGGAACGCGGTTCCCCGGACTATGGACATCGTACTGAAACAGATTTCATGCCCCCATCAAAGAAAAAACCGAGTCGGTCCGGTGGTCTCCCGCGCGTCGGCAAGGCCAAAACACCCAAACGCGCCGCCCGGCGACTTGCGGGAGCACTTTCGGCGAAGAAGACACGCAGGAAAAAGGTGGCCAAGAAGGGGGCAAAGAAAAAGGCCGCCAAGGCCTCGGTGAAACGGAAGGCTCGGCGTCCGGATCGCGAGATGATTCCCGCACCGCTTCCGGTGGCGGCGCTGCGCTGGCGATGTGACCCCGATTCCCTGGCGTTTGCCTCGACGAGGGACGTGGAGCCCATTGATTACATCATCGGTCAGGACGCCGCCGTAGAGTCGTTGGCCTTCGGGCTTGACAGCACAGGGCCAGGGCAGAACGTGTTTATTCGCGGCCTGAGCGGTACCGGTCGTGCGACGTTGGTGCGCCGCTTGCTCGACACGGTACACCCGCACGGTGCCCAGACGAAGGACTGCTGTTACGTGCATAACTTCGCTCAACCGGAGCGGCCGCGGCTGCTCATGTTTGCGCCGGGGTGTGCGCAGGACTTCCGTCGTCTGATGGATAAGCTTTCAGATTTCATACGCGATGATCTTCAGAGTGCGTTGTCTTCGGAGGGCGTCAGCGCTCGTCGTACCGGTCTGGAACAAGCGATGGAAGCCAAGCTGGCCGACGTCGTAGGTCCCTTTGAGAAGGCCCTGAAAGAGGCCGGGCTGACGCTCGTCACGCTGGATGCGGGCCCGGTGATGCAAACGGCGATCTTTCCGCTGGTGGATGGTCGGGCCGTCGCCCCGGAGGAGTTCGAGCAACTGCACACGCGGGGGGAAGTGGCGGATGAGGAGTACAAGGCGGCCCGCGAAGCCTACAAAAACTTTGAGCACGAGCTTGTCGCCATTAACGACAAAGCCGATGACATCCGGCGTGACTATGCGGAGTCCGTCAATGAATTGATGCAACGGGCGGCGCGGTCGATCCTGCTTCGGTTCGTTCGGATGCTCGAATCGGCTTTCCCTCAGTCCGAAGTTCATGCGTTCCTGAATGAGCTGGTAGATGATGTCGTGGAGAACCGTTTGGGCAGCCTGGGCGACGGGCAGGATTTCACACGTCTCTACCGGGTGAATGTGGTGCTTGACCATAAAACCGGTGACCGCTGCCCGGTCATTATGGAAAACTCCCCGACGGTTCGTAATCTGTTGGGTGCGATTGATTACGGGGCGGAGGCCGGTGACGAGTTTCGGCCGAGGCACATGTGTATTCGTCCCGGTTCGTTGCTTCGGGCCGACGGCGGTTTTTTAATCATAGAAGATCGGGAAATGATCGACGAGCCTGACGCCTGGAAGGGGCTTAAGCGGGCGTTGCGTACGCGGCGTGTGCAGATTTTGCCGTCAGAGATGATGATGCCCGGCTGGTCGACGTCACTCAAACCGGAGGCGATTGAGATCAACGTAAAGGTGCTGCTTCTCGGTGACCCCGAGACGTATCACCTGCTTGATGAGTACGACGCCGATTTTGCAGAGCTTTTCAAGGTGTTGGCGGACTTTGACTCCGTATTGCCGCGCGATGATACCGGTGTCGATAACTATGCCAAGGTACTGGCACGAATCGTATCTGAGGAGAAGCTACTGCCCCTCGATCGCAGTGCTATCGCCGCGATCGTGGAACACGGCGCGCGAATCGCCGGCATGACCGGAAAGCTGACGGCTCAGTTTGGACGTATTGCGGATGTCACGCGGGAGGCGGCGCTGATCGCGCAGCAGCGCGAGAGCGACATGGTAGAGGGGGCTGATGTTCGTCAGGCGGTCATTTGCCGGAAGCGGCGGGCTGATTTGCCCTCGCGCCGATTCCGAGAGTTTGTGGCTGACGGTACCATTCGCATCGAGACACGCGGGTCGGTTGTGGGGCAGGTCAACGCCCTGGCCGTGCTCCAGGCCGGACCGATCACCTACGGCTTTCCCACGCGCATCACGGCCTCGATCGGTCCTGGAACCTCCGGCGTGATCAACATTGATCGCGAGGCCGCGCTGAGTGGTGCCATTCACACCAAAGGGTTTTACATTCTCGGCGGTCTGATGCGGGAGTTGCTTCGCACCCAGCACCCGCTCGCGTTCAACGCCTCGGTGGCATTCGAGCAGAGTTATGGTTCCATCGACGGTGATTCCGCATCCGGTGCCGAGATCTGTTGTCTGCTGAGCGCGCTCACAGGCATTCCCGTCCGTCAAGACCTGGCCATGACCGGCGCGATCGATCAGAAGGGGCACATTCTGGCCGTCGGGGCCGTCGATGAGAAAGTGGAAGGGTTCTTCGATTCCTGCCGCGACCAGGGGGAGTTGTCGACTCACGGTGTGATCATCCCCAAAGCAAATGCCCCCGACCTGATGCTCAGACACGACATATTGGACGCATGCGAAGCCGGGCTCTTTAGCGTGTACGCGGTGGAAACCGTACAGGAGGCTCTGACGTTGCTCACTGGGATGCCGGCCGGCGAGCGCAATGCCCGCGGCACCTTTCCCGAGGGGACGCTACTCGGTGCCGCCGTGGACCGGGCTCGTGATTTCTGGATCAAGTCCGTCTCGCCTCAGGTGCTGCCACGTTCGCGAGCGAAACGGTCTTAGCGTGTTCATTTTTCGCGAGGTCGGGGGCTCCCCGGCTGGACTGTTTTGCTCCCTCAGCGTCCGAGGTACGGCTCTCACCGGCTATTGCGCATTCGTGAAGACCGCAGCTCTCCCTCGGTGTGTTGATGTGCTATAATGGGTGGCGTGACGCGGGTGTGGTGCGTCATCGATAAGGCATCATTACAAGGAGTCCCTAAGTGGCTGAAGCACTTCCCAAACCGGCCGAGGCGATGGACCAGCTCTTGTCGGTGATGAAACAGTTCGAAGCATCGGATTTGCATCTCAAGGTCGGCTACGCCCCCTATTTTCGGGTGGCCGGCCAGCTTCGGCGTACGCACATGCCGTCGATTCCCGACACGGAATACATTGAGGCGATGTTTGCCAAGATGATTCCCGAAAAGCGGCGAGACGAATTCGTCAGCCACGGGGCGCTGGATTTTTCCAGCCAAAGTGAATCGGGAGAGCGATACCGTATCAACGTGTTCCGTTCTACCGGGGAGGTCCACGCTGCGATTCGCAGGGTCAAGAGTGAGATTCCGTCGTTTGATGAACTGGGGTTGCCCGTGGTCTACGAAAACATCGTCGACAAGACGCTGGACGGGCTGGTGTTGGTCAGTGGTGTGACGGGATCGGGAAAGAGCAGCACGCTGGCCGCCATGGTGGAAAAGGTGAATGTGACGCGCGGGATGCACGTCATCACGATCGAAGATCCGGTGGAGTTTTTATTCAAGCCGAAGAAGTCGATCATCTCGCAACGAGAAATCGGCATCGACGTGCCCGATTTTGCCGAGGCGCTCCGTCACGTGGTTCGCCAGGATCCGGACTGCATTCTCATCGGGGAATTGCGAGACAGGGAGACGATGGCCGCTGCACTGCAAGCAGCCGAGACGGGTCACCTTGTGCTGGCGTCGCTCCACGTGTCCGACGCGCAGCAGACTTTTACACGCATCTTGGAGTTCTTTCCGCGAACGGAACACAAGTTTATCCGCGGGTCGCTTGCGAACAGCCTGCGGGCTATCTGTTGTCAGCGGCTCGTGCCCGGAATCGAGGAAAACTCTCGTTACCCGGCCACCGAAGTGCTGCTCAACAACCCGATGGTGAAGGATAAGATCATCCGAGAGGAAGACGAAGACATCCCCGCCATCATCGCGCAGAGTTCAGCCGATGGTATGCGAAACTATACGACGTCCCTCGTAGAGTTGATCGAGGCGGACAAGGTGTACTACGACGCCGCCATGGAGTTCGCCCCAAGCCGCGAGGCATTGCAGTCAGCCATGAAGGGCATCAGCACGAACACGCAGGGGTTGGTCGGCGGGAGGTAGGGCGGCACGCAGGACCGACAACATCGGCCGCGTACGTTACAACTCCGTTTCGTCCACCACGCTGCACTTTCAGCGAAGTACAGGTGGCCATGCTTGCCGTGCCATCCGGTCTCCGACGCGATGCACGTGGCAACCTATCTTTCGGCTACACGCCCTCCGTGGCGTCGTATTCGCAGAAGGCCTCGGGTAGGAAGTCGATCAGGTCGAAGGCCGTCATGGACCAACGTCCGAGATCACTGGCGGTGAAATCACCGGCCAGTCCGTGCAGGTAGGTGCCCAGGATGGACGCCTCGAACGGGTCCATGCCCTGGCCGATCAGTCCGGCGATGACTCCGGTTAAGACGTCCCCCGTGCCGCCGGTGGCCATGCCGGAGTTGCCGGTCTCGTTGACGTACAGCCGGTCGCCGTTCGTGACGATCGTGCCAGCTCCTTTCAGTACGATCGTACCGCCGTACGCGTCGTGCAACGCCACGGCCGCTTTCTTGCGTGAGGCTACGTCCGAAGACAACGCCACCTCCAAACCCTTCGCGCGGAGCAGACGCGCCGCCTCACCGGGGTGCGGCGTGAGCACCACCCGTGCCGCGTCGAACCGTTCGGGCATGCCCGCTTCGGAATCATCCGGCGCAGAGCTACGCATAGCGGCCAACTGATTCAGCGCGTCGGCGTCAACGACAACGCTTCCCGAAAAACGCGAGATGAAACCGGCGACCGCACGTTCGGAGAGCGAATCGCCCAGTCCCGGGCCGATGGCGGCCACACCGGCCTGAAAGGCTGTTGTGGAGTCGAGCAGCTTTTCGGCGTCAGGGGGGAGGACGCGGCACGTGGCGCACGGCGCGAGGACGGTCACCGCCGCGCGAATCGCCTCGGGTACGAGCATCTGCACCAGCCCGATCCCGCTGCGTTGCGCGGCATTGGCCACGAGCGCCACCGCGCCGATCATCAGGCAATCACCGGACGAACCGCCGATGACGCAAAGCCGGCCGACCTCACCCTTGTGGGCGGCGTCATCGCGCTCCGGGAGTGGGGCAATTTCTCTTGTGACGGTCGGTTCAGACGCCATAGTTCTGCCTCCGTTTGCTCCGTGCTTTTTGTCCGGTGCCCCGGCATGCTACAGAAACAGAAACTGCGGCATGCAATAGCATGGCCCTACAATGGGTTTCGGATCCTCCAATGGGTTTCGGATCCTCCCGCCGACGATCGCACGCGACGATAGCACGGGGCCAACTCATTTGGCCGAGCCACCCGTCGGCCCCTCTGTGCAATGTTGGTTAATCATCGCGGCCGTGTACCCGGCTCCGAAGCCGTTGTCGATATTCACGACGCTGACCCCGGACGCGCAACTGTTAAGCATGGCCAGCAGCGCGGAAAGCCCGCCGAAGCTCGCCCCGTAACCCGTACTCGTTGGCACTGCAATCACCGGGCAGGCGACCAGCCCACCGACGACGCTCGCGAGCGCACCTTCCATCCCCGCGACCACAACGGCCACGTTCGCGGCCTGCAACGCCTGCGATTGCGCCAGCAACCGGTGGATGCCCGCCACGCCGACGTCATAAAACGTTTCGGTGCGTTGATCCATGATGTCCGCGGTGATGCGCGCTTCCTCGGCCACCGGCATATCGCTCGTCCCGGCGGAGACAATCGCGATCGTGCCGGCGCTGGTCTTTCGATCCGTCTGGCGAAGCGTGATCGTCGATGCGATGGTAGAAAACTCAGCACCGGGCCGTTGCGCGGCGACGGCTTCATACACTTCCGATGTGGCTCGGGTCGCGAGGACGTTGAGACCTGTCGCGGCCGATCGGTCGAACAGTTCGGCCACCTGAGCGGGCGTTTTTCCGAGGCAGTAGATGACTTCGGGGAAACCGCACCGTACCGCGCGGTGATGATCGAGCTTGGCGAATCCGATATCCTCAAACGGCATCGCGCGAAGCCGCGAGACGGCGTCGCCGACATCACACTCACCGGTGCGAACCGCTTCCAGCATATCGCGGAGCCGTGACTCATCCATAGCGCAGCAGTGTACGCCCCGGTTCGTCCCGTCGCAATCACGCCTACAGCCATGTCGGTCGGTTCACACCAGCGACCCGGTGGGAAATGCGTCCAGCGTTAGATCCGACGCGGTGCCCCATTCTTTGCCCCGAGGCAAAGGGTGGGGGACGAAACGAAGGCGATGATGATTCCGGTGGCGAACGGAGTCTTGTATGCGAAGTCCGCCTGCCTGTGCGAGTACGCACGCAGACAGATCCCCCACCCTTCGGGAGTACCCGAAGAATGGGGCACCCGCCGATGGCGTCATGCACCCGCCGGTTCACACGAGCGATCCGGTGGGATAGGCGTCCAGCGTCAAATCCGACGACTCGCCAGCCCTAAGCAAGTGATACCCCAGCGCAGCGATCATTGCGGCGTTGTCCGTGCAGTAGGGCATGGGGGCGGCGTGAAATCGAAGTCCGCGCCCGGCACAGACACTGGCCAGCGTGTCACGAAGCAAGCGGTTGGCCGCCACACCGCCACCGAGCACGACGGTCTCACGCTGGGTCTGCGCGACGGCCAGCATCGTTTTCTTCACCAGCACGTCCACCACCGCCTGTTGGAAGGACGCGGCGATGTCCGCGATATCCTTTGTCGAGAGTTTTTCCAGCCCGCCC